>JAZQDA010000140.1:0-18640 GCA_045546535.1 Clostridia bacterium | reverse complement strand
TCGTTAGAACTCGAAAAGCGTGGAGAGGACTATTTCACAAACTGTCCTCTGCACGTCGATGTTACTCCATCTCTATCGTTTACTCCCGCAAAGAATTCTTACTATTGCTTTTCTTGTGGTAAAGCAGGTGGAATGATTGGTTATCTTATAGACTTCGAGGGAATGTCTTTTGAAGATGCAGTTGAAAAGGCTGCAAGTTTGGCAAATGTTGACCTTTCAAAAATGTGCCAATCCAAAACAATGACTTTCCTCAAAAGATATAGAATGATGCAAAGTCAGAAAAAAGAAGTCTACCAACACGAAATTCTACCTGCCACCACAATGAAGAAGTACAAGAAATGCAAAGTTCAAGAATGGCTGGACGAAGGCATTGAGCAAGAAGTAATGGATTTGTTCGGAGTTCGCATTGACGATATTGGCAATAGAATTGTTTACCCTGTGTATGACATAGAGGGCAACCTTATAAATGTCAAGGGCAGAACAAGATATGAAAATTACAAAGCAATGAAAATTGCTAAATATATAAACTACTATACCGTTGGTGTGATGGACTATTTTCAAGGTCTTGAAACAACGCTTCCCTACATCCAAGAAGAAAATGAGGTTATCATTTTTGAATCTATCAAGAGTGTTATGAAGGCATATGGTTGGGGATATAAGAATTGTGTCTCTGCCGAAAAGCACACCTTAACACCGGAGCAGATAGACTTGCTCGTTAAAATGAGGGTCAATGTAGTGTTGGCATATGATTCGGATGTCGAATACTTCAAAGATGAAGTTAGGGAAGATATTGATAAGTTAAGGAGAGTGACTAATGTTTACATCATTGATGATAAGCAGAAGTTGCTCGGCGGTGCAAAGACAAAGAATGCACCGGTAGATTGTGGGTTAGATATATGGGAAGAATTATATTCAGATAAAAGAAAGGTGGTGAGGATATGAGCGAATCACAGGGCAATGACAGAAAAACTCGATGGTCGTATTCTCGTGCCACCTGTTTTGGTCATTGTAAGTATGAATTTTATCTCGACTACATTATCAACGATGATAACCAATACTTGTCTGAAGGCAATTTCTATGCAGAAGTCGGCAGTTATGTTCACGAAATTCTTGCAATGATTTTCAAGGGTGAACTCAAAGTCGAAGATGCTTTGCAATATTACATAGACAATTATGACAACTATGTTTGTTATAAGGTCAAGAAATCAACTATGGAAAAGAGTTATGAGACCATTGCAGACTACTTTGCAAGTCTTGATATTGAGTGGTTAAAAGACTATGAAATTCTCGGCGTAGAGTTAGAGCAGCGTTTCACGGTTGATGGATATGACTTCATTGGTTTTATCGACTTACTGTTAAGAGATAAAAGAGACGGCAAAATTGTGGTATTAGACCACAAGAGTTCAGAATATCCGTTCAAAAAGAACGGAGAAATAAAGAAAAAGTCGCAGCAGAGTTTTGAATCTTATAAGAGACAGATGTATTTGTATTGCCACGCAATTCATCAAACTTATAAAGAGTTCCCGAAAGAGATTACTTGGAATCACTTCAAGGATGGTGGCGTGTTTGCAACAATTCCATTTATCCAGAGTGAATATGAAGAAGCAATAAAGTGGTTCAAAGATACGATTAAGACAATCGAACTTGAAGAAGAATTTGAACCTTCAGAGGATTTCTTCTATTGTACCAATCTTTGTAATTTCCGACACTCTTGCGAGTACAGAAAGGCTGCGAGTAGAGGGTGAGATATGGCACGATATAATAACTACCATAAACACGACCATTACGGCAATCCGTGGACTATGGACGTAGTGGTTAAACCAGAAGAATATTGCAAGAGAGCCATTGAATTGGGTCACGACTCCGTATTTACAACAAATCACGGAGTCACTGGCAATATCTTCGACTGGCTTGATTTGGTCAATAGAAAAGACCAAGATGGCAAAAAGATATATGATTTGAAGTTAAGATACGGAATGGAAACCTATTTTGTAAAAGATAGGTTCGCAAAGGACAGAAGCAACAAGCACTTGGTTATCATTGCAAAGAACAATGATGGAGCAATGCAGTTGAATGATATTATGACCGAAGCGCATTCCACCGGATTCTACTACAAGCCGAGAATTGACACAGAATTGTTGTTCTCATTAAATCCAAACAACTTCATTATCACAACTGCGTGTGTGGCAGGTATTTGGAATGACCCAGAACTTATCCTTGCTTTACATAGGAAGTTCGGTAAAAACTTCTTTCTTGAAGTTCAGTCTCATTTGTTCCAAAAGCAAATTGAGGTAAATCAAGAACTTTTGAAATTAAGCAAAGAAGCCCATATCCCGATTATCCACGCAAACGACTCTCATTATATCTATCCACAAGATACAGAATATAGAGATATTCTATTAAAGGCGAAAGACATCTATTATGAGGACGAGGGTAGTTCTGTCCTCGACTATCCTGATGATGATGAAATCTATCGCAGATATGCTAAACAAGGTGTACTGTCTCGTGAGCAGGTCAGAGAGGCACTTGAAAACACCTTAATCTTTGATGAGTGTGAACCTTTCACTCTTATCAACGATGATATTAAACTTCCTTCGGTTGCAGAGAACCCAACAGAGGAATTAAGAAAGATTATCCGTAAACAATGGCTTATTGAAAGAAATAACATTCCGAGAGACCAGTGGCAAAAATATACGGATGCAATCTCTTATGAGTTGGATATTGTGGAGAAAACTCATATGGAGAACTACTTCTTAATTGACTACCAAGTTGTTAAAGACGGTCAAGAAAAGTACGATGGTCGTTTAACTAATACAGGTAGAGGTTCAGCACCGAGTTTCTATATAACAAAACTTCTCGGACTTACCGATATTGACAGAGTATCTTCACCGATTACTTTGTTCCCAACACGATTTATGTCCGTTGAGAGAATTTTGGGTACAAGGTCACTTCCTGATATTGACCTTAATACAACCGACAGAGAACCATTCATCAAGGCAACAGAAGATTTGCTCGGCAAGGAGAATTGTGCTTGGATGTTGGCTTGGAAGCCATTTCAAGATGCATCTGCATTCCGAACTTATTGTAAAGGTATAGGCAAAGATATTGACGAATACGACGATATTGCTAAAAACCTTGAACTCTATGAGAACGACAGTAAGTGGAAGAAAATCATTGCAGATAGCAAGAGATTTGTCGGTGTAATTGAAAGTATTTCAGAATCTCCTTGTTCAATGCTTTTGTACGATAAGCCGATAAGAAAAGAGTTGGGATTAGTAAGAACCAGTAAAGATAAGTTTTGCTGCTTGCTTGATGGTTATAACTGTGACAAATACAAATACCTTAAAAATGACTACCTTACTGTTACAGTTTGGGCGATTATTCGAGACGTTTGTAAACTTGCAGAAATACCAATTCCTACTATTCGAGAAATTGACAATCTGTTCGACGATGCCACATTTGACATTTATAAGAATGGATTAACCAGCACAATCAATCAGGCTGATAGTGATTTTGCAACTGGACTTGTAACTACTTACTGCCCTAAAAATGTTTCCGAAATGTCAGCATTCGTTGCGATTATTCGTCCCGGATGTGCGAGTCTGTTACAAGACTTCATTGACAGAAAACCATATACAACTGGTGTTCCAGAACTTGATGAAATTCTCATCGAGGGCAAGCACAGAATGATTTACCAAGAGTTGATTATGAAATATCTAATTTGGCTCGGTATTCCTGAAACTGGCTCTTATGACATCATCAAGAAGATTGCAAAGAAGAAATTCAAGGAAGCAGAACTTGCGGAATTGAAAGCAAAACTTCTTACCGGCTGGAAAGAAAGAGTTGGCAAAGAGGATGGGTTCATTGAGACTTGGACGGTTGTTGAACAGGCTGCAAAATACTCTTTCAATGCTTCTCACTCATTGTCATACGCCTATGACAGTTTGTATGGTGCATATCTGAAATCACACTATCCTTTGGAGTATTACACGGTAGCACTTAACTACTATGGAGATGACAGTGTAAGAACATTGAAACTAACCGATGAGTTATCTTTCTTTGATATTAAGTTAAAGCCAATCAAATTCAGATACTCAAAGGGTACATATGCTCCATCGAAAGACGATAACAGCATTTATAAAGGCATTCAGTCTATCAAATATATGAATGCTAAAATCGCAGACGAAATTTATGAGTTAAGAAAGAACAAATATGATTCCTTTGTAGATTTGCTTTATGACATTTCCGCAAAGACTTCGACGGATGCACGTCAGTTGAAGATATTGATTGATTTGGACTTCTTCTCTGAATTTGGAGATGCCAATACGCTGATGGCACAATATAAGTTCTTTGATACCTTCAGCACAAGAAAACAATTCAAGAAAGATGAGTTAGAAGAACTTGGTATCTCATTAGATATGATTAGACCATATGCAGGTAAAGAAACTGCAAAGATGTTCACAGAGGTTGACTTTAATGCTTTTGTAAGAGTTGCTGCAAGAGAAATTAAAGCACCGGCAAGAAGATTGTCGGAGCAGATTAAAGCACAAACCGAGCATCTTGGTTATATCACTGTCGCAGACCCGAAGTATAGCAGAATGGCTGCTGTATTAGCCGTTGACACAAAGTATTCTCCAAGGCTTAAACTATACTCTTTGAAGAATGGTACTACTCTTGATTGTAAGATTGATAAGAGAACATTCAACAAAGATAAGTTGGCAGTAGGTGATATTGTCAGAATCACAAGTACAAAAGAAAAGCCAAAGAGCAGAAAGAACGAAAACGGAGAATGGGAATCCATTCCGGGAACAAAAGAACTATGGGTTAATGCTTATCATAAAATCGACAATATGTAATTTTACAGATAAGTAGGAATAACACCATAACAGAAATATATCAAGGAGAGTTATAAATGCAAAGAGAACCAAACACAGAATATATCTTGTCTCTTTCATATGGCAAAGATAGTCTTGCTTGTCTCGAAGCGATTAAACAACTCGGTTATCCACTTGATAGAATCGTACACGCAGAGGTATGGGCGACTGATACCATTCCGGCAGATTTACCGCCTATGATTGATTTTAAGGCACACGCCGACAAGATTATCAAGGAAAAATACGGATATACAGTCGAACATATCTGCGCTGTTCGGGGGTAAGAAACTTACCTACGACACCCAATTCTACGAGTGGATTAACGAAGGACGAAACAAAGACAGAATCTATGGTTTCCCTTACACCCTCGGAGCGTGGTGTAACAGCAGACTCAAAGTTAATGTCTTGCAGTCAATCGCAAGAGAAAATAACCTACGAAAAACTGTTTTATCATATACCCAAGAGACGGAAGAAGCCTCAAACGGCAGGGGGAGAAATTCACAGCAAGTTCTCCGAATGGATTCCCCGTGCAGCAAGTCCCGTGGTGCAATTCGGGACTCAAAAAGCCAGTGTTCAGACAAATCAATTCTCGGATTCCCAATCCCAAGAGGAACTTGGTGCAACAGCAACCTCAAAATTGCTGCCATACGGGTTTCCAATCTCAATCGGCAGAGGGAATTGGTGTACCCAACTCAAACAGCGGGTTTTCTGGCAGCCCCATTGCACAAGGGGCGAAGAAAAATATTGTGCAGTACCTCGGAATTGCTGCTGATGAGCCAGAGCGAATTAAGAGACATTCCGTTCCGGGTAAAATGTTACCACTCGTAGATATAGGCTGGGATGAAGCATATTGTAGACAATGGTGTGAAGAAAACGATTTGCTTTCTCCTATTTACACAACCGCAACAAGAGGAGGTTGTTGGTTCTGCCATAACCAAGGCGTAGACCAACTCCGACTTTTAAGAAAGAATTATCCAGACCTTTGGCAGTTGCTTTTAAAGTGGGATAAAGATAGTCCTACTACCTTTAAATCTGACGGACACACCGTACACGACTTTGAGAAAAGATTTGAAGCAGAAGATAAAGGTATTGTCAAGGCTGGCGACAAGAAATTCAGATGGAAACAAGTTCTTCAAGATGAGAAGAAAGAGGTAGACAAATGAATATAGCAAGTCAAATTGAAATTGCTAAAACAAGACTTGAAGCGGCAAGGAAAGAGAACAACCCGACAGAAATTAGGGTTTGGGAGTCCATCTTAAAGTCGCTGCAAGAATTAAAGAAAATTAAGGGAGCATAAGAATGGAATTAACTTTTGAAAAATTCAAAAAGTATCTCAATGAGATTGAAGAAAATCTCGCATTACATAGAACTTACTTTAATTGCAAAACACCCAATTTAGCAAATTCAATGGTCGAGTTACTTTCGGGGGTAACGAATGATGAGTGTGGTTTCATTCATCATTGGGTATATACTCTCAACTTCGGTAAATGTTCAGCCATTCAGATGATGTTTGGTAAGAATGGCGAAGCCGTTGCAATCGAGACCGTTGAGGATTTATGGAGATTACTTAATTCGGAGGAAATGAGTATGAATATCAAAGAAGTACAGCAGGATTTATTTACTGTTCCGCAGGGTTATTACCTTGCACACTGCATTAGTGGCGACTATGCCCTCGGTGCAGGTATCGCAAAAGCATTTGATGCAAACTACAATATGAGATTTAAACTCCATCGTGATTTTGCTATTCCTGAAGGTGAGAAGTTTGCCAATGTTGGCAGAGCATTGCTTGTTGACAATGTGTTCAACCTTGTAACAAAGCAGCGTTGCTTCCATAAGCCTACATATGATACTTTGTATCAGACTCTCGAAGATATGAGAGAGCAATGCGAGAACTTCAACATTGATAAGTTGGCAATGCCCCTTATCGGATGTGGTCTCGACCAACTTGAATGGGATAAGGTTAAGGATGTCATCGAGGATGTATTCGGTGATACCGATATTGAGATTTTGATTTGTCGTTTGTAAGGAGATAAGATATGCCGGACTTTACACCAAAGTATTTGGTAATGGTTACGGCTGGTGCAAACAACAATAAGTATTATCGTATGACACCACACGGCGATTCGTGGACTGCGGAATATGGTCGCATAGGAAGCAGTTCACAAAGCCGTACCTATCCTATGAGCCAATGGAATGCGAAATACAATGAGAAAATCCGCAAGGGATATGTTGACCAGACAGACCTTGTGAAGGATTTGATAAGCACCGAAAAGCCGAAACAGTCTGAATACAAAGAGATTGAAAATAAGGTTATCGCAGAAATTGTTGAAAGATTGCAAAGTATGGCTCGAAAAGCAATCAGCGAGAACTATACAATTTCCTCAAATAAGGTTACACAAGCAATGGTTGACGAAGCACAGACCATTCTTACAAGCCTTTTAACCATTGAGGATAGAGAGATGTTCAATCAAACACTCTTAAAGTTATTTACCGTTATTCCGAGAAAAATGGGTTCGGTAAGTAGTTACATTGCTCACGATGATACACAGTTTGCAAAAATCATCAGCAGAGAGCAAGACCTGCTCGACATTATGAAAGGTCAGGTCGTGCAGAAGCAAGTCATTGAAGAAGTCAAAGATGATAAGCCTATCAATGATAAGACAATTCTCGAACAACTTGGATTGGAGTTTGAGGAATGTTCAGCCGAAGATATTGCGACAATTAGAGTGGCACTTGGTTCTTGCTCCGATAAATTCCATAAGGCTTGGAAAGTCAAAAATGTCAGAACACAAGAGAGATTTGATGCCTTTGTCAAAGACAATAATATCAAAGATGTTCGCTTGTTGTTCCACGGCAGCCGAAATGAAAATTGGTGGTCGATTATCAACAGCGGTCTTGTGTTAAGACCTACCAATGCGGTTATCACCGGCAAGATGTTCGGATATGGAATCTACTATGCTCCAAAGGCAAGAAAGTCATTAGGATATACCAGCCTTTCAGGAAGTTATTGGGCTAATGGAAGTTCTTCTTCTGGCTTTATGGCTTTGATGGACGTTGCATATGGTAAGCCTTATGATGTGCATTCCTTTGACAGCAAATATTACAATTTCAATTATGATGCCTTGCAGAGAGCGTGTCCGGGAGCAAACTGCTTACACGCCCACGAGGGTTCTATGTTAAGGAATGACGAGATTATTGTGTATAAGGAAGAACAATGCACAATCAAGTATCTCGTTGAGTTAAAAAATTAAAAATAATTTAGAATAACTACTTGACAAATGAATAAACAGGTATTATAATAAATAAGACGGAACAAGACCAAAACGCATTTATAACCGTCAAAAGTGATAATAAAATTGGGATTTTATTGTAAAGGAGACAGGTTCATTGTTTGAAAAGATTAGAGAACAAATGGAAGTCTTTGAATGCACCTTTGATATAGAAGTTGAAGATAGAATCCAACACCAGACTGTGCAAGCACCGAGAGTTGCACTTGAACAGCAATTTCTCGGTCTTGCTCAACAAGCCGCAAAATCCAATAAACCAATGAGAGTTAAGATGAGTAGGCAAATACCTATTTATGATAACTTCGATAAGAAATGGATTGTGCGAGAGAATTCCGTGGCGTTTGCAAATAACGCTTATATCAAAGTTAAAGGAGAAGATTTATGACAATAGCAGAGTGCCAAGTGGAGACTATGAAGCACATTGAGAAAGTGCGAGAGATTATCCGAGTTTTCACTGACAAACTGACTGCCAGAGGTACTGAACACGACAGATTGAAGATGGAAAGCCCAGAGGTTGAAATCTTCACGGAGTACACTCCTAAACTTGCAGAGACTACATACGGTAGCGATGCATATATGCAGCACCTTGAAGAAATGAATGGTGCGTTACAACATCACTATGCAAATTACCGCCATCATCCTGAACACTTCGCAAAGGGTATCAATGATATGAACCTCGTCGATATTGTGGAAATGTTCTGTGACTGGAAAGCATCTTCACAGAGACATATTGATGGTAATATTCTCAAAAGCATTGAAACCAATGCAAGCAGGTTTAATATCAGTCCTCAATTAAGACAGATTCTCGTCAATACTGCAAAGATGTTTGATGAACAACAGTAAGGGGGACTTGATTATGCTTGGAAATGCAAAGTGCAAGAAATGCGGAAAAGTTCTTGATTCGGTTACACTCACATACGGTGGCGATTGGCTCTGTGGAGAGTGTTCCGATAACAAAGAATCAATTCTTTTCTGTGAAAAAGGCTGCAAAGTAAAGGCTGTTAAACTTGATAGCGGCTATAAGGGTGATGTGGAACAAGCACACAAATTCTTGCAGCAAGATAAAGTATATGAGGTTGAGTCAATAGAAATCGGTGGGTATATTTCACACGTAACTCTCAAAGAGTTCCCAGACCAAAGGTTTAACACGGTACATTTTGTAAGATGTTAGAAAGGCAACACAAAATATGATTTATGATGTTTCAGATGCCATCAAAGAACTCAATAGAGAAATTGATGAAACCCAAAATAAAATAGCCATAGTAAAATCAATCGACTTCTCAAAGCCGGTCACAGAAAAACAATGGCATACAATTTGTGAAACACCGCTACGAAGTTCCGACTTACTTGCGGTTCTTGTTAAAAACACTTTTCCTCTCGCAGAGAATATCTTGGTTCATTGTAACTATGTATATTTCGATATGCTGGGATTTAAGGTGCAAATTCCGACCTCACGTTGTCAAGGTATCAATGTAGACACTTCTTGGTATAGAAAAGATGATGGAGAACCAACCAAGATTTACAGCGAAACTATTGAAGATATGATTAAATACTTCAATGCGGTAGACAATAAGTTAGGTTGGTATGAATGTGCGAAGCATAGACTTCGATATGGCAAGACCTGCAAGAAATGGTTTTTGTTCATCGTATGGTGGTTCAAATATAGATGGAAAGACCCAAAGCGTAAACAGTTTGAAGAAGTTAAAAGTCAACAGGAACAAGCATACAAGGAGCGTGTAGAGAATTACCGCTCCCAAAGAAAAGACATTAAAAATAAGACAGAAACACTTCTAAACCAACTGTTACCACTGCTGAATGAATTTTCAACGCAGCACTATGACTACAACAGCAGAGGCGGGTGTTATTCCATCGAACAAATCCGAGAATTTGAGAAATTATAAAGGAGAACAAAATGGGAAAGATTACGATTTTGCCCGAAACTACGAAAGACCCTATTTCCTTGATGGGTCGCAGAGCCGGTTACTGCTGGGGCGCAGATACTACCGATGCTGAAAAGAACTACAAGCGTGGCTTGGAGTGTATGGAAAACAATCACGGAAGATGTATTGAATTTCCCGACATTCACTTGTTGATTGAGGGATATTCCGCACGAGTAATCAGAGAGTATTACACTCACATCGGTTGTTTGCCCTCTCGTTTACAGGCATCCACAAGATACATCAACTATGAGAACTTCCCTTATGTCATTCCTCCCAAAATTGCCAATAATCCCGAAGCACTGGCTATTTATCAGCAGACAATGAGTGTCATTTCTGAAAACTGCCAGAAACTCGAAGCAATGGGTATTCCGAGAGAAGATAGTGCAATGCAACTTCCTCTCGGTATGGAAACCACTATGGTTGACAAGAGAAATCCGAGAAACTTCATTGATATGTCAAGAAACAGAATGTGTTCTCGTGCTTTCTGGGAGTTCCGTCAGATGTTTAACGACATTATGACTGCTCTGAAGGAGTATTCTCCCGAATGGGAAGTTATCGTAAATACTCAAATGATGCCTAAATGTGAGTATCTGGGCTATTGTCCTGAAAAGTACAGTTGTGGAAGAAAGCCGAAGAAGGCGACTTCCGTATGAGCAGAAGAATAGAAAACCATTGTGTTGATTGTGGCTTGCCTTGTCTCGGCAGTTCGTGTCCCTACCGCAATGTTCCGGTAGACTACTGTGATGACTGTGGAGACGAGGGAGCAAAATATCGCAGTGATGGCGATGACTTATGCGAAGATTGTGCAAAAGCAAGAATCAAAGAGGCTTTTGATGATTTGACATTATCAGAACAAGCAGAAGCCGTAGGTGTTGATTTGAGTGAAATTAACGATTAGACGGAGCGAGAGAAATGAATAGACAAGTATTTATTATCAATGGTTCTGGAGGAGTTGGCAAGGACACCTTTGTTGAGTTAGTTTCAAAGGTGTTCAACCTCTCCGTTATGAACTTCTCGTCTGTTGACAAGGTTAAAGAAATTGCAAGGATTATCGGCTGGACTGGTGGTAAAACCGAGAAAGACCGAAAATTCCTTTCCGATTTAAAGTTGTTGTGTACTGATTACAACAATATGCCTTTCAACAGTATGAGCGAAAAGGTAAAAGAATTTACCGAAAGCGATGCAGCAATGTTGTTCTTACATATCAGAGAGCCAGAGGAAATCGAAAAGGCAAAGGTAGCCTTTGGTGCAAAGACAGTTCTCATCAAAAGAGATGCTGTTAAGCAGATTACCTCAAATATGGCTGATGGCAACGTGTTCAATTATCAGTATGACATTGTTGTAGATAACGATGGCGATTTGGCTGGATTTGAGAGCAAAGCAGCCGAGTTTGTCAAAGACTTTAATTCAAACAGTATGAAATCAAGTTATTAAAGGTGGGTGGTACAAATTAGAACTTTTAAGATTTTCACAGCCGGTAAAATGGGTGGTTTATCTTATGACAAGCAGATGAAATGGAGAAAAGAGTTAGAAAACATTATCCGTTCAAGATGCGATAAAAGTTTGACATTTGTTCATCCACCTATTTTCTACCAATACGGCGATGAAGTAAATGAAAGAGAAGCAAGAACGTGGGAGATTAACCAACTCAAAGACAGCGACATTGTTGTTGTAGACCTCACAACTATTGCGGATAGCATAGGTACTCACATTGAATTCGGCATTGTAGAAGCAATGAATGAGTTTGGCTACAAACATATTCATATAGTCGGAGTTGGTGAACCAAATGTAAGTCATCCGTGGATTCAGATGGGAATGTTAAGGCAGGAAAACACTCTCGAAGATGCAGCGGATTACATTATAAATTATCTTTTATTGTAAGGGAGATAAACCAATGAATATTATCTTATATTCTACCGGTTGTCCGAAGTGTAATGTTTTAAAGAAGAAACTCACGGAAAAGAACATTGAGTACACCGAGAACAACGACATTGATGTAATGACTTCGTTAGGCATTGACCAAGTGCCTGTACTTTCCGTGGACGGCAAGTTGATGAACTTTGCCGAGGCAAACAAGTGGGTTAATGAAAGAGAGGTCTAACAAGTGTATATTCCGATTAAGGTGAATCGTGACTTTGAGAGAACACTTCTCGCATTGAGTGAACAGTACGGAGAGAATTTTGAAATCCTCAATGGCATTCACGAATCACAGTTAAATTTCTCCGACTTCATTGATGGTTTTGTTGACAAGAATATTGCCGACGTTACCATTGATGCAAATGCAAACGCATCTAATAAGGATATTAGAAGTCTGTTGAGTGAAAAGGGCAAGTCAGAAGATAAGTTGTTTGCATTCAACAAGATTTTCTATGAGATGAAGAAGAAATACAATCTTCGTACCGCAAAGGAGTGGCTTGAAACAGAGTTTAATGGTGGTTTCTATCTCCACGATGCTCCTACTTCAACCTATCTTCCTTACTGCTACGCATACGATTTGTCAAGATTGGCTACCGAAGGTTTGTTCTTCTTGAAGAACTATAATAACCAGCCGCCAAAGCATTTATCTACTTTCACCGACGATGTTATTGAGTTTATCAGTTATATGAGTAACCGCAGTTCCGGCGCAGTTGGTATTCCGAATATCCTTATTTGGACTTACTACTTCTGGAAGAAGGACTGTGAATCAGGCTATTACATTTTGAACCCTGATTACTATTTGAGACAGCACTTCCAGAAACTCATTTACAGACTCAATCAGCCATTTATGAGAATTGACCAGACCGCCTTTGTCAATGTATCTATCTTTGACAGAAACTACATTGAGTCATTGTTCGGTGGTGTTGAATATCCCGATGGCACTTTCGTAATTGACTGTGTTGATGAATTGATTGAGCATCAGAAAATCTTTATGGAAGTTGTTTCAAGCATTAGAAGTGAGAATATGTTCACATTCCCTGTGCTTACATTCTCTCTTTTGAAGCGTAACGACATTTCCAAGGAAGAAGCAGAGGAAATGATTAAAAACAAGGATTACAACGTCTTTGTTGATAATGAGTTTGCTCGTTGGTGTTCTGACCATAATACCGTTTGGAATGATAGTAACTTCTTCGTAAGCGAAGATGTAACCACTTTGTCAAACTGTTGCAGACTTCTTTCCGATACTACCAAGTTGAGCGGGTTTATCAACTCTATCGGCGGTACTGCTCTGTCAATCGGTTCTGTAAAGGTCAACACAATCAACCTTATGCGTATCGCTCTTGAAACCGAGTGTGACGAAAAGAAATATCTCGCACTGCTCCGCAAGAGAACGCAACTCTGCTGTAAGACTCTTGAAACTGTTCGACATATCATCAAGAGAAATGTTGAAAAGGGATTGCTCCCGAACTATCAAGAGGGTGCGGTTGAAATGAGCAAGCAGTATTGCACAATCGGCATTCTTGGCTTGTATGAGGTCATTGAGGCATTCGGCTATACCGAAACTGATGAACTCGGCAATGTATCTTATACCGAAAAGGGTATTGAGTTTGCAAGTAAGATTTTCGATGTGCTGAATGATGTAAAGGACAACTTCACGAATGAATTCTCATTCAACATTGAGAGCGTTCCGGCAGAAAGAGCCGCAGTTATCCTTTGCCAGAAAGACAATCAGATGTATAGTCTCAATGACAAATTCATCTATTCAAATCAGTGGATTCCGCTTTCTACCAAGTGTACCATCAAAGAGAAGTTGAAGTTGAGTTCTATCCTTGATGCAAAGTGTTCCGGCGGTTCGATTAGCCATATCAACCTTGAAGCAAACTTCCCCAACACAGATGCAGCGTGGGATGTTTTGAATAAGATTGCTCTTTCCGATGTAATCTACTTCGCATTCAATACTCGCATTAACGAATGCAAAAACCATCACGGCTTTGTAGGAACTGATATTTGCCCTGTTTGTGGAGAGCCTGTATTTGATACATACCAGCGTATTGTTGGCTACCTTGTTCCCACAAGAAGTTACTCGGCAGACAGAAAGAGAGAGTTCAATACTCGCCAGTGGTATGAATACGCACAGATGTTAGGTGAGTAAGAGTGTATATCAAGAATTTAGTTGATGAGGATTTCGTCAACTATAAGATAACCTCTATGTTTATTGGGTGTCATTCTTGCTCATTCAAATGTGATAAATTATCGGGTCGGCAGGTGTGTCAGAACGGCGCACTTGCCAACTCGCCCGATATTGAAATACCAGTTGAAAGATTGGTAGAAAGATATTTGAGCAATCCATTATCAAGTGCCATCGTATTCGGTGGATTAGAACCATTTGAGGACATCGACAATGTTGTAAGGTTCATTGATATGGTAAGGAGTGCTGACAACAACGATGATGTTGTGATTTACACCGGCTACACAGAAGAAGAAGTTACAACCAACTTCCAGAACTATTATCTGCTCCTGCAAAAATATCCTAATATCATTATTAAATATGGTAGATTCATTCCAGACCAAAAGGCACACTTTGATGAAGTGCTTGGTGTGGATTTGCAAAGTGACAATCAATATGCAAAGAAAATTTCGTAGAGAGGATTTGTAAATGCGAGTTAAGTTAAATCCAGATAAAGAATATGCCGATGACATTAAGGCAAAGTTGAAACAGAACGGTGGCTATTGCCCTTGCAGAATTTCAAAAACTCCCGACACTAAATGTAAGTGTAAGGAGTTCAGAGATATGATTGAAAGAGGCGAGACCGGAATGTGCCACTGTGGATTGTTTATCGCAGAAGATGATTCAAAGTGAATACACTACGAATAGAATCTCTACTTGCAAAGAAATATGGATATAAACCATTAACAAGTGATTTATCATTCAAATATAGACAATTCTTCAAAGAAAACATTCCAGATTTCTTAAATATAAATGGTGGGGTTGATACTTTATATACTCTTAACGGCAGTCCAATTTGTGACGGCTATGACCGAATTGTAATAGGTGATTATGGAGCATTTATAGAATTTTCTTCCTCACCATATTCTGATACATATATCGTTAAGCCCGGACAAGAATTTCGTATTTCCGATAAGCAGTATAGCAATAGCGTGAAATATGTTTGGATGACGATAGATGATAAGAGTGACATTAAAATCTATTTTCAAAAAAGACCTGTTTTGTATGCTGACTACATACCACGAAAGTTTTATGTAAGCGTACACGAGGTTCTTTTAAAGGAGAGCAAATGACAGTACGCATTGATGAAAATAAGGGCTGTATTGTTGTGAATTTCTTCGGTGTTCCTTCAGCCGGTAAATCTACTGGCGCAGCATATGTGTTTAGCAGATTAAAGATGGCAGGTATCAATGCAGAGTTGATTACCGAGTTTGCCAAAGACAAGGTTTGGGAAGAAAACGCCGAAGTATTCAAGCCGGACAATCAATGTTATTTGTTCGGCAAGCAGTTCTACAAAATGAGTAGGTGTAGAGATAAGGTCGAGGTTATTGTTACAGATAGTCCTTTGCCATTGTCAATTCTCTATAATAAGAGTGAGGTTCTTGGAGAACAATTTAACCAAACAGTTATGAACTGTTTTAATTCGTTCAATAATTTCTCCTACCTTTTGTTAAGAGATAAACCATACAATCCGAAAGGTAGATTACAGACCGAGGAAGAAAGCGATGCTCTTAAAGCACCTTTACTCGATTTGTTGCAAACCAGAAATGTTGATTTCACAGAAATCAAGGGTAACATTGAAAACTATGACCGTGTAGCCGACTATATTATTGAATTGTTGAAGAAATGATGTATGTGCTATTATTTGTAGTCAAGATTTTAGATAACATTATCTTGACCGCAAAATCAATCTTACAATACCGTGGAGCAAAGATAATTTCATCAATCCTCGTTGTTATATCACAACTTCTGTTCTACTTCATTATTGCAGAGGTTGTCGAAGATGATTCAATATTGACCATCGTAATTATCTCTATTGCATCTGGCATTGGAAACCTCATAGCGTTCCCGATTTTAGACAAGTGCAAGAAAGATGATAAGTGGCAGTACCACTTGACGAGCAGTGATAAAGAGGATGTTCTGAAATTGTGTAACTACTTGGTAGAAAACAATATCAAGTATCTTGCAAACCACGGCATTAACAGAAAAGGTCACGAGACCATCAATGTTATCGCATATAGCAAAACCAAAGACCAAAGTAGGCTAATTGAAAAGTATTTAGCCGAATCAAAGAGTAAATATTTAAAGGAAATAAATAGGTGACAAAATGGAACAGATTAAGATTAAGTACCACAATCCAGACCTTGTGAAGATTGAGAAAATTGCAGTAGGTGATTGGATTGATTTGAGAGCAGCAGAAGATGTTACGCTGAAGGCTGGCGAAAAGGCAATTATTAGCCTTGGCGTTTCTATGAAACTTCCTGATGGTTATGAGGCACATATCCTTCCTCGTAGTTCTACCTTTAAGAAGTGGGGTATTATCCAGACCAACCATATGGGTGTTATTGATAACTCTTATAGTGGCAACAACGACATCTGGGGTATGCCTGTTCTTGCAATGGAAGATACCGAGATTAAGGTAAATGACCGAATTTGCCAGTTCCGCATTATGAAGAAACAGCCGGAACTTGAATTCATTGAGGTTGACCATCTTGATGGTGCAGACCGTGGCGGTTTCGGCAGTACAGGAGCGAACTAAATTGCAAAAGGTAATAGAAGCACTTAACGGCAGAATCACGGCTGAAACCACTCTCAATATGACGAAAGAGCAAGAGTATTATGTGGCTGGTTTATCCGATGCATTAGAAATTGTTAAGAGTTGTTATGAGAGCGAGTTTGTGATTGGTCGTACATACTTTGTTCTTACTCTCGATAGGTTTAATAATGCACAAGTCGAGGAAATGAGATTGTATCGAATTAACAAGAAAAAGAGATGGTCATACTGCTTTACCAGATATTTGACCGGCGATACTGTTAATCCCGATTTGGTGCTTTGTAGTGAGGGTAGTCTTAAATTAAGGGTATTCACTTCGAGAGAAGAAGCAGAGAAAAATAAAAGTTCAGTATTGTGGAGACACAAGTAGAAATGGAGGGCGGTTTGTATTATTTTCTATGATATGAACCGCCTTTCTGTAAATAAAGGTGGTTAGCACAATGAGTAAGATAAACTTGTTGCCGAGCCAAAAGTTGTGCTTGACCGTTGAAGAAGCGGCAGCATATTCAATGCTTGGCGAAAACAGATTAAGAAAAATCATAGAGGAAGATAAAACTCTTGATTGGGTATTATATGTTGGTTCGTGGGTCAGAATAAAAAGACCACAGTTTGAGCAATGGATAGCAGAACAAAACTACATATAATATAATTAGTAATAGTAAATTTTTAGTAAAATAACGATTAAAAGCATAGCGGTTGACAGAATAAGCCGCAATGTAGTATAATAGAAGTACATACTTGTATTGCGGCTTCTTTTGTCTTATGAAAGGAAGATAAAAGATGGCAGAAAGACGTGATACGAAAAATCGTCTCTTGGGAAAAGGTGAATACCAAAAGAGCGATGGCAGATATATGTATAGGTATGTTGATTCAAAGGGTAACAGTCGATTTGTTTATAGTTGGACTTTAACACAAACCGACAGACCACCCAAAGGTAAACACTCCGAGAAATGCTTGCGTGAATTGGAGAAAGAGATTGCCAAGGATTTGCAGGATGAGATTGATTCATTCAAGGCAAAGAAAATGACACTCAATGCTTTCTACGAGGACTATATCGAGCAGAAGCAGGAGTTAAAAACCTCAACACGAACCAACTACAAGTATATGTATAAGAAGTATGTTTGGGACTCCATTGGTCGCAGGAAACTCCCAGAAATCAAATACAGCGACATCAAAAAATTCTATAATCATCTCATTCGTGAAGTTGGTTTTAAGCCAAACAGTATGGAGACGATTCACACGATTTTGCATCCTATCTTTGCTACGGCAGTAAGAGATGGATATATCCGTGTTAATCCTACCGATGGTGTAATGGCTGAAATCAAAAAGAGCAACGATTGGGAGAAACCAAAAAGACACGCATTGTCGGTTAGTGAGCAAGAAGCATTTGTTGAGTTTACAAAGTCGCACAGTGTTTATAGTCACTGGCTGCCACTGTTCACAGTTCTTCTTGGTACTGGTTGTAGAGTTGGAGAAATCGTTGGATTGACGTGGGATGACTGTGACTTCAAAAACGGCATTATCAATATTAACCACAGCCTTATTTATAGACCAGACGAATACACCGGCAAATCTGGGTTCTATATCTCAACTCCAAAAACCAAAGCAGGTGAGCGTGAGATACCGATGTTTGAGGCTGTAAGGAAAGCATTGCTTAATGAGCGTATGAGACAAATGAGAGAGGGTTTCAATCAGACTGTCATTGATGGCTATTCCGGTTTTATCTTTTCTAACAGATTTAATGGAGTGTTATCCCCACACAACATTAACAGAGCGATTGAACGAATTACACGAGATTACAATGTCGAGGAAAGTGAACTTGCGGCAAGGCAGAACAGAGA
>JAZQDA010000139.1:0-34983 GCA_045546535.1 Clostridia bacterium | reverse complement strand
TCGAATGAGTTTTGGCATCTATTTCGAAATCGTCAGGTTGAAGATTATCCATATCACCTACCGCTAAACCGCATCCACATTGAAAAAGAAATCTATCCCTAACTCTCTCAATATGGGGGCTATCCAGTTCCAGATTCCTTATGGTATTTAATTGTTCGGCAGTTAGATATTTGACTGTATCTGTTTCTCGCTTCCTTTCAAGTTTAATTCCAGCAAAAGGTGTATAAGGGATTTTTCCACTCTCAAAGGCAAATTGAAATGCTGATTTGACTTTCCCAATTATTGTTGCAGTGTAGTTAGCACCAAACCTTTTATTCATTTCCGCCTTAAAAAGGGCAATATCACTTGTTTTAACACTCTTTGCCTGCTGATTAATCTTGCATCCACTCAATTGAAGAAAATAGTCTCTGCCCCGCTCATATCGCTTGTAGGAAGGAATAGTGATATCCTCTTTTGCTTTAATGGCAAGAAAATCATTGAACAATTGTTCAATTGTATATCCTTCCCTCACTCCGCCTCTTTTAAAGTAGTCCTTAAGAATTTCCGCTGTCAAAGGTATATCTTGCTGCATCAAATCATCAGCCAGACTATCTATCCTTTGTCTTAAAAGAGAGGTATAGTGTTTTAGTGTATTGTCTCTTTTACTCTCATAGAGTTTCTTAAACTCCTCCGGTTTCATTTTCCTTTGGAGTGCTATGTATGTCCTTTCTCCATTAATAATTATTGATAACTCAATCGGAGCAAGTCCTGTTTTTTTGCTTGCCTTTGACAGCCGGCATAAAAAGTTAATACTAAAAGTTTGTCTCATAGGTCGCAAGGATAAAATCAGTCGCAATTACTGACAGCAAATATAGCATTTCTGCGACTATTTAGCAAAGAAAAAATCTCATCACCAATATAAACTACTGATAATGAGATAATTGTTTAAACAGATGTGACCCGCTTGGGGCTCGAACCCATATTGAAATACAGACAATTACAATACAAAGTCGCAAATTAGTCGCTGGGATTGTCAAAAAATAATAACACTTGCGAAAACTCGAATTAGGGATGGTATTTGGAGACAATCAAGGGTATTCCGAGGGTTATCGCCTTGGTTTAAAATTTAAGCTTAAGCATCATACCATATACGCTTTCTTTCCTTTCCCATAGATATTGATAGTTGAATGCGGCACCTATATTTCCATAATATAATCCAGCTTCACCCATAACAGAAGGGAATGATGTCATACCAACCCCAATGTCAGGGGTGATTTTTCTTTTGGGTGCAACCTTGGTTATTGTGGTTTCTTTGCTGACGGGCGTATAAACATATCCTATATAGGATATCCTATTATATTGGACATCGGCATTGACTACACACTTTCCGACGGTATCAATATTGAAAATTTCCTCACTATAATATTTCTTTGAGGCATAGTCGGCGAGCAGGGCAAGAGTATCTTCACTGGTTGGTCTATATTTTTCAACTTCAACTATTTTTTCTGGGAACAACTCGACAAACAAACCATCAAGAACACATTGTTTTATTAGTTCAGATGTATCTACTGGCGTCTTTACATAATAGGGCTTTACCTCATACAAGGTATCTCGTATCGGCTCACCCTCTACATATTCAGTGATTATCTTTGGCTCCGGTGTTTTATTTGTTGCCCTCCCAGCGAAAAACCCCAACACAAGTAATCCTATGGCGATTGCAATTATTCCACCAATTTTCCACCAATTCTTTTCCATTACCTTTAAACTTATAAAAAAACTCCGATTATATGCCAGATTTGCCGCTAATCATTAATATTCAAGGGATTATGATTTCTCCTTGCTAATCCATTGTCCTCTTTGCTCGCCTCTATTGCTATACAGTCCGATATGGACGAATGTATCATAAAAAATGCACTGATCAAAAGCAGTTAGATATTCTTTCAGGAACTTCTTAAAAGATTTTAATTTCCCATTTGCAGGATAAATGTCTGCTGCATAACCAATTTTATGGACACTGGTGGATACTCCGCCTACAATTATATTTAATTTATCGCATCTATAGCCCGAATTAACCTTGATTGCCGAACCCCAAGCCTCCCTTAATTTCGAAAGAAACTTGCTCAATTCATATAAATGTAATACTACACTCCAATCAGTAGGGGTGTTGTCAATGCCTTTCGCCTTTGCAGTTGATGATTGTGTAAGTTCTTTAAAAGAAAAATAATTACTCTTCATCTATCTCTGTATCAGTCTCTTGATTATTTGATGTAATATCACCTATAAGGAGTTCAGTGTTCCGGTGTTTAACTCTTGCGTCCAAACCCTTATCCATCCCTTTATACACTGCACCCAAAGCACTGAAACCAAATAATTCAGCAACCCCTTGAAGCACTGACGGATGGATTTCTCCCTGTGGTGGAAGGAAGAAGGATACAATTAAAAGTACAATTGCAATACTGGCAAATACCCAGAAATAACTATTTAGGATTACTTTCTTTTTCATTTCCATAGCCATTATCTTCCATTATTTAATAATATTCGGGGCAAATGAAATCAATCGGGATATCAAATATGACATTGGCATACATTCCAACGCACTCATCCTTGAATTGCTGGGTGAATGGTGTAAATGTTATCTCCGGCATTTCGATATCCAAATATTCACATACCGTTTCAATAACATTTGTAATTACTTCTTTTCCAATGGATTGTGATTGCAACCTGTTTTCCTCCATATCACTGTTCAACCTATCAACATAATAGAGGACAAACCCATAATGGTCAAATTCATCATATAACCGATGTGTTGTCTGTGCTATCCAAAATACATCATACACTATATCTCCCTTGGTATTGAGATAATCGTATATATCACCATTGCCAACGCTCCTTACATTGGGCTGACGCTTTGCAACCTTTTGAATGAAATCAACTAATTCGTACAGTGTCATATTAATTTAACTGATATCCTCTATATCCTCCAAGCCAGAATGAACAACTGTTTGACGATGTGAGGTTTCTCCTTATTCCATCGCATATGCATTGTTCAAGTTCAGGGAAGGAAGATTTATTGTTTAACAGATACTCCTGCATCCGCTTCTTATAGAAATCACTCTTATAAAGGAAATCGTTTTCAACCAGTTCCCTTTCCGGCTGTGATAAATTAACAACATACTGATCATTGCTTACAACCGTTCCAAGATTGCCTATCTTTGTTGAAAGAAGGGGAATTAACTGATACTGCGTTGCATAAAGGAGAAACGGTCTTATGTAGTCATCAAGCAGTTCCTTGTACTTATAATTATCGCTGCTGACAATCTCTCCGCTCTTAATGAGTTGAATGAGTTTGTTATAAAGGCAAGAACCTATTGTTGGTTGCAGCATCATTTCCTGTGCGTCCCTTACAGCAGGAAGCACCGCCTCACCCCATACATTGTTAAGATAGGTATTGCTGCGGAAATAATCCTCATCGATGAATAATATATTTGTCATAACTTATTCTGTTTCAATATTTTTCAAATCATTCTTGGGAACGTATATCGTTTGTGTTGCCTCTGTGTTATCTACGTATATCATAACCTATTCCTCCAATGAAAATTGTTTAATTTGAATTGTGCCATCACCAAGAACCTTTTCCAATGACTTTATGATGGTGTTTTGGATTGGTCGTATAACGGTTGCTCTAAATAATTTAAATGCCTCTCCAAACTCTTGGGTATTAAATCCTGTTGTCTCCGTCATAATGCCAAACAATGCCGGAATTGCCCTGAATGATGCATATATCTGTTCCCTGCTTCGTTTAGATGCAGCATTATACTTATCGCCAAAGTCCTCGCTTTCAATCTTTTCAATAACCGCAGCATTGTCCTTTCCATTGGCAAAATTGAGAATAAACCGTCCGACGTTCCTTGGACCGCAGAACTTCTCCCGGATATCTCTTTCAATTTCCTTCTTTTCTTCATCGTCTGGTATCCCACTGAGGAATGATACCATAAATGAAGGCGCAAAGCCATTTTGAAGCCCTGATAAATGCAGGGTGTCAATTGCCCTCTCAATCTCACAGTCCTTAATCGCTCCGCTATACCTTGGAATGGGATAAGTCGTTGAGTAATTGTTCTTTATATAAACAACGCTGCTTGATGCATCACTTGTCTCCATATATCTGGGAAGGATAATCATATTTCCACCCCTGACGTATTTCTTTGCAAAGTCCTTGGAATAGAAGAACATCTCATTCTTCTCATCACTCCTTATATAGCGGAAATCAAGGTAATATATCTCCCTCTTGTTTCCCGCCTTGTCCTTAATTACATTGTAGCAACATCCACCATAACGAAGATAATCCCCTGCAAGGAGTTTAACCAACTCATAGCCAGTCATTCCCATTCTGTTGATTGTCTTTTCGAAACCCGGAACGTTGATGATAACATCCTTTCCTGCAACGTAATCCGCAGTTCCATCGATGATTGTTTTGAGCGTTGCAACATCGTTATAAAGCCCGTACAAATACTCTGGGAGAAGGTTATCCTCACCATAAAGTATGTACTTGCTTCCCCTGCTATCCTTTTCGACAAGAGCGGGGATATTATCCTCCACCAGTTTGTCAATGGACGAGAAAATGAGTGTGTGTTTATTCTGGTCTATATTGTTGGTATCCATTATGTTCCACCGTATAACTTGTATTATTATTTTCAAAATCGCCCACCTGCATCATTCCGTTTGCGATAATCGTTTCATCGTCATATAACTCATAATTGTATATCCCATCCTCCATACCGTTTGGAAGGTGTATATCCAACTTATGGAACATACTGTCAGATACTGCATTATCTACGGGAATTGTATGGGTTTTCTTTGTGTATTGGCTGTATAATCTAATGTACATTATCCATCATTTTATGTAAAATATAATAGAACGGATATTGGGATTAAATAAATTATCCCCACCTCTTGATTGAAGTGGGGATTTTTGATAGGAATTGGTTTTTGGCTTTATTCAGCATCAACCACAGTCCAACCAGAAGGAATACCAGAAACACCAGTTGTCCAGGAATTCATATTAGGGTTCTTGACAAAGGTACCGGTACTAGGAACCGAATTAGCCCACCCTAGGGTACAACTATTTGCAGATATATCGGTTGCAAGGCACTTGATATAGTTTAGTGAAGTACAATTAGCGAACATATGTCTATAACATTCATTAACAAGTGTTGTTGCAGGAAGTTCAGGTGCAGTGGTTAAAGAAGTACAACCTTGGAACATATTCGAATAACAATTATTTGCAAGTGTTGTTGCAGGAAGTTCAGGTGCAGTGGTTAAAGAAGTACAACCTTGGAACATATTCGAATAATAATTATTTGTAACTGTTGTAGCGGGTAATTCAGGAGCATTTACTAGTGAGGTACAACCATTGAACATATTAGCACAAACTCTGTACCTGCCGCCAAGTATTGTTTCAATGTGCAATTCAGGAGCAGTGGTTAAAGAAGTACAACCCTCGAACATACTTTCATAGCAAGCTTGCCCTGCCTTTGTAGCAGGTAATTCAGGAGCAGAAATTAAAGAGGTGCAACCACTAAACATACCTAGGTACTCTTCACCTACTCGACCAAGATTATCGGCTGGTAAAATTAAATTAGACGCATCAATAACCCGGCTACCAGAGAAAATTTTACTTAAAGGACGATCGCCGGCATAGTCAAACTCGCGATTATTTTTATAATTATCACCATATATCAAACTCATCACATTGCCATTTATATTAAACAT
The DNA here is from genome assembly GCA_045546535.1 of Clostridia bacterium. Taxonomy (GTDB): domain Bacteria; phylum Bacillota; class Clostridia; order UMGS1810; family UMGS1810; genus RGIG1828. The sequence continues at coordinate 29,235 of JAZQDA010000139.1, read as the reverse complement.
AGCAGAGCCTTTTAAAGTATTCCAAATTTGATAGTCCGCATATGATAAGTTATTTCCCTTTAATCTTACCTCGTCACCCGCATTTACTGATATTGAAGGCGCAGCAGTACCGGTATCAGAGGTTATTTCAGTCCATTCCCCATTATTAATAGAATAGGAAATTGTTTTTTTGATATTGGTACTGGCTGCTTCCCATACAATTGTACCTGCTGAAATAATTTCGAAAGTCAAGTACATTGATGAATAGTCAATATCCTTGCCATTCCAGTCAATTGTATCGGTATCCTTGATATATGCGACATAGGGCTTTGAGAGTTCCTTGTTATCCACAGCACTCTGTACATCCGCATCAGTATCAAAACTATTAATATAATTTTTCATAATCTATTGTGTATTAGTTTATTATTCATCGTATAGTATTGTATAATCGCCATTGGTAAAGAAATTGCCCGATACATCATCATATAATCCTGCAATTCCATTTCCATTAATAACAGGAACACCATTGAACAGATTGGTATCGACATTGTTTATTTTCTTCCATATGGTTGCCTTCCTTACCTTGATTGCACTTAAATCAATCCTTACCGGTTGATTTGTGGTTGTCAGTGATGCGGGTTTGGTTGAAGTCACTGTATTAAAGTTCCAGGTATCATCATTCTTTCTACCACATATTACTCCCCAACCGGCAGTATTATTGCCAAATATTACTCTGTATATATCGGTATTGCCAGTAGGTGCATTTACACTTGTTCGCGAATTATTCCAATCAAAATGAATTATGGGATATCCCATATAAGTAAATACCCTGTAATCCTTAACATCGTCACCACTACCTGTCATATCTTCCCAGGAAAAGCCCATAAATCTATCACAGCCTGTGAGTATCGGTTCGAACTCAATCGCACACACCATATCAACATCAGGGATAATATTGGTATTGATATTTTGAAGGATATCAAAACTTGCTGCATTGGTGTATATATCAGTGACAAACGTATAAGGAGGATTAATCCTTATGCTTAATCTTTGAGTGATATCACCCATAACAATATCCGCATAGGTATCCATTCCCGTTGTGCCTGTATAATTGAATGCGGGAGTGAATGTAATTGTGTTGCCGTTAATGGTATAATTGACACTCACACCGTACTCACTGGTACCTGGATAAATAATCACCTCCGGTTCAACAGTATATGGTTTTGTCGCATTAACGGTTATATTTGCCGTTCTCTGATTTGAAATATTGATCGATAAAGGCTCAATATCTAAATGATCCGGGATATAAACCCTCTGGTATATGACATTGTCATTTTTCCATATCTTATTGATAACATTGTTATTATGGTACATATCCCTTGCATTAATATAACTCATAACTACTCTCCTCCAAATATCATATTATTGATGGGAACTATCAGTGGATATTTCTCCTGTGATACTGATACTTCTGCTGTATCGCCATCACCATCCTCAAATATCAAGGTACCTGTCCTTGGTAATGATGAGGTGTTCTTGCTTGCACTTACGGTTATTGTTGTTGTACCGGTTCCCTCACTCTGCGATAAACTAATCCAGGAAGGAATGGTTGTTGCAGTCCAGGATACACCCTCTGATGCATCCACTGAAAGGTTCTGTCCTGTGCCATTATAATTAAAGTCAAGGGTACCAGGCGTTGTGGAGAAAGGTGAAGGGTTTTCATTGTAATCGATTACCTGCTGTATCTCCTCATCAGTCAGCACCTCATTTGAACAGTACATCCAGTAGAAGTCACCATTAAAATGCTCTTGGGGCATAGTACTGGTTTCATACCCAAGGTAATAATCAAAAAAGAAATTAATGCTGGCAGATGCAGTTCCCCATTGGATATTATTTGTGGTAACTGTTTGATTTGTGGTTACACATTTCTTTTCACCAGTACCATCAGCATTTACCCTTATATACATTACATATGCCTGATCAGTAGGCATTGCCAAATTTAATTGATAAGGGTTTTGAGTATGGAACACATTTCTCCTCACCATATAGTTATATGTGCCACTGGTTCGCCTGTTTGCAAAGAGAGTATTCGAACTAAATATTGTCTTATAGATAAATGTGAATGTACTGTTTGATGCATCTCTGTTAAATGGGTTGTCATTGACAGTGTCAAAATTAAAAGATACGCGCGTATTACCATTAATGTGCATATATGGATCACCGGCATTATAAGTAGGTGCTGTATTTAATACCAAATCCTCGTCAAATAACTGTCCCCTTGTCTTGGGAAGTGTCAATGTCTCCGCATCATATTGCAGGGCATTATAATTGAATAAAAATGGTTTATTCGGTAATTTTGCCATTATCTAACCTCCCATCCTTTATCTGTTGCAATTGCAATATCTGCCGCTGACAACTTATTTTTAAGAGTGGTACCCAATTCTATGTATCTTCCTGTGGTTGAAGTTGTTGGAAGAGCATTGAGTATATTGAGAAGTGACTGCCTTGTAAGTGAGGTGCAATAACTCCATCCCCAGGTACCTGACGTCATATCCATATCAGGCAACGCATCAACACTGAAATCAGTTAAACCGGTGCTATAACTATTGAACAAATCGCCCAAAAGAGTGGTGACATTCGAAAGAACACCCACACTTATCTTCTTGATATATGGATTATAGTTCCAGGCACCAATAATGGTTACGTTATCAGTATCGGTAAAGGTTGCTGATGTGAGTGTTTGTGAAACATTACTTACTCTATCGTCACCTGCAATATAACATAGTGATGTACAGTCGGGTATTGAAACATTGATGCTCTTAACTGTTGATAATGAGCCCCATTTATTACTTCCTCCATTATTCATTGTACCAACCAGGAATGCCGGAGTTTCCGCCCAGCCCCAAGCAAAGGTGTCGGTTCTAGTGGTAAATGTCTTAATACCAGTGAAATCAAACATTGTATTGTCAATTTTGGTAAAACCACTATCCATTGTGTAGAAATTATTTCCAGCACTCTTTCCTTGGTTATTGGTATTTCCAGCATAATTTGCGGCTACAAGTGGTTGTGTGAAAATATCACCAATATACATCCAGTTCCTGCCAGCGCTATTCACAAAGTTTCTGTAAAATGTGGTATCACCCTCCGGTTTAATATGTACAATTACATTGGAAGGTCCATTGTCGAATGATACACTGGTTCGAGTAAATCCTGTGGTATTGTAGAAATACAGGTCCTTGACAGTACTATTCTCCCATATCCAATCGTTTATTGCAGCAAGTGTTGAAGGATAATATATCTTGCTTGCAAGGCATCTTTCACAGGCGTAATCTTTCAATGTGGTAACGCCTTCCGGAATATGAACCTCACTTACAACATTTGCAACCTTCGCACACAATGTGTAATTCGTATCGCAGAGGAATACTTTTCCGTCATCTACAATCCCTGCATAATCGCCTCCAAATTTCTTAAAATAAGGATTTCCCCAAAGGAATATATCGACATTGCTATCCGTCAGCAGTGTATTGTCAATTGAAGCCGGAAAATACGCCTCTGTTATGGGATTTGGATTGGTTTCCGGACTTACAATGACATACCATATATGTCCTGTCCAATAAGCGACATTGTCATTGAATTCAATTGTTCCCATATCATTTGTCGCATCATACGTATTGGTATATGTCAATACATTTCCTGCTGTGTCATAGAAACGGGTTGAACTATATATGGGTGCCGCCTGATGATTATACGTCCTGTACCATATCTGGTTATAAGGCATTGCCACCTGTTTAACCTCACAGGTTGCACTATATGCGCTGTCAATTGTCATTGCGGTGAGGGTTGTTGTCCTTGTCTCACCTGTGGTTGCTTGTATATCAGTGGTTGTCAGGGTTATAACCGTTTTTCCGGTATCCCCTGTTGTAGTTGAAAGTGAAAGCCAAGTTGCATTTGCATCCTTTATTAATTCCCACTGCTCACTGCTCTGTATCTTAATGGTTGAGGAAGACGCATTCTTGTTAAACTCCTTGCTGCGGGTTATCTTAATTCCGACAAATGGTCCTGTGGGATATAACAACTCTTCCCCACAATATATGTTGAGGGGTTCGTCGTTAAAATAAACGTTTATTTCATTGTCTCCAAGATTTATCATATCTGTATCCTCCTATTATTCAGGATCAGGGACAACAAAATAAATTGTATCTGTTTCCTTTGTTGTTAATGCATCATATTCTGTTTCGGTGAGGAAGGCAAACTTATATGCACCCCATACAGGAGCACCAGAACCATTGCTCACAAGAGGTTTTCCTGCATCACCTGCTGTTGTGGGAGCAAAAATATTAGGGAAAGAACCGGTACTGGGAATTACCCTAGAATTCCCATTAATATAAAATCCATAATTATAATATGTATTTCCATCGACTGAACCGGTTATAATTCCCTGGCTATTCCACTTGGGAAATTTTATATTTGAATTATTGGCTGTGATATTTGCCGCATCCGCCTTTGTTGAAAGAGATGTATTAACCGTATTGCTTAATGTCGTTAAATCCGTCTGCAACGCATAATTATCCATATTGATACTGGATGCATCACTGATAATATAAAGCGTATCAGGATCCTTTGTCGTTAATGCATCATACTGTGCCTGGGTTAATTCAACGATATTTGAACCACTGGCTGAACCGCCTTCGTATTTGTTCCATTCGGTGCCATCATATTGATATATGCCATCAACAACTGTTGTTCCGGGAAGATTTGCAAGTTCATAGTCCTCAGAGGTAAAATCAAGACTCACAAATCCTTCGGTACCATCATATGTCTTTTTCACTGTAAATGTAAGAGCGTCACCATTACAAGTGAAATTGTATGAAATATAATAATAATCACCTGGTGCTATAGCCGCAGGATCATCTTGTATTTCATCATAGACCCAATCTTGCGAAATTTCTCCCATATTAAAAGGGAAGGCTTGGGCTGTACTGTCATCACCTCCCACTTTGAGAATAACCTGAAGTAAATCACTATCATCATAATTATATTCCAGTGATATGTCTATGTCTCCGTCTAACATAGGATTGGTTGCATTATTTAATAATGTCGCAAGGGTTATCGCGGTACCTGTATATGCGGTATCAATCAAATGGAAAGTAAGAGCACTGTCAGAAGTCTCCCAATAGCCTATTGTTGGTTCAATATCAGTCTTTGCCACAAGTGTTCCAATTTCAGCACTTTGAGGGAAAGCACTCACAGGAAGAAGTTCAGTACCACTTCCTCCACCTTCAATTATAATATTTGTACCCTCTGTGATTGCACTTCCATTTATGGTTGAGAAACCAGTGGTAGGGGTATAAAGGGACATATCAGGAGTGTTTCCACTGATTGTCTGTACATCACTATTGAGTTGGTTAAGGGCGGCAGATATGGCAAGTTCCTTGGGCTCATACTCTACCTTTGAGAGATAATCACCAAGTTTATTGTCGATTGCGGTTTCAGTCTGTGCTGAGGTGTAGTAATCACTGAGGTCATCAACCCCCACCGGAACCCAGTCAGCACCATCATACTGATAAACCCCTGTTGCAGAGGCACTTCCAGCATATGCTACTACCTGTCCTTCTTCCGGATTTTGGGGAAATTCATCCACAGGTGCGAGTCCTTTCCCAGTGCCTCCACCTGAGCCAAGTAAGGGAAAATTAATAATCATAATTATGTCCTCCCTGTATTATTAATAAGTGACTATCACTTCACTGTTATTTCCATTAAGACGAATGTATTGTTCGTACGCGACACCGTTACAAATTAATGTTTCATCAGCGGGAACCGCCTCATCATAAGCAGTATAGTTGATTCCATCTGCTGAATATTCCAATGTATAACCCTCAGCCGAAGGGGAAACTGTAAATGAATGTGCCCTAATTTGGAAAGGATTAGAGCCGGTAACTTTTAATTGCATAAAAAATCCTCCAATGATTTTTTTCTTATTTATTATTTAGTACTAAATATAATAAAATGCATTTTTGGAGTATCGTTTATACCCCAACTTTTGCAACAACTAAAAACCCCACAAGAATGATACTCCTGTGAGGCGTTTCCTTTATGATAAAAACGATTATCTCGTTTTAAACGATATCTTTATTACCTTAAAAAGAAAATGTCTTATTTAAGCCTTTAAATCGTTTTTAAAGGGTATCATTTCTTTTCCTTGGTCTTCCCCTTCTTTCAACAATATTCTCGTTTATATCCCGGTATCCCCTTACCCTAAACATTGATGTAATATTATTGAGTTGTTCCGGAGATACGATTATTGGTTCTACCGGCTGAGTCATCATTAGTTCTGCAAGGGTGTCAGCAATTTGTTTCACAGGATAATTGGCGATAAGGTAATCAGCAATATCACCGATAGATGCTGTACCTTCCTTAATCTCGTTTCTCAATGTTTTGGATAATTCAATCATAACAATTATTTTTTTAGTTAATTGTTGCAAAATTAAAAAAATTTTCGTATATTAGTAGTAAGAAAATATCTCTCTATTGATTTGTTTGAGGTTCCCTCCACCATAAGGGCAAACATAGCGGAGAAATAATTTTCGAAATTAAAATTCAAAGATATTGGTTATTATTCGTTAAAGTCTCATCGATGCCAGGATGGGACTTTTTCTTTTATTCTTGGTTATTAAAAATATTTTTTGTATTTTAGTATTAGACGATGAGAATTCCTCCACCATAAGGACATCGTTTATACCATTAGCACAAATGTAACTTATTCTTGGAATTGCCAGAGTTTTGTAGCAAAATTTTGGCAATTTTTTTTGAAATATTTCAACTTTTTCAAATTTCATACTATTTATAATAAAAGAAATTCGAATATGGGCTTGATTATTTTGTATTTTGGAGTTATATTAATAATGCAATTGTTGATTTATGATGAACTTGTCCAGATTAATAAGGCGATACGTCATCAAGAATAACAATAGCATTCTAGCCATTATTATTATTGTTATTAGAAAACCTCCGTCGGGAAACGGTTGTAAGAGCGGTAACTTCATTTAGGACAACGCTTAGATAGTAAATCCAGTGTAATCTGGTATATCATTCCCTCATTCCCTTTAAATGTTAAAATCCCTCTATAGAGGGATTTTTTTCTTTTATTGTTTGCTTATTAAGAATATTTTCTGTATATTATAGATATGGAAAATGGGGAAATAAGAAATATCGATACTGTTTATTCGGTTTCAAGCGAAGGTCGTTTTTATAAAAACGGTGTTGAGATGAAAGGAAGTATTAATACTAGAGGTTATGTGCAGGTTTATATGTACGGAAAAAAATTTTGCCTTCACAAACTAGTGGCACAAGCATTTATACCAAACCCAGAAAATAAACCTTGTGTGGATCATATTAGTACAAAAAAAACTGACTGCTCAATTTCAAATCTTCGATGGGCTACATATAAGGAGAATGCAAATAATCCTTTAACAATAATGCATTATAGCGATGCAAAAAAAGGACGACAATTCAGTGTTGCAACAAAAAAGAAGATGAGCCAAGCAAAGAGTAAGCCAGTGCTTCAATATTCGAAAGATGGTGAGTTCATAAAAGAGTGGAGAAGTGCTACGGAAGTGAAAAGGGAACTTGGATATGCCGTTAGTAGTTTAAGCAATTGCTGCAATAACAAACCACACTTTCGAAGTGCTTACGGATTTATCTGGAAGTACAAAGAAATTGGTTAAATAGTCATTATCAAAAAAAAATAAGGGATAATATATTATCCCTTATTTCATTTTAATTTCCTGTTGATTATTCAGCGATGGTAATGCTGTCAAATGCTTCTTTGGTAAGAAGGGGAGGGAAACCATCCGCATTGTCCTGTAAGGTAATGGTATAACGGTTTCCGTCAGTCTTCTGGGTTCCGGTTTCACCAGTACCCTCGGTAGCGACAACGGGCTCCTCTGTCCCAAGAGCAAAGATTTCACCATTGCTATCTACAACGATAACGGCAAGATCTGCAAGTGATAATGCATTCATTTCAATTCGCTTCGCGGTATCCATCCTGCTGAATACAAGGTTAAGGTCAGTCGCAACGTAGGATACACCATTTGCAGCGTCCTTTGTCAGTGTGGAAGTGAATGATGCGGTGTTGGGCTTGAAATTATATGCATACCAGGTGACTGCCGAACTGACACCGGTGATTGTTCCCTGTGCCTCTGTGAATATATCGTCCTGATAAAGAGCAACATAAACGCTCTTAACACCACCCTTTGAACCTTCGCAAGATGAAGGAATACCAGCGATTACTTGAGTACAATAAGCCATATCTAATTATCTGATTTTTCAATTATTATTCTTTAAAACACATTTAATGTTTTATTAATTAGATAAGGTCATTTGCAGATGCACCAAGAACCACCATATCAGGGAAATAAGTCTGAACACCTGCATTGAACTTAATCTTAACGTTGGTGCTCTCACCGTTATTGTCTCTCCATACCCTTGCCTCTTCCTTATCGTTCATAGCATCAGTTGCATATGCCATATTATCATAAACTGACATATAGAGATGCTTCTTATCACCAGCAAGACCGAAAGTCTTATGAACCCGTACATTTGTGGCAGGGAACTTGATATCAAAGTCCTCGACATTTGCATCGGGAGCGAAATGATAGAGGTTCTTATCAACGAGTTCGAATACAAGAGCGTTGTAAAGTTCAGGGGAAACAAAGACAACACCATTATTGAGAAGTTTTGCAGGAGCGTTGGAAATGACTGCCTTAACTGCATTATAGACTGAACTGCCATTAGGAATGGTGACATCGACGGTGGATGCACTGTCAGCACCAAGGGCGATGGTAAGAAAACCGTCGATAAGGTCGTTGTTGGATTTATCACCGGTCCAGACGAGCACTTCCATCTGCTCGTTGATGGACTTGACAATATCCCTCATAATTTCCTCTTCGAAGGGGAACTTGTCAGCGGTTGCAGACATTCTAACCTGATATTCGGTCCATTTGCTTAAGAGATCGTCAGCACAGTACTGCATATCCACCTTAATCTGTGCAGTTTCAATTTCCCTGTCAGAGAAAACGGTACTGCCGGAAGGATTAAAGTTACATCCGTTGCCATCCTGGAGAACAGCATCGGTGGAGAGGTAATGGAGTTTTTCCTTCGTTTTGACATCTAACTGCTTACGTAATTTGGGGATGGTATCACCACCAAGCGTACCGAAGATAGCGTCTTTGATTATAAGATCGCGAGACTGTTTCACATAATCTGCGAGTGCTTCAACATTATACATAACTTAATATATTTTAATCATTTATTTTTGATTAAAATATCATTATATAACGTTGAGGGCTTTTTTTAACAATTTTCTTTATATTTCCATACGTAATCATAAGCGGTTCGAACTTTATTGAGGCAACACAGACTAATATTACCTTGATTATATCCAAGTTCCTTTTGAATTTGAATACCGCTCTCCCATTCCCTTATGAACTCACCATCTCGCGAGAATTGTAGAACTGGTTTCTTTTGAATTGCATTACTTATCTTTTTCCTTGTTTCCTCTGAAAGATGCTTTCCATATAGAGGATGATTTTTGCCTTTTTTTGCCTCACTATTATGCATTCTTGTTAAAGGATTTCTGCAATTTTCCCTATGGCTCACCCAGCGAAGATTTGCCGCTCTGCAGTCAGTTTTTATTGTGCTAATATGATCAACACAGGGTTTATTATCTGGGTTTGGAATAAACATTTCTGCTATTAATCTGTGAAGGGAATATTTCTTATGATACATACTAACCCACACATATCCTTTATCGATGCATCCTTTCATCTCAACTCCATTCTTATAGAATTTCCCGAGATTGCTTACTGAATATGTATCATCTATGTTTCGAATAATATTTTCCATATACAATAAAATACAAAAAAAATTTATATTTTTATTAAAAATTAATTGCCAATGGAACTCGATTTAGAAGAAATTCTTAAAAATGATATTATTGACATCTGGTATGCTAAGGACGTCTGCCTTCTTGATTATAGAGATGCTATTCGTAAAATCGACAATACCAGGAGGTTCGATTACTTCACCAATGAAATCATTTCTAGTGCCGAGGCAATTGATAGATACGGGGATAAATACGATATTATAACAGAATTGTTATAAAAAAAAAGGAGCGACTTGAATAAGCCACTCCCAATAAATATTCATAATTATTTATACTGCTTATGCATTCAGAATTCTGTTAAGATTTGCCATTTTTCTGTCACCTACCGAGATTTTCTGTTTTTCAATCTGACTAAACTGCTCTTCTGCCGACGGTGCTGCGGGTTCTTTCTCTAACTCCACAATTCTTTCCCTTAATTTTGCGTTCTCTTCTTCAAGTTCTGCAATGCGGGATTTAAGTGCTTCAACCTCATCAACTGCTGCATCAACATCACCCTCAACATCTTCCGCGGGTTTCTCTTCCTCTGCTTCAACAACAACCTCTTCTGTCTCAACGACTTCCTCTTCCTTAACGATATCCTTGATTTCTTCAATCTTTCCGTCTTTGATAACGTAGGTGGTATTCTCGGTATTGTATTCACCATCTTCAATTCTCACCTCATTACCATCTGCATCAAGCATTCTTACAATATCACCGACAGCGATTTCCTCACCATTCTTTTCAATGACGATAATTCCCTTATCAGTGGTTATATTCTCGGCTGCGAAGGATAAAAGGATATTCTTTAACTCTTCCTTGATTTTGGATAATTTGCTCATTTTCAATTTATTTCTTATTTAATTTATTTTTGATTTTGTCGATTGTCTCCAATATATCATCATAATCATCTGTTGCCTCTTCCATTTTGTTTTGGATTTCAATGGATATTCCCTTCCATTCGCCACTCTTGATGGTGTTCCACATATCCTCGTCCTCCACCTTTGCCGTCATAAACAATGAACCATCCTTGACATTCTCAAATCCCTTGGGGTTAATTCCCCTCTCGGTATCCTTGATGTATATCTCCTGAATGTGAAGTCCTTGTATGGGTGTTTGATGATCTACCGAGAATATATTTTCGAAACCATTCTCAAAGTACTTCTGTGCGATTTCCCGCAATACCTCTTTGGGAAAATTGACGAAGTACTCATAAGTTCCTGATAATCTGTAAATGGGGGTGTCCGCCAACATCAAGGGAGCAACGATTAACCTCTTATCATCGTTTGCAACACTGAACTTCAATGGTTTCTCCTCGTTCTCAAACAATTGCATATCTATTTCCGTTGCCGGATTTTTTACCAGTGATATACAAAGTATTCCGGGTGTTTCGTCATCAATAAATGCGTTATATATGGGTAGCATAGTATTCTGTTTTAATTAAAATATAATTATCTTATTTTTGGTGAGGGATTTACCAGGTTGTTTCCCTATTTACAACCCTTACTTGCTTCTGTTTCCTGTCAATGTCCGTCACTGACACAAATAGGTTTGCATCCTTGAAACTGTTCCTTAACTGTTTCATTTCATTAAGATTTGTTGTCTGCCCTTCAATATCAATGTTCTTCATCACTGTGGGAGTTGATGATGCAGCGTTAATTGAACTGATGTTGCTTGAATTGGATGAGCCGAACTGGGTGTTTGCAATCTTCTGTATCTGTGCCACACCCGCAAGTACCGTTGCCGTTGCCTGTGCCGCACCGATTATCGGTCCCATTGGATAACCTAATTCCATTGCCTTCATATATGCGGTTATGCCTCCGCTTATTGTGTTGATTGTCGCCTGTGCTATCTGCAATGCCTTGACATTCTCAAACTCTTCCTTTGCCTGTTGTTCGCTTATCTTCCCTTCCTTGACGCGTTGGTTGATGCTCTCTTCCCATATATCACCAATGGAACCCATTATATCACCAATGCCTGTTGCAAGATCCTGATAGTTCTGCATTCTTTGCATATTGAGCGCCTTTTCTGCATCAACATATCTCTGGTATGCTTCCAGACGTCTGTTATAAAACTCTACATCACTCTCACCAATTTTTTGCTTTGCATTATTAAAATCATATTCCGCTTCAATTAATTGTTTCTGCAATGTCTGCATCAAACCCCATCCGCCACTGTTTGCTTCGAAGTCATAACCACTCTCTCTAATTAAAGTCAATTTATTTACTTGTTTTATGGTATCTTCAAGTGCCTGGTTAGAAGTTGCAACATTCTGTTGCAACATTCTGTATTTTGCAACGATATTTTCAATGCTATCACCCAATGCCTTCTCAAGATACGCGTACTCTTTCTTCACAGCATCAAATTGTTCCGGATTGACCAACGAGCCTTCGACTTCATTTATAAATTGTGCAACTGCAACTCTGTTCTTATTATTCGGGTCCAGGATACTTTTAATGTCGTCAAATAACCTACCAAATTGTTGGCGAGCAATTTCGTTAGCGGATTTCGCATATGCAAGTGAGTTATCTTTCAATATATCCAATGCCGCAGTACTGATTGTATCCTGTGCATCATAGAACTGTTTTGTTAAATTGATATTAATGTCAATAAGTTTGTTGGTTGCTTCCTCGTATTCCGGCATTAATTCATTGTTGATGTACTTTCTGATGGTTTCCTTGTACTGTTCGAACACTTCTTCCGCATTTCCAAGCGCTTCAACCGGATTGTTTGGATTGGATATCCATTCATCAAAAGATTGGGTTAATTCCTTATACGACTCATTTATTTTATTCTCTATCTCGTTGATTGTTTCAATCGTCGCCTTTTCATCAATCTTTAAATCAAGATAACCACCACTTAATACTCCACTCTTCTGTCTTTCAGTACTTTCCCTTATCTGTTTCAATGACGTCTCCAATGAATATTTCTTGTTTAATGCAAGGATATCCTTCTGGTATTTCTCTTCCAGGTAAAGCATAGCCTGGTTCTGCTCCTGCTTTGACAACCTGCTCCTTCTGTAATATTCCATCTGTTGCCTAAATTGCAAATCAAGCAACTTCTTTTCAGCATCATACGCCTCCTGTCCCCCATCTTCAGTTACTTCAACAGTCAGTTGCATAAGCGATTTCAATGCATCTTCGTAGTCCTTCTTCGCTTGTTTTGCCGCGTTTGCTCCTTCCTTTAACAGTCGGTTTGTCTGCCTTAATCCCTGCTCCGTTACCTTGCTTACCTGTGCGGTTGCATTTGCCGCCGCTATAACCGCTTGATTATGCTTTTCAATCCATTCGGTACTCTGCCTTTCCGCATCCGTTGCCATTTCAATGATAGCGAGTTGTTCCTTTGCTAGCGCGGCATTGTTCTCGGCAATCTGTTTTTCCTTTTCACTTGCCTCCTTGGTGAATTCAATTCTCTGCTGAATGGAATAATTCTCCTGATCCTGTGCCTTTTCCCTTGCCTGTGCTGCCTCAATCGATATCCTTGCATTCTCCTCTTCAACCCTTCTCCTCTCATCTTCAAGTTCATTTTCCCTTTGAGCCCTTTTCATCTGTTCCTCACTCTCCTTACCAAGAACGCCCAGCCATTGCAATGCTGATACAATGCCTTCAATAGTTTTTGCAATCCAACCTGCAACCTCCTGGAACACAGCACTTACACCATCCATAACGGGTTTTAATGCAGCCATAGATTTGTTGAGGCTGTCCATATTTGCATTACTGGACTTAAATCCTTCAGCAATCTTTCTTAAGACAACAACCAATGCACTGAACGCCGCAAGAAGAGGATTTGCGGATAATGCCTTCATACTTATGCCCATTGAATTAAGCGGGTTGATAACGTTCTGTGCTGATGAAGCAACACTGCCGAATGCTCCCAATAACTGGTTCTTATAATCACCTACGTTCCTTTGGAAGAAACCAATCTTTGCATCAGCGTCCTTTAATTTATCGTTCAACGCATTAACCTGGTTTCCAACCTTTATCCATTCATCGGAACCTATCTCCAAGCCCTGCCACACCTTTTTTAAGGCGGACATCTTATTTCGTAAATCATCGTATGAACCCGCAACTGCCTCGACGGAACTCTTTCCTGCACTCATAACTTCCTTGAGTTTTGTTTCCGCGTTAATGAGTTCCTTAACTATTGCACTATAGGCTTCACTCGATTTATCGGCAGCAACTAAACTGTCTCGTAATTCCCGAATTTGCTCTTTTAACTCTTTAACGGATGTGGCAGCGCCTTGGGTCTTAATTTCTATAATTCTTTCAACGGTTTCAGCCATAAATAACGTTTTTAAAATAAAATATATTTGTCGTTTAAACGGCTTTTAAGGGACAAAAAAAAATGAGACGACTTATTTATCGTCTCATCATAGAAAGTGGCTAATTTAGCCCTTATTTTTAACTCTGTGCTATGCAATATCTTTGTTTGGATACCTATTTACTATAATAAACTATTTTTATAAAAATTAATTTGCAAATGATACTTCCCAGTTCGAATATTTCTTTCAGTATGGTTTGTAGGGCGATAGGTACCTACACCAGTGATCTTGGCACACTTTGTCTTTCTCCCAATATTAATATTAACTCAAAGCACAAACCGGTTAGTTATCCCACAACTGCAGGGATAACCGAACAAGAATTGAAAGAGGTGAATTATGGTTTCAATATCGACAGCAACCATAACACATTATTCACCACTGATCTGGCAACTATATTGAATGCGGCAAAGAATAATGATGGTTGGTATTACAAGAGACCTTTTGGCACTGCGCAATCACCATACAGATTGGGTGATTTTCGCGGGCTGAATACAGATGCAGAACCTTTCTGGGAGAGGACTATTGGTGAATCTGGCACTACTGAGATAAATCTTTTGCAATTGCAAGCAGGCGTCAATACCAATGGTGATATTAAACCTTTGGACTTTACCCCCATTACTCAAGCCAACCAAGGAGACTGGTACTATATGGCTTTGTATCGCGAGGAGGGAGGTGCAGCATCATTATATTTATCTACTGTCGATCCATTAATATTTGATGGGGATTACAATGAGGACGCATATGCGGATATTCCGGTGATATCTTCGTCAAGCATCAAAAGATATGAGTGTTGCCTTATTCTTGCAAAATATGATGCTGAAAACCAGATAATTACTGATGCATTACTTGTCCCTAACTCTTACAGGGCAATAACCTATAATTCGAACTACACTCCCTTTACTATCGCGATTAACTATGATAATGATCCACTCTTTGCCTCAACAGTCTCCGCGGATTATTGCAATAGTTTCACATACAGATTTGATATCCTTAATGCCCTTACAGGAATAACCAACTTTGAACTGACAATTAAAATTAAGGATGATGGAGGTGATTTATGGAGCAGCACTTATTCATCTGCCACTTTATCAGATGGCTTGATTACCGGAACAGTTAATTGTAATTTTTATAAGGGTGATGATGCTGAATTGGATATATATCAAGTATATGCCACATTATCATATACTTATCAGGGCTCTACAAGAACAAAGTACTTTAACTTTGCCAGTGAGGCTGTTTCCTCTGTGGCGGCTTATGAAAGTGGAAGAGATTTCTTTGAGCAATATTGTGTGGCTCATAGTTAAAAAACTACGGCTATTTTTGAAATTAGCCGTAGCAATCTATTCTCCAAACCAATTTAAAGCAGGAAAAAAAATGTCAAAGGGATTGCTGTCCGGAGATACATATTCTCCATTATCATCAATATGCCCCCAGTAGATAGGAATGTTTTTCTCTCCTACATAAGCGTATGACAACCCGGATATAGAACTATGGAAATGTATTCTGCCGTAATCCTTTTCCGTCCTCATTGCAAAATCTATAAGTGTCTCATAATCATATATTCGCTTCCCTGCATAGTCAAAGCACTTTACCATATCAAACCCGAACAGGAACTCAATGGTTGGGTCGAAGTACTTATCACCTTTCTTGCAGAAGCGATGCTCTACCGGTTCTGTATTGAGCCGCGAGTGTTTTTCCGAATACACACTAATTCCCATTCTACGGGCATATTCAAAGGCATAGTTGTTTTTATCCATATATCCTTCAACCACTTCCACATCAAAGCCTTTCTCGCGGAACCACTGGGCAGCAATAAGAGCATTTGAGAAACACCGGTTGGGCTGTATCACTCCTGGCATATCCTTTTTGAAAGAGTCCATAATCCTCTTGCAGAACAGAGTTTTCATTGGGCTGATTGAAACAGCGGTGTCAATTGTCTTAAAATTATAGTTCATAATTTTCTTTTGCGATTAACCTCTATATCGCGAGTTCTTAAATTATTAAATTAGTTTTTAAAAATATTTGTTTGTCTTTTCTTATTCAAATCCTGTGCCAAACTTTATTATATTCTTCGTTTCGTTATTAACTTACTTCCTTACAATGCAAATATACATTTTTATTTTTAAAAAACCAAATACTTTATTAAATATTTGTTTGTCTTTTCTTATTCAAATCCTGTGCCAAACTTTTTTATATTTTTTTTAAAAAACCTTTGATTTTTCGAAAAAAATTTATATTTATATAGTGAAGGAAAGGGGATGCCGACAGCGATGCCGATAGACCCGACAAAATAGAGAATGCTCTTTAAAATAAAATGTCCCATTAATATTGGACGCCAGAAGTGGTGGATTGGGTCTGGTACGAGACGGAGAGGTGCAACAGTATCCGGGTATCACCCCCCAGGGAGGAGACTAAACCATCAAATAGATGTGAGAACCCTTTCGGTCCAAAAATGGAGTTTGTGAATAAGGTGACTTGTGTGGTTTAACCAATCTGTATAGGAAGATTGGGGTTTAAGGGAAGAAACCACACCTGCTAACCCGGAATAACTGGAGATTGCTGTGATAGTAGGACTCATAGTACGGGGATGCAGCGGTAAGTGAAAGCATAGACATTGGTCACATTGGGACTTCTCCATATTATTTTTTTATCTCTTAATTGAGAAGGGCGAAGCCATACCTCTTTAATAGATATATATTGAAAAAATAGATATTTAAAAAAAGATATTTATAAATTTATAAATTAAACTATAGCCTTAAGCCAATAGGCGTAAGCCAATAGTTGGAAGAAATTATTTAACAATAGAACTCTTAAATTTAAACTATAGCGTAAGCCAATATATTTTAGAATAGAACAAGAAATTAATAAAGAGAAGAATTCTTTTGTTAAACTATATCGTAAGACAAATAATTTAATTATGCATTGCCTTAAAGGTATTGTTTAAAAGTAGATTTTAATCGATTATCAACCTTTTAAGAAAATAAAAGATTAAATTTTAATCTTTAAAAATCATATATGCATATAATATATGAGACAGCCAATACTATATTTAATTTGAAGGAAAGGAGGATACCTCTGCTCAACCTCTAGAACCCTCTAAAATAGAGAGATGCCGGAGGCATTTGTTTTTTTAATTCCATAATTTATTACATTTTAATTGGTTATATTTTTCTCTTCAAAAAAAAAACAGTATCGGAATTTCAAGGGGCTCAACTTCCTTTACTTTTCCAATACTGGTTATCCCTATTCGGGGATTATCTTTCTATGTCTTATACTTTATATCCTGGGTTGAGCCGATAATAAAGTATTCTCAATTCTTTCTATTATAAATAGTATGAAGTTTGAAAAAATCAATCTTCAAGTAAAAAAATACTGATTTTATTTTTAAAAAACAAATATTTTTTGTATTTTAGTAATAGAAATTAATTTACTTCTTACACCAAAAACAAAAAAGCGAAGCATCATAGCCTCGCCTTTTGAATTACTTACTGAATTACTTACTAGTTTTTTCGTTCTTTGATTTATTGTTGGTCATTTTCCAAATCAGTCACTCTTTGTTTCAAACTTTGGATTTCATCATATAAGTCTTGCAAGAGTGTATTCCCTGTGGCTCCTCCAAATGCACAAACTTCACCCTGCGATATTAAGCCGCTGTTATTTATTGTCACCAACTCTGTTTTGGTACCGCCGCTATTTACTCTGAAGCGTAGAATATTTCCATCAATATACACTGGAATTCCAAGAGTGACAGTGTCAAGTCCATACACCAGTTCATTCTGGTTGGTCATAAAGTAGGCGTTGCATCCTGTTCCTCCAGTTGTCGCGACATAAAAAGCCTTGTTGTTTGCTAGCCCTAATCCCTCTTGAAATTGTACATAGCCTGTTTCATTACCACCGCTGATTGGCAAGTAAGGCAAGTCCTCACTTACAGAAATCCTGTTGTTGGTTATATCTATGTGATTACCAGCAGTATATGAAGTTCCACTATGAGCATCAACATAGTCCTTTAAGTAATGTCCCATATTCGCAGACAAGGCATCAACACTTGAAGTACTATTGAGATTATCAACCACTGATATCCCTTCATAACTTGCACCACTTCCAAATGCGGAAATCTCCCCGTCACTCACCACATTATATTGGGTACCAATGGTATTACCTGTCTTATTCCAATAACTTAATGAAGATGCTGTTACACTAATTGTGTTATTTGCCCCAGTAATTGAAATTCCATCACCGGCAGTATATGTTGTATCAGTGGTAACAAATCCCGCGGGGTTGGAAGCATTATAGGGTGTATAGCCTAATGCATTCAGTACATCCTGGTTGGTAATTCCTGTAAAACTGGTAATTCCTGTGACGGAAATTACATTATTAGTAATATCAATATTGCTTCCTGCGGTATAACTGCTTCCAGTGCCTCCCTGGATGTCTATATTTCCACTCCCAAGGATTGACTGATTATTGATTGTCTTGATATTTACCCCACTCTCAAGTGTATCCTGCTTACTTTCATCAAGTAATCTGCCTTGATTAGCAGACAAGGCATCAACACTTGAAGTGCTTGCAAGATTGTCAATTACACTTATTCCTTCATAACTTGCACCAGAACCGAAAGCACATACCTCTTGCATACCAACGGCAGGGTAATTGGTGTATATCGTATCACCGGATAAGTACCAATAATTTCCAAGTTTAACGCCCTGTGAAACAAATATATCGGGGTTTCCTCCATCACTTCTGGTATATACGGTGCCTTCCCTGTATTCATTGGGATTTCCGCTTGATATGGTGAGTGTAATGGTTGTAATATTATCCACCGTTTCTGCAGATGTGGCAATCCAGTCGTTATTGCTCCAAGCGGTTATATCGTTGTTGTACCATAACTCTATTTCAACCGAACCACCGCTCTCATTCTCGTTAATGTCAAATAACTGATCAATCTTCACACTGTCCTTGATTGTATTGTCTCCTTGCTTGTAAAACACAATCTCACAATGATTTACACTATCGCCACTGTTCCTTGGTATAATGATATTGGTTTTGCCTTCAATTCCGTCCCAAACAATTTCATCTACCTTAATGATATCCTCGCTCTGGGTTATGCCCTCCACCTTGATATCAACATCAACATCATCGGCTATTCCCTTGTCAATGAACGTTATTTCAACTGGAATGTTATGGGTGTTGGAATTAAGCAACAATACGTCCGGAGCACAATATATGCCCTGTTCGCTTCTCTGTTGGGTAATTTGCAATTCAACTACTGATGCTCCCGTTATCGCTATTATTCCCGTTCTCTCCGCTCCTGTAAGGTTGTTATCAACGTTCAATGCGATAACCTCGTCACCGCTTCCCGCAATGGTTGATATATTAACCCAATTGGGATAATTTGCAATCACCCAGGAAGAGTTTGATTTAATGTTAAGATTGGTTGTGGCATATGCCCCTATTATGGAAGTGTCAAGTGCCGCGTACAGATAATCAGTCGTTGCGGTTGGTGTTGGAATGGGATTATAATCCGTATATGCATCAAGATTATTCACCTTGATAAACTTCATTCTTACAGGCTCATAACTGCTTATATTAAAGTCGCTTATCTTATCAAGCACCCAATAATTGTTATCAAACCAGTAAAACCTTCTCAACCATTCGGCATTGGGCTTATCATCGGCTACTATATTGCATTCAAGTATCTTGGTGTCAACGTCATATAGATCAGTGAGATAACTGTCCCAGTACCTTTGATATATGTTTGAGGAATTGCTTATGCTCTCCTTTACGTACGTCTCCCTGGGTGTTCCAAAATCCAATGAATAATCTATCCAGCCGGCATTGTTGATGATATACCTGCCATACTGGGGAACGTAAGACAGTTTTGTAGCGATCTTATTACCATTTATATCGTAGTTGCTGTTGGTATATAACCAGCACATCTCACCATTGAGGGACATCATTTCGACGATATCATCGGAAAGATGATAATCAATGTTTCCGGTAGGTTTATTTCCCTTGAAGAACAACAGTATATCCACTCCGTCATTGGGAGAGTTCTCGTTTGACAGCCATACCTTGCTGAACAAATCGGCATTCGCTATTTCATCATTGATGTATTTCCTGTTGATTGTACGGTCAGGATAATTCACCTCCAATGTCGCTCCATCACCATCGTATAAATCGTATTTCCATAATGAATTGATATTCAACTGGATATTATCAGGCGTTGTTGAATAGTAGGGATTTTTGTCCAACACCTCTATCGCTGATTGGAATACATTGCCGTCAAGGAGGTTCTCCGGTACATTGTTGAACTCGTAGCCGGTATCTATCCTTTTCACACCATATGGAAGTTTATTTGTCTTGGCATATACTGTGGCGTAGTTATTCTCCTCCATATGGAGTTCAAAGTCATAGAACTTGCTCTCAAATGTCAATGGTGTTATATCGATGGGAGTTCCCCTGTCAATCATATTATCAAGATTAACCTTCTCACCGGTATAATAATTCTCCCTTGTATAGATATAAACCTTCTTTTCCGTTTCCTCCTTAACGAAATGAAGCCCGAACATCTTGCAGAACGATAACAGATAATCAGCGGGTGAGGAAGTGCCTCCCAGTAATGTTTCCTGCTTGATATAACTGTTGCTTCTTAATGCATCCGTAGTGTAATACAATGCACTTCCGGTAGAAACAATATCAGGGCTAAATCCGGTGTATTCGCTTGAAGGTATAATGCCTCCCTGATATTCCTGTTGTTTGAATACGGTTGTCGAGGTGTTGTAATAGTCATTGGTGTTTGTCGCACTATGCACCCTTAACATATAATGTGCATATTCACCTTGCGGGAGATTAAGGACAATGGGCTTTCCGTCATCGGTAACGAAATTGAAATTGTCATCACTTCCATCTGCTACAAAGTGCCCGAATACATTGACGAAATTGCCTCCGTTGGCATTATATGTATTGCCGTATATGCTCTCGTTGCCATAAAATATTCCCTTCCAGCCATTTATATCCAACGTTAATGGTGTGGTGAGATTAAGTATATCCCCTCCTGCATCGGCTATTTCATTCCATTCGCTATCGCAACCAATAACCTGCAGGTAAATGGAACTGTACTTTATCACCCTGTAATTCCTTCTGTTCTCGTTAAACAATGCAGCGGACATATATCCTGCGTTTGAGGCGAATGTGCTGTCATTTACGCTTAATTTAACATTGATTGAACCACCGGTATATACACTGTTCAGTTCGCTTGTGGTTAGCCTTAATCTTACATCGTTTCCAACATAATGAAGGTTGATATTGCTTATGCCGTTATCTATCCTTTCGGTATGTTCATTGGATAATGACGCTATTGAGGGCAGTGTAATGTAAGTATCATTGTAATAGGGATTTGAAGAATTGAAGAAATCACCATCCAGTACAACCTCATAACCACCGTTGTTTGCAGGATTGGCACAGGCATCGATGATTGATTTCATTCTTATCACCGGACGCTGCAGCCAGGATCTTAAATCCCTTGTCTGCCATTGGGTTTGTTCATTTACCAGTGTTCCAAGAGCATAGCCGTTATACAGCGAATACACCTTATTGTCATTGGTTGTCCTTGTTGTTGTCAATGGGTTTGTGCCGTTGGTGTTTATCAGTATCTTATCGCTGCTCATTCCATCGGGCAGTCCTTCATAAACGGGAGCGAAGTTGATTATATGGCTATCCCTGTTATTCCAGGCATCAAGCACCGTATCCTGGTTAATGGTAAATCCCAGGTCCTCACCATAATCAAGGTCGGCAAGCGTCTTCTTCGTATCATCATCATTATAACCCAATGAATAAAAGAAATCACCCAAACCTCCAAATAAGGAACATTCGTATGTCTTATGTTTCCCCTCCTTCGTTATACTGTCAAGTTTGGCATAGCCGGTTTGATATATCTCCCCGTCAGCATATATGGTGAATGGCACCCTCTTGGAAGGATTATAATTCACTCCCATTGTATTTGGATCTGCAAATTGCTGCACCCTGTCAGTACGGAACAACGACCCGAATACAATGTCATTATGCTTTGTTGAAGGAACTGATATTGTCTTTGTATAACTGGTTTTAACCGCGGTAGGATTTCTTACCGTATCATTGTCAAAATTGTAAAGTACTTCTATCGGTTCCTTAAAGTCAATCGATTGATTTCCAAGATATAATATAACATTCCTCATATGCTATCGTTTGATTTGTTTGTTGTTGGCGATTAAATTGAAGGTATAATTGACGGGAGAATTTCCGTTGGATTTATAGTTTAATTCAGGGAGAGTTGCATCGTCCATCCTAACGGGAATAATATCACCGGTGTTTAAATTATGCAGCCACATCTGGTTGCTCCTTAACAGATTTTTTGCGAAGTTCTTTGACTCTCTGGTGGTGAGATATCCACTATTCACCTCATACATATCCTCGTATTCGGTAAGATAACTGGTTGTTTCCCTGTCAAGCGTCTGATTATCAACCTTTCTTGTCATAAGGTTATATGTCGCGTTTGTGTTCTTTCTCACATTTCCGCGGATAAGATAACTGTCATATCCACACTTTTGGTTAAGATAATATATCGCATATATGTCTCTTGCTGAAGTACCACAATACTCTTCGTCGTAGTTAAAATCGGGGGCGAATGAAATATCGGTAGATACCGTACCGTTGTTATAACGCGTATCAAACACCATCATTCCAATCTCGTATCTCTTGTCAATGGGGTTTGATAATGTCATTGCCGAGGCAAACGGAACAAAGTCATAACTCCAATCATTCAACACATTGTATGTCTCAACATTGGTTCCATTAATGGCAAGGACAAATGTCCCATAAGCATCATTATGGGTTATGGTTGTGGTTTCATCAATATCCCTTAAATCAGGCAGTTCCGTTTTAAGATAAGGCGACCATAATTGATTGAGATAAATGTGAATGCTGGTTTTATCCGGTGCCCTGTATGCTTTTCCGGTATATACCGTCATTCCGTTATGTGTAAGTGTATATGTGCAGGAACTTGCCGCTGTGTAATCATAATATATGTCCTGCCAGGCAAATATATTCATAGTTATTCCTTTTTAAATTAAAATAGTTATTAGTTGAAGTAGGTATTCATAATGACTGTCAGATTGTCCTCTATATCCTTGGATAACGCATCTTCTATGTCCTTGATAAACTGTCCATTAACCTCTTCCATTGTCTTTTGGAGATAATGTCCTCCCTGATAACCTTCCCTATGGATTTTTTTCGTTATCGCATATGCATACTGGTTTTCTGTTGGTATCGTTCCATCAGCATTGGGTCTTGGGACAATTCGTTTAAACCTTATCCAGTTCTTTATCGCAGGGAAGAGAATGCCACTTCCATTGTTTCTTGTCGGTCCTCTGCCGTCCTCTATCTGCTTGTAGTATTCCTCCAACCTCATTTCCACCGATATCCTGTCAGTACCGGCATTGACATAGCACTTAATTGAATTGACAAGATTGCCGGAAGCAACCCTATCCCCCGCTATAAGATTGTTTTTGTATTTTTCCTGCACCGCATTCGCATATTGTTCAAGTACGGCTCTTGTGTTTGTCCAGTCTATTTCTTCCATCCTTCCTTTAATTTTCTGCTTTCCTCATCTGCTTTATCAACTGCATAGCAATATATGTTCAAGAACTGCATTACATTGAGTTCCAGTACCTTATCCCAATCACAGTTCATTGTCTGCGATACAGCATCTATCATACAGTACCATATCCACTTTCTTGCAAAAGTTGGAGCATCTGTTTCAGTTTCGTCTTCGCTTCCGTCATCTTCTCCTTCATTTCCGGTTCCTTCATCATCCTTGCCCTCATCCCCATCATTACCTCCAAATAACGCAGGGTAGTTATCATCTGTTTCCTTGACCTCTTGGCAAAAAAAAAGAAGATATTGTATGCCGTTGCAGTATCCAGGTATTTCCCAATTTCATCAGCAACCAGCATTGGGTCATATTCACCGTATTTCTTTCCCTTGGGTATAATAACGATTGCGAGAATGTTTTTGAAATAGTTCCAGTAGTCCTTCCTTTGTATAAATGATTTCCAGTCAATATATTGTCCGGCAGTCAATTCCCTTGCGTTCTTAATTACCGTATATTTCTTTCCGTTAATTTGCAATCTCTTGGGAATTGCCTTCTTTGTCATTGGCTTAACGAGAAGAAAATTAATCGCCTCCGCATATTTCCCGTACTTGTCCAACGACATATTGAGAAGTTCGTCCTCGCTGATGCCGTATAATGATGATATAAGTGCCATCTGCATATCGATATCATCATTATCCTTGTTATCATATATTATCTGCATCAGTTCCCCATACTTTCCAATGGGTAGTTTATCGTAAGATTTTATCATATGATACTTATACTATAATGTCCCCTTATATTATTTGTTATCAGTGCGTTATAAGCAAGCATCGTCGATATCACATTATCATCGTTTGTACCTGCCGCACCGTTATATATCACATTTCCCGTCTTGGGATTATACTCCACCTCATATGAACTGAACTGGTTTATTACATTCCTGTCATTCAACAGTTTAATGCCGCCCTGTTCAAGAGCCACCTGCATTGAATTAACCAGTCCAGCCTTTGATGTATTGCTGGTTTGGAACTCATTTATCTTTTGAGCGATATTGTTATTCCCCCTCTGTATAAACAATTGTTTCAACGCTTCCGTCATTGGAGTACCTATGCTGTTGTGTTCAGCATTAATGCATTGTATCTTCCCGTTATACTTCATTATGTCGGTGTATAGCCTCTCATACTGCTTATAGGTGGAAAGATTATTAAAATAATCAATGGCAACCATTTCTCCGTATTCATTTAGAAAACAGATACTTGTGTAGTCCTTGTTATTTCCGGCACCAAAGTCGATGCCCACATATATACGGCTATAATTGCTTCTTGCAGCGTCAATGATATTCTCCCTTATATGAGTAAATACCATACCCTCATCATCAGCGAATTCTCCAAGATACTCGGTCTTGAACTGATTTAACGGAAGCATTCGCCTGTATTCCTCCAATCGTTCAGGGGACAGGAACTTGGTTAAGTCAAAGTTATTCCAGTCAATTGAGACAATATTTGCTTCGTTGTTTAGTCCCCGGGTATAGTTCAGGAAGAAAAATCCTTGCCTTATCCGCGGAGTTGAACAAATTAACACCGGTGCCTTATGTACATCAGCCCAAGGTAAAATGGTATAATATACGCTATCGGGTATATATGCTGCCTCATCTATACAAATTATACCCGTTGCGGTATATCCTCGGAGATTATCACCCTGTTCGGCACTCTTAAAATAGATTATAGAGCCATTTACAAGCCCAATTTCAAGCGTTGTCGCATTGGATGATATAATTAGTCCGGTTGAAGCAATCGCCTGTTTAAGGTGCTTATAAATCTTCCTGGACTGGTTTAATGTTGGCGATACAATGAAGTTTGTCGTTCCATTATAATTCACTGAATAATATAGAACAATATTCTCGATCATCAGGGTTTTGCCCACCTGTCGCTTTGCCTTGACAACAACTGTCTTTCCGGTTCCCTTTGCGCCCCGTAATTCATCAATCACCGCCTTTTGGTGAGGTTCCGGTTTAAATCCCCTGATATGTATATTATTCGAAGTCAAATGTTATGTTAGTGTCTTTCAGTGTTATTTCCTTTTTTTCCGTTGATAGTCCGTATAATTTGGATAGCGTCTCAATCGCCCTTATAGCGCTTTGTCTGTCCCCCTGTTCCATTGCATCTTGGATAATGGTTTCCAGGCGTTCATTCATTATATTGCGAATTTCCTTCTCCTGATCCTGGAATTTATCCGCCATCCTGGCAATTGCCTCGCTGACGTATCTCCTCGCTGTACTGATGTATATGTCCCATCTTTCGGTTAATTGTCTTGCAGTCTCCTCCCGCGATAGTCCCTGTCTGCCGATGTACTCCCAGATTACTCCGTCCCTTATCTCAATTTCATCTTCCGTCCATAATGGCAGATGACCACCTTTCTTTTTGCATCTAATACGGGATTTCATCAATTGATCAATCTCTTCCGGTGTTGCGTAATAACTAATCCTTCTTTTCCTTTTTGACATTCTTTTTTGTCTTTTTCGGTTTATTCTCCTCATTGACAACTGGTTCGGTTTCCTTTTCTTTTTCCTTTTCCTTCTGTTCAAAGTACTTGACTGCCAATTGTTTAATACATTGGACAATGCATCTGCCACATCCTGTCTTAATTTTATGATCACTATATAAGTCATAATAAATGGCATCAAGTTCGTTTGTCATTTTAATGGACAACCCCCTGACGTAATCACAACATTTCGCGGTGGTAAGATGTTGTTCATATTGTCCCAATATTTCCATTTCTTCCTTGGTAAAGTCTCTCATATATCGTTTTTTAAAAAAATATTATTATTTCCTTTTAAGGCATTTGAGGAATGATACGATGAACGTTGATACATACCCCATAAGTGCGATGAATGATAATGTGTATATGCTGAACGCGTTTAATTCGGTGATATATCCCAATGAAATGATGAACACCCATAATTGAACGC
The DNA here is from genome assembly GCA_045546535.1 of Clostridia bacterium. Classification (GTDB taxonomy): domain Bacteria; phylum Bacillota; class Clostridia; order UMGS1810; family UMGS1810; genus RGIG1828. The sequence goes on along the minus strand of JAZQDA010000139.1, from coordinate 2,420 downwards.
TGTCTGTTAAAACAAACGGATATACACTGTATTCCTTATCCTTTATCAACCACTTCCATATCGTTCTTTTGATTATCTCGTTAAGGTTGGTTGAAGCGACATAGCATATCACCAGTGTTAATAGCAATAATTCGATGTATATCATTATTTCAGTGCCTCCTTTATCTTTTTAAGTGCCTTTCTGATGGTTCCCCGGGACAATCCCAGAGCATTGGCGAGTTTCCTTTCGCTTGCAAGTTCCGCATACAGAAATAGCATTAATTTATCCGGTGCAGGCAGATTATCCACCCTATCCATTAACGCAAGCATTTCATCATCGTATTCCTCGGTATCCCTCGCCTCGTATTCGGCAAGAATATCCTTCATCTGTTGGTGTGTTATATTCATATCTTATCTGCTAAATCACTTATATCTATTGCCATCCTCTCGTATTTCCTGTATGTCTTATGAAAGGGCGATGTCTTTGAATTATAATTATTTAGGACGATACGCGTAATGTAGAACCTTAATTCGTCCCGCTCATACATTCCAATTATCTTCTCCTCATCCGTTTCAAGAAGTATGAGATACACCATTTGTGCGATATCGTCCTTGTATTGCAAAGGTACCTGGCAGTTGGTAATGATATCCTCCACCACCTTGTCCTTGGCTATAATTGCGATTATATCATTCTTATGCATAATATCCCTGGTATTTTGCTTGATCAAGGGTAGCGAATGTCTTCGTCATATTATATTTGGTGTTGTTGTATCCCTGCGTTGTCTTTGCCACATTGAGGGTGCCCTTTGTTGTATGGATATCATCAATCACCCAGAGAGCATAATAATTGTCAGACCATAGATAAGCGAATATCCCCTTATATCCCTCTTTTTCAGCGTCTTTGAGTTTGTTCAGTTTCTTTTCCTCCAATATCCAGTCAGTACATTGGGTATGTGCCGTTGTTGGACGTTCCTTGATTTCAACGGCTAATTTTTGGACTTCCTTGTTGTCAGCAGTATAAGCAGTCAGATACAAGTCAATGCCTGCCTTATCGTTATCTTCCTGATAATCAATGACGACATTTAAATTGCTCTTTTGATATATGTCCTCTATCCGCTTACCTATGATGTATTTGCTTTTCCTATCACAGCGAAATCCTCCATCGTATTTCATTATCTAACATTTATTCAGTTATTTATAAATAAATAGTGGAAAAATTGTAAAAAGTCAATATCAAAATTTTGTTTTTTTTAATTATTTTTTGTATTTTAATACTATATGGAAGAGGTGAGAAATATAAATAGATAAGAAATGGCAATACTGCAGTTTAAAAAGAGCGGAGAGTTTGTCAGCGTTTGGAAGGATGCTGATGCAATAACGAAGGTTTATCCTAAGCTAAAAAAAGGAAAAATAATAAAATGCGCTGAAAGACAGATACCTCACTACAAGGATTTTGTCTTCCGCTATAAATTAGAGTTTTAACGCGTTATGAATGGTACGATTGACTATCTGAACAAACTTAACCCACCTTACACACTGTACGTTACCGTTAAGATACTATCGGTAATGGATATGATTGAGCAGGAACTTGCAAATGAAGTTCCGTCATTTAAGGAAATAAGGAAAGGATTAATACGCCTCGTTAAGAGATACAATGTTGTCGATGAGATGCTTGACGGGCTTTATAAGCAAGCGGACAGGTGTTTCCACCTGCAAATGATTACCGACGATACAATGGTCGCCCACAAATTAAAGGATGAGGCATCGCATTTTAAGGATTTGTATTCCTTGTTTAAGAACGATATTGAGATTTGTGATGCGTATTTGGACGATAAGAAGATATACCTTTGTCTATAAATAATATATTATTTCTTGTTCTTGTCGAAGCGGATACCCCTTAATTGGAGTGTCCGCTTCTTTTTTGATTTAGTGTGTCGATAGTATGGTATAATTCCTGTTGCTGCTCTGTTTAACCCTGCTGATATTGTCAATCACCGTCCTATCCAACAACTTGGCATATATTCTGGTCATATATGAGGAAGAATGTCCCAAACTCTTTTGAACTATCTCAATAGGAATGCCGCTGTTAAGTAATTGCGTAGCATAGGTGTGTCTTGCCATATGAGTAGTCAGTCTTTCCACCCCTATGTATCCTCCAATCACCTTGAGATAATCATTATATTTCTGTGGCGAGATTTTAGGTACAATAAAATCCCATTTTTCAATTATACTTGGGGCATCACCAATCAGGACACTGATAAACTCAACATCAGTCTTTTGCCTTTTCTTTTGTATGTATATCGAATGAGTTTTGGCATCTATTTCGAAATCGTCAGGTTGAAGATTATCCATATCACCTACCGCTAAACCGCATCCACATTGAAAAAGAAATCTATCCCTAACTCTCTCAATATGGGGGCTATCCAGTTCCAGATTCCTTA
>JAZQDA010000138.1:0-33572 GCA_045546535.1 Clostridia bacterium | reverse complement strand
CCTCCCGCGAGGTCGAAACCTTTTTCAATACCATATTCTTCATCAAATGAAGCAGGTATATATTTACCGAAAATTTCAACGCCGAATGCTGCTACATATGCCAGTATTGCTATAATCAGGCATACTGCAGAAAATTTGATTATGCTTTTTGCTTTCATTGGTGTTCCTCCTTGATTTTTATGTAGTTATCTTAAAGTCAGTTTTTGCTTTTTATTATAAATTTACTCCTACTATTCCTCCAGCCATTCCTGATAAAGCACCGAGTAAAATCATCAACGCATTTGAAAGGGAAAACGCCATACCGCCAAACAGTGCCATACCAAAAAGTAATAACACGGCGATATTTATCGCTCCGGTAAGTGCCCCTACAAGCCACCCTTTACTGCCTGACGAACGGGTAGTGAGAAGTGCTGACAGAAATGCAGAGAAAAAAGTTATTACCCTGACTGACGGTGAGGCAACCGCCTCCGGAACATCAGTCCAGGTGATTACTGCAGATAAAACGGCAATAAGGAGAAAAGATATAAGATATGAAATTAAAATAAACTTTATACTTTTCAAAAATGAAAAAGCAGAGTCATTAGTTGAAACAGATGCTTTGTCTGACACAATAAATCCCTCCGAATATTTTTGTTTAATAAATATTCGGAGGTATTTTATTTTATGAATATATTACTCCTGTGTTTCTGAATCTGTTTCTTCTGCTATTTGAGTCTGAGCGTTCTCATCACCGGGTTTGGTAACTTCGCTCACTGCCCAACGGGCAATTTTTATGCTTGACGGTTCAGAGGGTTTTCCTGTTTCAATAATAAGATTATCACCTTTGATTGAAACAATCTTTCCGTGAATGCCGCCGATTGTAAGAATTTTGTCTCCAACGATGAGTTGAGAGAGCATTTCCTGTTTTAATTTTTCTTTTTTCTTCTGGGGTCTTATCATGAGGAAATACATAACCGCCATGATAATTATAAAGGGAAGAAACATTCCCAATGCTGAACCTGTAGTCTGAGTCTGTGCAGCGGGAGCCGCATATGCTGTGATTTCAAATAAGTTCATTTTGCTACCTCCAATGCAATTTTTATGTATCATATCAATTATACACTATGGCTATTAAAAAATCAACACTTTTTTAGACACGGCGGGAATATATTTCTATTTTTTCCTCTTTAAAATCTTTATATGTATCATTCTCTATTGCAGTGCGGATTTGGGCCATAAGATTATTGTAAAAATAGAGATTATGAAGAACACAAAGTCGCATTGCAAGCATCTCTTTTGCCTTGAAAAGATGGCGTATATATGCCCTTGAATAATTTCGACACGCGGGACAGTTACAGTTTACATCTATAGGCCTTGTATCGCGTTCAAATTTCTCATTTTTTAAATTCATCTGTCCCTCAGATGTAAAAAGATGACAGTGTCTAGCATTACGGCTGGGCATTACGCAGTCAAAAAAATCTATACCGCGGTCAACGGCTTCGAGTATATTTACAGGTGTGCCTACCCCCATAAGATAACGAGGTTTATTTTCGGGTGCAAAGGGAAGAGTTACATCTAAAATGTGATACATTTCCTCGGTTGTCTCCCCTACTGCAAGTCCGCCGATTGCATATCCGTCAAGGTCAAATCCCGCTATAGTCTTCATATTTTCTATACGAAGGTCATCAAATGTTGCACCCTGATTGATTCCAAAAAGCATCTGCTTTTTATTTATTGTGTCATCAAGAGAGTTCAGTCTGTCCATTTCAATTTTGCATCTCTCAAGCCACCTGATTGTTCTCTCATGAGATTTTTTTGCATATGAATACTCAGCGGGAAGTGCCACGCATTCATCAAACGCCATCGCTATGGTTGACGCAAGGTTTGACTGAATCTGCATACTTTCCTCAGGTCCCATAAAAATTTTTCTGCCGTCTATATGTGAAGAAAAATTTACGCCCTCTTCGGTAATTTTGCGGAGTCCTGCAAGAGAAAAGACCTGAAATCCGCCGCTGTCGGTGAGAATGGGTCTGTCCCAGTTCATAAATTTATGCAGACCGCCGAGGTCTTTTATGAGTTTGTCGCCCGGTCTTACGTGGAGATGATAAGTATTTGAAAGTTCGACTTGACAGCCTATCTCTTTTAAATCCATCGAAGAAACCGCACCCTTTATGGCGGCGATTGTGCCGACATTCATAAAAACAGGAGTCTGGATTTCGCCGTGAACAGTTGTAAATGTACCACGACGGGCATTACCATATTTTTTTATGAGTTTAAACAAGGATTATCACCCTTTTTCTATGTAAATTTATAACACACTAATTATACAATCCCAAAGGCGAGATTGTCAATCAATAAAAACAGGTTTTCGCTTAAAGCGAAAACCTTAATTACTTCTTCACTCTTACCTATTACCTCTTACTTTGCTCTTCCGATAAATCTTTTATCGAATCAGCATTGCATCTCCAAAACTGAAAAAGCGGTATTTTTCTCTTGCTGCTTCATTATATGCATTCATAATATTTTCCTTTGTTGAAAAGGCGGAAACAAGCATAAGAAGAGTTGATTCGGGGAGATGGAAATTTGTTATAAGAGAATCGACGCATTTGAATCTGTACGGCGGGTAAATAAAAATATCTGTCCAGCCGTTTGACTCTTTAAGCATTCCGTTTTCATCTGCTACCGTTTCGAGCACCCTTGTTGATGTTGTGCCGACAGAAATTATTTTTCCGCCGTTTTGCTTTGCGTTGTTAATCTTTTCTGCCGTTTCTTTATCTATGGTATAAAACTCTGAATGCATTTTGTGATTTTCTACATCATCTACTTTAACAGGTCTGAATGTACCAAGACCGACATGCAGAGTTACATAGGCAATACTAACCCCTTTTTTCTCAATTTCTAAAAGGAGTTCTTTTGTAAAATGAAGTCCTGCGGTTGGTGCTGCGGCAGAGCCTGTGTGTTTGGAATAAACTGTCTGATATCTTTCTTTTTCATTTAACTTTTCGGTTATATATGGTGGAAGAGGCATTTCGCCGAGTTCATCGAGCACATTTTCAAAAAGTCCGTCATATTCAAACTCTGCTATGCGGTTTCCGTCATCAAGAGTTTCTTTTATTGTGCCAATAAGTTTTCCTTCACCGAAAGACACTCTGACACCAGGTTTACATTTTTTTCCAGGCTTTACAAGTATTTCCCATTTTCTTTCGTCCTTGCGAGTGAGAAGAAGAAACTCTACTTTTGCTCCCGTTCCCTCTTTTTCGCCTATAAGACGGGCTGGGATAACTCTTGTATTATTTAAAACAAGGCAGTCGCCTTTGGAAAGATATTCTGTGATATTATAAAAATTTTTATGTTCTACTTTTCCGTCCGTTTTTCCAAGCACTAAAAGCCTTGATGACGAACGGTCAGCAAGGGGGGTCTGTGCAATTAAATTTTGAGGAAGGTCATAGAAAAAGTCGCTTGTTTTCAATTAATCTGCACTGTCCTTTCAATGAATGTAAAAAGCAGAACCGGTTACCTGACCATCAGAAGAAGCAACAGGTTCTTCAAAGGGTTCTTCGACAGGTTCTTGTGTTGGGTCAGGTTGTGCGGGTACAGGCTGTGTTTTTTCTGTAAGTTCTACATCTTTATAGTAAAATTTTAAAATTTCATCGTATGTAAAACCGTCTTTTGCCATAACAAGCGCACCGTATTGACTCATACCGAGTCCGTGTCCCCACCCCGAGCCGTTTAATACAAACGCATCGGCATTTTCATAACTTGTTTGTTTGGTATAAAGTTTTGTGTCAGTTGAGCTCATAATATAGAAACTATCCTTAAGTTGTCCGTTATTTCTGGCACCTTTTGCACTATAGAGTGAAATTGTTTTTTCTCCGTCTTTGGAAGCAGCAATAAGAGGATTTTTTGCTATCTCGCTGCCGCCTGATGCAGTGATGGTATATTTCTGACTGTTAAGACCGAAGAAAGAACGGGTTTTGTCATTTTTCAAAACATATGTTCCGTCTGTACCGTAAATTGTAACCTCGTAGGTTCTTCCGTATTCATCAGCACCTGTTACTTTAAAATCGCAAACTGTACCGATGTCAATATTATTTGTTTTGAGTTTTTCCTGAATCTGCTCTGCTGTGAGGTTTACTGTCCATGAAGAACGGGGATTATTTGATTTTGCATCGTACGGGTCATCGGCTCCTTGCAAATATGGTACATCATTACCCCAAACATTTTTGGCATAGCCAATAGATCCGCCGTTTGATGAAGAATAAAGTGCTTCTACGATTTTATCGTCATAAATTAGGACTTGTCCTCTTGTTTCTTCTGATGCAAGACGTGTAGATTCACTTTCGCCCCCTATGCCCTGATACACCTGACAGTGCTGGGTATTACAAAGGTTAAAGCCTGAATCGAGATGCCTTTTTGAAGTAGTTATGGCATAACTTCTTGCACATACTGCCTGTGCTTTTAATGCTTCGATATGCCACGAGGGGCTCATTTCTCTGCCGACTACTCCTGCAATATAATCATTTATATTTACAAAATTTATAACGGTAAGTTTTCCGTTTGCATCAGGGATAAATTCAACTCCGCCCCTGTATACAGAACCGTTTATATTGATTTCGCCGTTTAAGGGAAGAAGTGCAAAATTACCATTTGACACATTGTATTCAATTCCATCTATAATAATATTTGAGCCTGAAGCAGAAACCGTAAGTGATGTTTCAACAAAACCAAACTCTGAACTTATAAATTCACAGTCCTGCATAAAACCTGCACTGAAACCTCCGACAGATGATACAGTTATACCGTCTTTTGCAGATGAGCCGTAATAAAGCCCTATTTTTACAGTTTCATATTGAAAATCTATTGCATATGTATTTACAGTTAAAGAAGCAAGGAGTATTATCAATGTACTGACCAGTGTAGTTAAAAATTTTCTCATTGGTTTTTCCTCCGAAAACAAAATATATGTTTATCATAACAGAAAACGAGTTTTTTTTCAAGAGTTTCGATATTTTTACATATATTTTATATAAAACTAATTATTACCTATTAAAATATGTGTAAAATAAACATTGACATATTTTGCGCCCGGTGTTATTATTGGTGTAACATCTAAATATATTTTGATAGAGGTGCACCTCTCAATGAGTAGCATTACGGAAAACGGCAAGGTTTTATGAAGTTTTGCAAAAGGTGTGGGTGCCGAAGTGTGTTTTTACTTGCAAAAAACATCGCTGGTTGTGCGGTTAAGAGCCGTATGACTGTCGCCACCGGCGGAGTGCTATCGAAAAGACCTGGCATTTGCCAAGCCTTAACTTAGTGCAATCCCGGTTTTATACCGGTTTTTTTATTTTATTTCAAAAATTTTAATTTCGGAGGTATGTGAAATGAAAAAATACAATATTGCTGTAGTCGGTGCTACAGGTATGGTGGGAAGAACATTCCTTAAAGTTTTGGAAGAAATGCAACTCCCCGTTGAAAACTACTATCTTTTTGCTTCAAAAAGAAGCGCAGGTCAGAAAATTGACTTTATGGGCAAAGAGTATGTTATTGAAGAACTCTCAGAAACATCTTTTGACAGAGATATAGATATTGCTCTCTTCTCTGCAGGTGGTTCAACAAGTGAAAAATTTGCTCCTATTGCTGCATCAAAAGGCGTTGTTGTAATTGACAACTCAAGTGCTTGGAGAATGGACCCTGAAGTTCCCCTCGTTGTTCCCGAGGTTAACCCTGATGATATCAGATGGAACAAAGGTATCATTGCAAACCCCAACTGTTCTACAATTCAGGCTATGGTTGCTCTTAAACCTCTTCACGATGCATACAAAATCAAAAGAGTTATCTATTCTACATATCAGGCAGTATCAGGTGCAGGTCTTGCAGGTTATCAGGACCTTGAAAACGGTCTTAAAGGCGAAGCACCCAAAAAATTCCCCCACCCGATTGCAGGTAACTGTCTGCCCCACATTGATTCATTCCTTCCTAACGGCTACACAAAAGAAGAAATGAAAATGGTAAATGAAACAAGAAAAATCTTAGGCGACGATTCAATCAAAATTACTGCAACTACAGTTCGTGTGCCTGTATTTGACAGCCACAGTGAATCAATAAATGTTGAGTTCCACAATGAATTTGACCTCGCAGAACTTAAAGAGGTTCTTGCTAAAGCACCCGGTATCATCATTAAAGATGACCCCGAAAATAATGTTTACCCTCTCGCTCTTGATGCTGCAGGTACAAATGAAACTTATGTTGGCCGTATCAGAAGAGATGAAAGTGTTGACAACGGCGTTAACCTTTGGGTTGTTGCAGACAACATCAGAAAAGGTGCTGCTACAAACGCTGTTCAGATTGCTCAGAAACTCATTGAAATCTGGAACGAACAATAATTGAAAGGCAGGAAAACAAATTGAAAAAGACTGTTTTTACCGGTTCAGGTGTTGCCATCATCACCCCGTTTACCGAAGATGGCGTAAACTACCCCGAACTTGGCAGAATGCTTGAATATCACGTTGAAAACGGAACAGATGCTATCATAATCTGCGGTACTACAGGCGAAGCATCAACCATGCCCGACGAAGAACACTGTGCAGTTATAAAATATGCTGTTGATAAAATCGACGGAAGAATTCCAGTTATTGCAGGTACGGGTTCTAACGATACACCTCACGCAATCAAACTTTCAAAATTTGCACAAAATGCAGGTGCTGATGCTATCCTTACTGTTACTCCCTATTATAACAAGGCAACTCAAAAAGGTCTTTATGAGCATTTTGCTGCTATTGCAAATTCTATAGACATACCTGTTATTTTATATAACGTACCTTCGCGTACAGGCTGTAATATCAAGCCTGAAACTGTAAAGAAACTTTCTGAAATCGAAAACATCGTGGCTATAAAAGAGGCTAGTGGCAACCTTTCACAAGTTGCAAAACTTGCATCAATATGCAAAGATATCGACATCTATTCAGGTAATGATGACCAGGTTCTTCCAATACTTTCTCTCGGCGGTATCGGTGTTATTTCTGTTGTGGCAAATGTTTGCCCGAGAGAAACCCACGATATGGTAATGAATTTCTTAGACGGAAATGTTAAAGAGGCAATTGACCTTCAACTTGGTATGATTGAACTGTGCGATGCACTTTTCTGCGAAGTTAATCCTATCCCTGTTAAAACCGCTTTAAGACTTCTCGGTTGGAATACAGGTAATCTCAGACTCCCCCTTACAGAAATGGAAGACGCAACTCTTTCTCAACTTAAAACCGCTATGAAAAACTACGGTCTTTTAAAATAAAATTTTGGGAGATAAACAATATGACAAATATTGCGTTATTCGGTTGTAACGGAAAAATGGGTCAGGTTATTGCAAAAATTATAAATGAAGACCCTACAGCAAAAATTGTATTCGGTTTTGATGTAAATACCGATGCCAAAAATTCTTTTCCTGTTTACAACACAGTTGAAGATATTAAAGAAAAAGCAGATGTTTTCATAGACTTTTCCCACCCATCAATGCTTGAAAACATTATAAAGTATGCATCTTCAAACAAAGTTTCCGGTGTTATTGCAACTACAGGTTTCAGCGAAAACCAACTTGCAGATATCGAAAAACTTTCTCGGGAGGTTGCTGTTTTCCGTTCGGCAAATATGTCGGTAGGAATTAACCTTTTAATTAGTCTTGTTAAAAAAGCGAGTCAGATTTTAGAGGGCAAATTTGATATTGAGATAATCGAGAAACACCATAATCAGAAAATCGATGCCCCAAGCGGAACTGCTCTTATGATTGCAGATGCAATTTCTGATTCTTTAAAGGAAAAGGGCGAATATGTCTATGACAGACATTCGGTCAGAAAGAAAAGAACAAAAACCGAAATCGGTCTTCACGCTGTAAGAGGCGGAACGATTGTAGGTGAGCACGAAGTTATTTTTGCAGGAAATGATGAAATCATTGAAATTAAGCACTCTGCTATGAGCAAAGAGATTTTTGCAGAGGGTGCGATTAAAGCGGCTAAGTTTTTAGTTGGCAAAGATAACGGAATGTATAAGATGTCTGACCTTATTGAAGAATAATTAAACTAAAAAGACAACGAAGAATTCTTCGTTGTCTTTCTTATTATGAGTTCATTTTGAATATTTTTTTAAGTAAACTTTTGAAAAAATTAGGTGCATTCCATACAACGACTTTCATATAATGACTCCTTTCTGTTTTTATAAAATTTACTTTGAACAAAATATTGCAATACATACTAGTGCCAGAACTACCGATTCAATTAAAGCGATAATTACGGGAGGCATTATAAAAGTTAAAAATACACCCACGACAAAACCAAGCACACACAGTATCCATACTTTTTTCATTATATTTTTAAAAAACAACACCCATACCTCCCCTGATGTGATTACTTTATCATATGAGAGTATGGGTGTTTTTGTTACTAATCGAGTTCTGTTATTCCAGTATAGAGTTCGTAATATCTTCCTTTTTTCAGAAGAAGTTCGTCATGTGTTCCGCTTTCTATTATCTCTCCGTTTTCGAGCACCATAATTGCATCGGCATTTCTGATTGTGGAAAGTCTGTGAGCAATAATAAATGTAGTTCGGTCTTTCATAAGTCGGTCCATACCTTTTTCTATATGCTTTTCGGTTCGGGTATCAACTGAACTTGTTGCCTCATCAAGTATGAGTATGGGGGCTTTTGAGATTGCGGCTCGGGCAATATTTATAAGTTGGCGCTGACCCTGGCTGAAATTCGCCCCGTCACCCTCTATGAGAGTATCATAGCCGTCGGGAAGACGCATTATGAAAGAATGTGCGCTAGATGTTTTTGCAGCCTCTATTACCTCATCATCTGTTGCGTCGAGTCTGCCGTAGCGGATATTTTCTTTTACTGTACCTGTGAAAAGGTAGGTGTCTTGAAGTACCATTGAGATATTCTGTCTGACACTTTGTTTGGTGTAGTCACGGATATCTCTGCCGTCGAAAAGAATTGTACCTTCGTCTATATCATAAAATCTGTTTATAAGATTTGTTATGGTCGTCTTTCCTGCACCCGTTGAACCGACGAAAGCAATTTTCTGACCCCTATGTGCTTTTACAGATATATTTTTAAGAACAGTCTTTTCAGGGGTATAGCCGAATGTTACATTTTTGAGTTCAACTTCTCCCATTACATTTTCAATATCAGGCTTACCATCGAGGTCGGCTTCGGGAGGAACGTCCATTATCGCAAAAACACGCTCTGCGCCTGAAAGTGCAGAAAAGATTGTTGTAACCTGCATGGAAAGTTCATTTATAGGACGGCTGAACTGTCTTGAATAGTTTACAAATACTGCAAGACCGCCCACATCAAATGAACGAAGAACGCACATAATACCGCCTACTGTTGCGGTAAGGGCATAGTTTATCTGGCTTAAATTCCCCATTACAGGTCCCATCATTGAACCGAAAAACTGTGCCTTTACCTGTCTTGAGCGAAGTTCTTCATTTAAAATTGCAAATTCTTCACATGCCTGAGGTTCATGATTGAATACCTTTACCACTTTTTGACCTGATACAGTTTCTTCTATATAACCGTTTACGGCACCGAGTGCTGATTGTTGGGAAGAAAAATAACGTCTGCTCTTTTTACCAAGAAATGTTGCAACATTGGAAAAGACGGGTATCATAATAATTGTTATAACGGCAAGTTTCCAGTTTGTATATATCATAAGGAAAAATGTGCCTATGATTGTAAGAATTCCTGAGAAAAGATGTATTATTGTATGATTTAAAAGTTCGCCGATATTATCTACATCATTTGTGAAACGGCTCATAAGTTCGCCCGTTGGGTTTTTGTCAAAAAACTTTAAAGGGAGATTTTGCATTTTTGAGAAAAGGTCTTCTCTTATTCTTTGAAGAGCACGTTGGGATATTCCAATCATTATACGCGACTGAAGATAGGTGGATAAAACTCCCACAAGATATACAAGTCCCATAAGGATAAGCGCATAAAAAAGTCCTTTTACATTACCTGGAACGATGTAGTTATTTATTATCGGTCTTAGCATATATGACCCTGCAAGAGTTGCAAGTGATGTAAGAAGAGTAAGGATAAAGGCAATTATTACCTTGTATTTATCTTTTCCTATATATGCAAGAATTCTTTTAAGTGACGCCATTGAATTTTTAGGCTTTTTTGCCACAGGCCCCATTTTTCCCGGACCCCTGCCACCGCCCATCATTCTTTTGGGTGCACCCGCTTGAGAATGCGTACTATAGCGTTTTAATAGGCGCTCTTTTTTGTTTTGTATATCCATATCACTGAGCCTCCTTATCACGCTGTGAGTAATAAATTTCTTTGTAATATTCATTATCTCTCAGGAGGTCTGTATGATTTCCGTTGCCGACAATCTGACCGTCTTCTATAACAATAACCCTATCGCAATCCATAACAGAACTTATTCTCTGTGCTATTATAATTTTAGTAGTATCTGAAAGTTCTTTTGAAAAAGTTTCTTTGAGTCTTCCTTCAGTTGCTGTATCTACGGCACTTGTACTATCGTCTAAAATCAAAATTTTAGGCCTTTTTAAAAGTGCTCTTGCTATACATATACGCTGTTTCTGACCGCCTGATACATTAACTCCGCCCTGACCGAGTTCCGTGTCATAGCCGTCAGTAAATGACGAAATAAAGGTATGTGCCTGAGATTTTTCGCTCACATCTATAATTTCATCATCTGAGGCATCTTCTTTACCCCAGCGTAAATTCTCTTCAATAGTGCCTGAAAAAAGAGTGTTTTTCTGAAGAACCATACCTACACCCTCACGGAGATTATAGATTGAATAATCTCTTACATCTATTCCGTCAACAAGGACAGAGCCTTCAGTAACATCGTAGAGTCTTTCGATAAGTTGGACAAGCGAGGTTTTTCCAGAACCCGTAGCACCGATTATGCCTACGGTTTCGCCAGGGTTCACAGTAAAACTTATATTCTGAAGTACCTTTCTTCCGTTTTCTTTATATGAAAAAGATACATCTTTAAATTCTATTTTTCCGCTTTCAACTTTCTTATCTTTGAATTTTGCATTGTCATCATTTATATCGGGCTGTGTCAAAAGCACCTCTTTTATACGCTTTGACGATGCAAGTGCTCTTGATGAGTGGAGTATTATCATAGAAACCATCATAAGAGACATTAAAATCTGAACTATATATGTTGTAAAAGCGGTAAGAGAACCTATTTCCAGTGAGCCTTTTATTACAAAATTACCGCCTATCCAAACAACTGCAATTGTTGTTATATTCATCATCAAAGTCATTAAGGGACCGTTCATTATGACAAGTCGCATAGCACGGAGAGTACTGTCGCGAAGGTCTGTGTTTGACTCGGAAAACTTGTTTTTTTCATAATCTGTACGCACAAAGTTTTTTACTACTCGTACATTGGTGATATTTTCCTGAATATCGGAATTTAATTTATCAAGTTTTTTCTGCATTATATTAAAACGCGGAAAGGCTTTGAGCATTATTGCTATTATACTAAAAGCAAGAACAGGAATTACAACTCCTATTACTATGGCAAGACGGGCATTTATGGATATTGCCATAATGAGCGCACCAATGAGCATTCCAGGTGCTCGAAGAAGCATTACAAGGCTCATTCGTATGAGATGCTGAATCTGTGTAACATCATTTGTAAGTCTTGTAACGAGAGATGCTGTTGAAAAAGAGTCTATATTTTTAAAAGAAAATGTCTGAACTTTTTTAAAAAGGTCATTCCTTAAATCAGCAGAAAAACCAATTGATGCCTTTACTGCAAAAAAGTTACCGAGAACTCCGCCAAGCATCATAGTGATTGCCACGCCAATCATTAGTATACCGCATTTAATTATGTACGGCGTATTCCCAATAACTATTCCGTTATCAATTATCATAGACATAAGTTTGGGCATATAAACTTCGCCGACAACTTCGGTTATCATAAATATTGGTCCGAATATAAAAAACAGAATATGGGGTTTTATATATTTGAAATAACTGCTTTTTTTCTTCATATTTTAATTCCTTTCAAAAAAATAACAGTGTGGAAATCCACACTGTTTATTATATACCAATTTATTCTAAGTTTCAACCGCTACAGTTAAAGTTTTACCAAATGTTTACAATTTAAACATTCGCATTGAATTAAGTATCGCTATGAACGCTACGCCTACATCGGCAAATACTGCCATCCACATATTTGCAAAGCCTAAAGTCCCAAGTATCATTGTGAGTACTTTTATAATAAGAGAAAATGCAATATTTTGTTTTACTATAGACAAAGTCTTTTTGCTGACTATAATTGCGGTGTTTATTTTAGAAATGTTATCGTCTGTAATTACCACATCTGATGCTTCTATTGCGGCATCAGAGCCTATAGAGCCCATTGAAATACCGACATCTGAAATTTTGAGTGACGGTGCATCGTTTATGCCGTCGCCAACAAAAGCGAGAGCGTAGCCTTTGGGGTTTTTATTTTTTAAATCTTCGATTATGCTTGTTTTATCCTGCGGAAGAAGGTCGCTTTTAAAATAATCTATACCAAGTTCTTTTGCAATTTCCCGTGCAGTATTTTCATTGTCGCCTGTGAGCATAACCGTTTTAATCCGTTTTTCTTTTAAAGTTTTTATTGTTTCCTTTGCCTCTCCTTTTACGGTGTCAGACATTTCAATTTTTCCAAGATATTTTCCGTCATATGCAACGTGAATACTTGTTAAGTCCGAATCTTCAAATGAACTGTCTGCATAGTTTGAAACAAATGATGCCTTGCCTGAAACACACTCGGCATTTTTATATATTATTTTCACTCCGCAACCCTCAACATTTTCAAATGATGAAACAAGAGAAAGGTCAGGCTCGGGGAATGATTTTTTAACTATTTCTGCAAGAGGGTGGTCACTGTAGTACTCACAAGCCGAAAGACACTCTATGAGAAAATCTGTATCCGTATTCTCACTTGGGATTACTGATTTTATTTTAAATATTCCCTTTGTCAGCGTTCCCGTTTTATCGAACACAACTGTTTTTACTCTGGCAAGAGTTTCAATGTATGACGAGCCTTTAAACAAAATTCCGTGTTTTGACCCGCACCCAATTGATGCAAAAAACGAAAGCGGTACGCTTATAACAAGTGCACACGGGCAGGAAATTACAAGGAAGATAAGGCTTCGTTTAAACCAAAGCGCAAAAGAGCCGAAAATTAGCGGGAACAAAAATGCAATTACCAGGGCGCATATAACTACAAAAGGTGTGTAAACCCTTGAAAAACGGGTAATGAAATTCTCGCTTTTTGATTTATTAAATGCCGAGTTTTCAACAAGTTCCAAAATTTTTGACACGGTTGAATTTTCAAATTCTTCTGTTACTTTAACCTTTATTACTGATTTTAAATTCACGGTGCCGTTATAAACTCTGTCACCGACGCCCGTTTCCTTTTTCATACTTTCGCCCGTAACGGAAGATGTGTCAATGTAGGAAAAGCCCTCAGCCACAATACCGTCAAGTGCGATTTTCTCGCCTGGTTTTACTATAATTATGTCCCCTATTGAAACTTCTTCGGGCATAACCCTTATAAGTTTGCCGTCTCTTTCAATATTTGCATATTCAGGGCAGATATCCATAAGGTCTTTTATTGAATTTCTGCTCTTTTTTACAGAATATTCCTGAAAAAAAGAGCCCGTCTTATAAAAAAGCATTACACCGACCGCCTCGGTATAGTCGCCGAGTGCGTATGCACCTATTGTTGCTATGCACATTAAAAATTCTTCGTCTAAAAATCTTCCTTTGAAAATTTTTCTGATTGCCCCGAAAATCACATCATATCCGAGCAATAAGTACAAAAAGGTAAGTATTAAAAATGATAAAAAAGGCGTGAAAAAAGGCTTTGATTTTAAAACAAAATATAAAATTAAAACCAAAGCGGAAAAAATTATTTTTAAAAGTGATATTTTTTGTTTGGTTGATAAATCAAGTCTTTTTTTCACTTATTATCCCTCTATTTTAAACTCAGGAAATGCTTTTTCACATTCTTTAAAAGCATTTGAAATGCATTCCTGACTGTCAGATGTAATGATAAGTTTTTCAAATATAAAGTTTACTTTTGCATCTTCAATACCGTCTGAGTTTTGGAGAATTTTTTCGAGTTCAGATGCGCAGTGAGCACAGTCAATGCCCGTGAATTTATATGTTTTTTTCATTTTAATCTCCCTTTCCTATTCTGTTATATGTTCCATTCCCATACCGATGATTGTGCGTACATGATCATCGGCAAGTGAGTAAAATACTGTTTTGCCATCACGGCGGAAAGTTACAAGTTTTGACTGTTTTAAAAGTCTTAACTGATGCGATATGGCAGACGATGTCATATTTAAAACATCTGCAATATCGCATACACACATTTCGTCTTCAAAAAGACAGGTGAGTATTTTTATACGGGTTGAATCTCCAAAAAGTTTATAGAGTTCTGCCAAATCGCAAAGCAGGGTTTCATCGGGCATTTTTGCTCTTATCTTATCTGAAAACTCTTTATGATTGTGAGTACTTTCACACAGAGGTACACTTTTTATCATAATTTTCACCTCTCATTTGAACAAATGTTCAATTGTTTGTTTTATTATATACCTATTCTTGTTTTTTGTCAATATGTTTTAAAATAAAAAAAGAGTGCTATTGCACTCTTTTAATTTGTTAGTATTTATTCTTGATTTCTTCAAGTATCTGTTCAAGAAGAATTGTATCTTCGCTCTTTGCAGGTTCAGGAGCGGGAGCGGGTTCTTCTTTAGGTTTTTTGAGTTTGTTTATACCTTTAACTATAAGGAACAGGCAGAATGCGGTAATAAGGAAGTTGACAAGATTCTGAATGAGATTGCCGTATGTGATCTCTGCACTGCCGATGACAAATTTCATGGCTGTGAAGTCGTGTCCGCCTAAGAGAATTCCAATTGCAGGCATAATGATATCATCAACGAGAGATTTAACTATTGTGTTAAAAGCACCGCCTATAATTACGCCGACAGCCAGGTCAAACATATTGCCTTTTACTGCAAATTCTTTGAATTCTGATAAAAATTTTTTCATTGGTACCTCCAATATTATTTAATTTTAAATTTATCTTATATTAAAAGTCGAATGTTGTCAAGCATTTGAAGAAATAAAGCGTCTCATCTCTTCTTCCGCTTGAGTGAGTTCCCTGTAGAATTCTTCGCTCGTTACCCTTATGGCACCGTTACCGAAAATTATGAGTTGTTCAAGACTGTCAGATGTGGCAACTCTTACGCGGTAATTTTTCGAGAGTTCTTTCGATGCTTTTTCAATATAGGTATCGGCGGTTTCCGCCTCTTTTGTATAAACAACTGTTATATTATTTACCTTTTCAACTTCACCGAGGTTACCCTTAACTTTATAGGCATCGAAAACCAAAATCACATTGTTTTCACGCATCGCCTGATAGTTACAAAGTCGGGTTATGAGCACCCGACGGGCGGTGTCGGGACTTTCAAGGAAGATTTTTTTCAAAGGTTCACATCCGTGAATGACATTATAGCCGTCTATGAGAAAATATTCAGGTCCTGTTTTTAGCGATGAACTTTTATAGGGTTTTGCGCTTCGCTCTTCGGTGTGGGTTTTTCTTCTTTCATTTTTAACTTTGCCGTATGTTTTTTCAAATATTTCAAGAAGTTCATCGTCTGTATATGAAACTGACTCTTTCTGGCGGACAGTTTTAGTTTCATCGATTTTTTGAGTTTCAGTTTTCATAAGCGGAAGATGCATATGCTCAAAAACCTCGTCCCATTTTACAGTAAATCCTGCTCCGTGAGAGCAAAATACGGAATCAGGCGTATTTTCAAGGTCAGCGGTTGGGTCATACATTAAAGACGAAACAACATCTTCCTGATTAAGACACCTATCATATCCTGAAAAAGTCAAATTCAATCTGCCAAGACCTTTTGTATAGGCAATTACCTCGCTGTGATAATCCATAATCTGTGAAACAGGTGCTTTACCGTTTATCCTTGTAATATCGCCGTAAACGTCAGGCGGAGTGAAGTCTGCACCCATTTTCTGAAGGTCTGTCATAGCACGGCCTGTTGAGGCTGTAGGAATTTCGAGGCTGAAAAAATAGTAAGGCTCTAAAAGTATCATATCGCCCTGCATAAGACCCTGCCTTACGGCACGGTAGGTAGCCTGACGGAAATCTCCGCCGTCGGTATGCTTTTTGTCTGCCCTGCCTGATACAAGAGTGATTTTTGCATCGGTAAATTCAGAGCCTGTGAGTGTGCCGAGATGTTTCTTCTCTGCCAAATGAGTCATTACAAGTCTTTGCCAGTTTCTTTCTAAAACGTCTTCAGAGCATTTTGACTGAAAGGTAAGTCCTGACCCTCTCGGCATGGGCTCAATTAACAGGTGAACTTCTGAATAGTGCCTTAAGGGTTCGTAGTGCCCTACACCTTCGACTGTGTTTGCAATAGTTTCTTTATATACAATACTGCCCTTTTCAAACTCTGCATTGAGCGAAAAACGGTCAGACAGTACCCTTTTTAAAACTTCGAGTTGAATCTCGCCCATTATACGAACATTTATTTTCTGCGGATTGCCGACAAGCGAGACTTTTAACTGACTGTCTTCTGATTCTAATTTTTTAAATATAGAAAGTGCCTGAGATATATCTGTATTATCGGGAAGTTTCACACAGTAGTTAAAGAGAGGTTCTGACAGAAGTTTATTTCTAACCTCGTCAATCCCTACTCCGTCGCCCGACACAAGTGCTGTTATGCCCGTAACAGCGCACACCTGACCTGCCTCTACCGACTGAACGCTTGTATATTTATCGCCTGAATATATGCGGATTTCGTTTACTTTTTCTGTATTGTCGCCAATTTGAAGATTGGTTTTCACATTTAAGTTACCGCCCGTTATTTTAAGGTGAGTAAGTCGTGTGCCCCTTGCATCTTCTGTTATTTTTATAACTCTTGCACCGAACTCTGATGGATATTTCGAGGATAAAGAGTAGGCGTCTATAGCATTCAGCAAGACATCTACTGAATCATTTTTTAGTGCGGAGCCAAAAAAACAAGGGAAAACGCTTCGGGTCTTTACCGCTTCTGAAAGGGTTTTATCTGAGATTTTTGAGTCATTTAAATACTCGTCCATTAAAAAATCAGAAGAAAGTGATGCGGTTTCATAAAATGTGTCATCTTTATTTGAAAAATCAAGGGCGAATTCGCTTAAGTTAAGAGAGATGTCAGAGAGAATTTCTTCTCTTGACTTATGTGCAATATCCATTTTATTTACAAAAATAAGGGTTGGGATATTATAATGCGAGAGCATATTCCAAAGTGTTCGGGTATGGCTCTGGACACCGTCAGTTGCACTTATGACAAGAACTGCATAATCGAGAGCGCAAAGCGTTCTTTCTGCCTCGGCAGAAAAATCAGCGTGTCCGGGGGTGTCTATTAAAGTTACGCTTGTATCATTTAATGAAAAGACCGCCTGTTTTGAATAAATTGTTATACCTCTGTCACGCTCTATAGTATCGGTATCCAAAAAGGCGTCGCCGTGGTCAACACGGCCAAGCCTTGATATTGCACCTGTGTTATACAGAATGCTTTCTGAAAGTGTTGTTTTGCCCGAGTCAACGTGGGCAAGGATACCTAGGACAATTCTTTTCATTTTAATCTCTCATTTTTGTTTGATATAATATAGGTTTTTATAAATTTAATTCATATAGGTTTGGGTTAAGTCAGAAAAATCATAATTTAATTCCAAGGCTCTTTTCATATTCTTTTTTTAGTTCGCTTCGATAGTAAGAAGGCAAAATAAACCACATTCTAATCCAATTAATAGCAATTAATACCGTGGTAAGTGCAACTATACCGATATATGTGTATCTGACTGATGCCACGCTGTTAACATCAAACCACATTACAGCAAGACCTGCTTGTATTATAACATACTGTAAAAATGCCAATACGGCTTTAATATAATTTACATTAAGATAACCTTTTTTCAACACATTATCTTTTGATTGTATCTTTGACATAAATTCAGTTTCCCATATGTATGCTTTTTTGCCAAGATAGTAATTAAGACATTTTTCAAGAACAATTATTTTCTCACTGTAAATTATAAGGTAATAAGAATTACCCTGAACTATTATGTAAAAATATGTATATATAATTGACAGTGCACATATTAAAAAACTAATTATAATTTCATTATCTTTAAATGCGAGAATTACTTCTGCAGATTTTGAACTGTCCGAAGTTGTAATATGATATACTGCACCGATAATCAGTGAAAAAATAGCGAAAAACACACTGTACAAATTATCTTGTTTGTTAAAAAGATTTACATAATATCTCTCTTTTTCTTTTGCATCGTTATACTCTTTTTTAACAGATTCAAAAATCTGCTTTTTCTTTGTTGACAAATATAGCATAGTAAAACTCACCTCAATTAATATTTAAAATCAAATGTGCATTTATAAAACATTGGGCATTTTATACATATTGATTTTGTCAAGTTAGGAAAAAATATTTTTCAGTTTGACTCAAAATAATTCTATTCAACACATTCAACCCGCTTATTATTTCAATCTTACATTATTTTATTTTTAATGTACCCACTATCGATTCAAGGTGTTTTTCTTTAAACTCCTTAATATTATTTACTAATCTTTCTTTACACTCCTCAACATTACTATTATTTGAAATAGCACTTACAAAACCAAACATACTCGAAAACAACATATCCATTTCAGAATCGGTAATATTTTCAAAGAGAAAGGGCATATGTTGCAAGGGTGTTGATAGTTGCACCAGTTTAAACAAAGCCTTTTGAAATTCAAATTCAGTCCTTTCTTCCAGAAAAAACATATCCATAAAACATTCTCTGTATATTTCAATCCCTTCAAGTTCATCAATTCCTGTTGTAAATGCGTCATATCTTAAAAAAATATCATAGGCAGCAAACCTTTTATCAAACAGAGAAATCTGATCCTGCCTGTTAGAAATTTCTTTTGGAACTCTAATTGCCATAATTACTGCAAAGGCAGATATTATTATACTAATAATTGAACTAATTATTTGGACATAATCTATCCAATTTGGATTCCCCAAACAAGATATAGCCCTTGTTATTTCATTAAATATCCTTTCCAAATCCATAACTATTCCTCCTTTGTAGTTTTTCGTCATTATTCAAGAATTCCAAGTATAAGTTCATCTAACAATTGAACTATTTATTATCAACTTTATTATACCATAAAATTTAAGGATTGGAAACATAAATTTCCAATCCTTTTAAATTAGTTAAGTTTATGCTTTGCGGGAATCTGAACGATTACCACTGCTAAAAATATTATTGCACAGCCAAGTAGTTGCCATACGGAAAGTTTATCGCCCTGAAGTAGCCAACCGCCAATTACTGCAAAGACTGATTCAAGGCTCATAAGCATTGAGCCAAGTGTAGCAGGGACATATTTTTGACCGATAATCTGGAAAGTGTATGCTAAAGAGCACGAAACAAAGCCCATATACGCAAGTTCAGGCCAGAAACACGCACCAATCTCTGCCCAGGTGGGAATATCTACAAAAAGCATAATAATGCAGTCAATTACACCTGCTACCAAAAACTGAATTGCAGAGAGTTTTACCCCGTCTACTTTTGGTGCAAAGTAGTCTATTACAAGGATATGCCCTGCAAAAAATACTGCGCAAAGAACAAGGTAAATCTGATTTACATTAAGAGAGAAACTTCCGCAAAGGAAATATAGTCCCGCAAGGCAGAGCATTACGGCAAACCATACTTTTCGCTCTATCTTCTGACGGAGAAAAACACTTATAATCGGTACAAAAACTATATATGTGGTTGTGATAAAACCCGATTCTCCCGCGCCTTGTTTTATGCCGAGAGTCTGAAGTGTACCTGCTGCGCAAACAACAAGTCCGCACCAGAATCCTGCCATTAAAAGTTCTTTTGTTTGTGCGGGGGTATTTTTTTTATAAGTTCCGTTTTTCTTTGCGATAAGAGTGAGTATAAAAATTACGGGAACAAGTGCTATTGAGCCGATAAGATTTCTTATGCCGTTAAATGCAAAGGGGTCTATAATTTGCGCACCTTCGTTTTGAAAAACGAAAGAGAAACCCCAAAGAATTGCCGCACTAAGCAAAAAAAGTATTCCTATAAACTGATTTTTCTTTTGCATATTTACCTCTTATATGTTATCTAATGCCTGCTCGATGTCAGCAATTATATCTTGGGCATTTTCTATGCCGACTGAAAATCTGATAAGGTCGGGTGTTACACCTGCTGCCTTTAATTCTTCGTCATTAAGTTGGCGGTGAGTATGACTTGCGGGGTGGAGAACTGATGTTCTTGCATCGGCAACGTGAGTTACGATTGCGGCAAGTTTAAGGCTATCCATAAATTTAACCGCTGCTTCTCTTCCGCCTTTTACACCGAAAGAAATAACACCGCAGGAGCCGTTTGGAAGATATTTCTGTCCGAGGTCATAGTATTTATCGCCTTTAAGACCGCAGTATTTTACCCATGAAATTTTATCGTTTTTACTGAGGTACTCTGCTACCGCCTGTGCGTTTGAGCAGTGGCGTTCCATACGTAAGAAAAGAGTTTCAAGACCAAGATTTAAAAGGAATGCATTGTGTGGTGATGGGATTGAGCCAAGATCTCTCATAACCTGTGCGGTGAGTTTTGTTATGTATGCTGCTTTACCGAATTTTTCGGTATAGGTTATGCCGTGATATGATTCATCAGGGGTGGTAAGACCAGGGAATTTACCTGATGCTTCCCAGTCAAAATTACCTGAGTCAACTATTGCGCCG
Organism: Clostridia bacterium; assembly: GCA_045546535.1. Taxonomy (GTDB): domain Bacteria; phylum Bacillota; class Clostridia; order UMGS1810; family UMGS1810; genus RGIG1828. The sequence continues at coordinate 12,737 of JAZQDA010000138.1, read as the reverse complement.
CCTACGCTTGTTGCGTGGCCGTCCATATATTTTGTTGTTGAATGAACGACGATATCTGCGCCCCATTCAAAAGGACGGCAGTTTATGGGGGTTGCAAAAGTATTATCTATGATAAGAGGAACTTTATGTGCGTGTGCAACTTTTGCCCATTTTTCTATATCGAGAACAACTAAAGCAGGATTTGCTATAGTTTCGCCAAACATCGCTTTTGTATTTTCACGAAAGGCTTTATTGAGGGTTTCTTCGTCGCTATCGGGGTCAACAAATGTTACATCAATGCCAAGTTTTTTCATTGTTACACCGAAAAGATTGAATGTACCGCCATAAACGCTTGAAGAACATACAAAATGGTCTCCTGCGTTACAGATATTAAATATTGAATAGAAACAAGCCGCCTGACCTGATGATGTGAGCATTCCTGCAACACCGCCCTCAAGGTCTGCTATTTTAGCCGCTACCGCATCGTTGGTGGGGTTTGCAAGACGGGTATAGAAATATCCGTCTTCTTCAAGATCAAAGAGTTTACCCATATGCTCTGTTGTAGCATATTTCCATGTGGTACTCTGATATATCGGCAGTACCCTTGGTTCACCGTTTTCGGGGGTGTAGCCTGATTGTATACATTTTGTTTCAATTTTCATAACAAAAAAATCTCCTCTCGGTTTTAAATATTAAAGGTCAAGTTTTAAATCGCCGTCTTTAATCCAGTTTATTTTTCTTAAAATTTCTGAAAATACAAGTGTTAAAACTGCAGGAAGAACTATACATACAAGTACAAGTCCAATCCAGTCAAACGAAGAACCAAAGCCCTCTGCCGTCATAAGTCCGATAGGACCTACCATACCGCAGGTTCCCATACCTGATGCAATTGCATTATCTGAAGCAGTTTTAAGCCCGAACACGCATGTTGCTATGGGACCTGTCATTGCAGAAGCGAGTGTGGGTGGAATCCAAATACGAGGGTTTTTACAGATATTACCCATTTGAAGCATTGATGTGCCAAGACCCTGAGCAACAAGTCCGCCCCAGCGGTTTTCTTTAAAACTCATAACTGCAAAGCCTACCATCTGCGCACAGCAACCCGCAGTTGCAGCACCACCTGCAAGACCTACAAGTCCGATTGACGCACATATTGCGGCAGAACTTATTGGAAGTGTGAGTGCTATACCAACCGATACGGAAACTAATATTCCCATCCAGAAAGGCTCGAGTTCGGTGAAACTCATAATTGCACTGCCACACGCTTTCATTATGTATGAAATGGCGGGGCCGATTAAAATTGAAAGGAATGTGCCGACTGCTATTACAACTGTCGGTGTTACAAGAATGTCTATTTTAGTTTCTTTATAAACAAGTTTTCCAATTTCGCACGAAACAAGAGTTATTAAAAATACGCCGAGAGGTCCGCCAAAACCATTTGCACAGTGCCCTACTGCACAAAGTGAGAAAAGGACAAGTCCGTTTGCACCAAGGCTTAAACCTATTGCTATTGCCATAGCAGAGCCTTGTACGGCTTTTGCATATTCACTCATATCGCCGAAAAACTTAAGGCCTGTGTGAGTTGAAAGAGTCGAAAATATTGTGCCGATTAAAAGCGAAGCAAAAAGACCGAGTGCCATCGCAGAAAAAGCATCGACAAAATATTTTTTTGCGCTAAGCGTTACGCCTTTGCGTTTGAGAAATTCTGATATTTTTTTCATTTGTATACCACCTTTATGAATTTAATATATGTTTATTTTGTGTATTTAAGATAATCATTTACAAGTGCATCTTGAATTTTCTTTAAAAGTTCAGGTGCTTTTGAACCGACATCTTTTCCGTCAATATTAACTACCGAGGGACAAAGATTTGAACTTGATGTGAGAAGTATCTCATCTGCATCAAAAAGAAAATCAAGGCTGAAAGGTTCCTCTTTTACCTCAATGCCAAGTCTTTTGCACACATTTATAAGATTTTTTCTCGAAATCCCGGGAAGTATGAGGTTATCAAGAGGCGCAGTCCAGAGTATGTTATCTTTAAGGCAATGAATATTTGAATGTGCACATTCGGTTACTCTGTTTTTAATTCCGTTTGCTTCTTTTCTATACATAACACATTCGTGTGCATCTTCTCTTTTGGCATATTCGCTTACCAAAACATTAGGCAAAAGACAAAGAGTTTTTATATTGCACATATAAAAGCGGATATCTTCTCTCGATATAAGTTTCAATTTTCGGTATGTGTCGGGAAGTTTTCTTGGTGTTACTGTTACCCACAGATTTGCCTTTGTGTTTTCGGGGAAAACGTGATTTCTTTCTACATTTGCTCCTCTTGTTATCTGCCAGTAAAGAAATGCTTCACCGTTTGTATCTCTTGTATCAACCTTTGAAACAAGACGTGTAAGTAGTGCTCTCAGTTCATCTTTTGTATACGGGATTTCTATTTCAACAAAAGATGCTGAGTTAAAAAAGCGGTCAATGTGTTCATCTAACATATATATTATGCCATTTCTTGTCGGGGTTGCTTCATACACGCCGTCACCAAACCAGCACACCCTGTCAGTCATAGGAATTTTTATATTTTCGATTAAATCTGTCTTTCCGTCATAAAAGCCTAGATTTTTCATAAGTTTTTCCATATGAGTCACTCTCCTACTATTGATTTTGAATTTTAAACTCAAAAATATATTTATGACTCCATAGTTTTTCCAAACATAAAGATTTTACCACAAACACCCCAAATAATCAAGGTTTATGTACAAAATTCGTGCAAATATTACACTGTAATTTTTTTAGATGAAAAGAGTGTGATTTTTCAGACGCAAAGATAATATATTGTATATCAAGAGGTGAACAAAATGAAAATTTTCGTACTGAAAAAAAACAGTATTTTATTTTATGCCATAACTCTTATTGCGGCAATGACCATCATTTTTACAAGGTGGTCTGATTCGGGTATGGTTTTTAATGAAAACTCTGACCTTAAAGGACTGCCGATATACTGTGTTGACAAAGGGGAAGAGAAGATATGCGCAATAAGTTTTGATGCGGCGTGGGGAAACGAAGATACACATACGCTCATAAAAATTCTTGAAGAGCATGATGTAAAAACCACATTTTTTGTTGTGGGCAGTTGGGTTGATAAATTCCCTGAATCCGTAAAAGAACTGCACGATGCAGGACATGAAATTATGAACCATTCAAATTCTCATCCGCACATGACTGAAATTTCAGAGAAGACAATGAGTGAAGAAATTGATGTGTGTGATGAAAAAATCAAAAACATAACAGGTGTAGAGCCTTATCTTTTCAGACCGCCTTATGGGGATTATAACGCAGATGTAATCAATCAGGCAGAAAAATGCGGACATTATACTATTCAATGGTCTGTAGACAGTCTTGACTGGAAAGACTTATCTGCAAACGAGATTTATTCAAGGGTTGTGGGAAATATTCATCCGGGTGCGATTGTTCTTTTTCACAACGCTGCAAAAAATACGCCTGAGGCACTTGGTATGATTTTAAAAACTTTAAAAGAAGACGGATATAAAATTGTACCTGTGTCGGAAATCATATTAAAAGACAATTACACCATTGACCATACGGGAAAACAGATTAAAAAAAGTTAAGATATATGTTAAAAAGCGTTGCTTTCATCAGGAAAACAACGCTTTTTATTTATGAAATTTTCGTCTGTACTACGGGTTTTATCCATTTTCTGCTTACGAAGTGGCGAATACAAAAGAATGCTTTTGGTATGTCTTCAGTTATGTAACTCAGGAAAAACACGTACGGGAACGGAAGAGAAAAAACAAAGGCACAAAGGAAAGTAACGGGTATTGCTATTCCCCAAAGGCATAAAAGGTCATATTTTGCACCTGTGAGTGAATCTCCGCCCGAGCGGAAAACTGCACAGACGAGGGTGTAGGGAATATTGCGGAAACACAGTTCAAGGCTATATATTACAATAAGTATACGGGCGATTGAAACTGTGGTTTCGGTGATATTACCGCTCATATTAAAAAGATAAATTACATTATCTTTAAAAGTTATTGCAAAAAATGCGATGAAAATACTTATGACGGGAGTTGACAAAATAAGTCTTTTTGCACTTCTATAGGCTTTATCGGTATCTCCCTCTCCTATTGTTTTGCCGACAATTACCGCACCGCCGTCATTTAAGCCGATAAAAAGAATGAGGCACAGGCTCTCAACGGTTCGAAGAATTGTACAGGCGGCATAATTTTCATAGCCTGTGTTTGCAAAAATTGCATTACAGGTTACCGTGCCAAAACCCCACATAAATTCGTTGAACACAACGGGGAGAGATTTTTTCATAAAGTTTTTGAAATCATAAAATTTTACCGACAAAAATTCTTTTAAAGGTACAATGAGAATATTTTTATGCGAATATGAAACTGTAATCAGGAAAATATATCCAACCCATGCTGAAATTGCGGTTGCTACTGCCGCGCCCTGAATGCCCATCTTAGGGAGACCAAATTTACCAAAGATAAGCGCATAGTCTAAAATGATATTTAAAATTACCGAAACAAAAGATGTAAACATAGGAAGTTTTACTTTTTCGGTTGAGCGAAGAACTGTACTCTGAATTGATGTCATAATCGTTGCAGGGTATGAAAAAGCAACGGCTTTAAGATAAATACTGCCCTCTTTTATAATATTTTTATCACGATTAAAAACAGAAATTATTTCTTTTGAAAAAGAAATTGCCAAAACAAAGAAAACTACGGAAACACAAAGAGCACTTAAAAAGGCTATGCTGTAAGTTTTTCGGATATCATCATATTGTCTGCTTCCCCAGTACTGCGAAATGAAAATAGCAGCACCCGAGCAGATTCCGAAACTTATCATATTTAAAAGCCAGTTCCACTGTGTTGCCATTCCAGATGCCGAAAGCGAAATATCTCCGAGTTGGCTCATAAAGAGTGTATCTATGAATGTGAGAGAGTTTATCAAAAGGTGCTGGAATGCTATCGGCATCGCAAGGGTGAAAAGAAGTTTCCAAAAATTTTTTCTTTCATTATTTTGTATCATATTAACTGTCCTTTTTTTAAAATATGTATAAAGTATAAAGCAAAACGGTTAAAGTGTCAAATAAAAAGAATAAAAATTTTTTATCGGACAAAATTACATAGTGAGGTGTTTATGAATGATTAATGTTGCCTTTTTTGACACTAAACCGTATGATAAAGTATATTTTGACAAAGAGTGTGAAAATTACGGTATTTCGATAAGATATCTTGAGGTAAAACTTACAGAAGAAACTGCTTTTATGGCCAAAGGTTGCGATGCAGTGTGTGCTTTTGTAAACGATACAATAAACAAAAAAGTTATAGACACGCTTTTAAAACTGAAAATCAAATTTATTGCTATGAGATGTGCGGGGTTTAATAACATAGATACAAAAGCGGCAAAAGGCAAGATAAGGGCAGCAAGGGTTCCTGCATATTCACCGTATGCGGTGGCTGAACACGGAATCGGAATGCTCCTTTGTCTTAACAGAAAACTGCACAAGGCATACATCAGAACCCGTGATTTTAATTTTTCGCTCAATTCAATGACGGGATTTGACCTATACGGAAAGACCGTAGGAATTGTGGGAACGGGTAAAATAGGAAGAGTTTTTGCTGATATATGCAAAGGATTCGGTATGAAAATTATTGCATACGACCCTTATCCCTCAGATGAAACTCTTGAGTATGTGAGTTTTGATGAAATCTGCGAAAAATCGCACATTATTTCTCTTCACTGCCCCCTCACAAAAGAAAACAGGCATATAATAAATAAAGATGCTATAGAGAAAATGAAAGACGGGGTGTTTATTATAAACACATCAAGAGGCGGTCTTATTGACAGCGAGGCTCTTATTGACGGACTTAAGAGCGGCAAAATAGGAAATGCAGCACTTGATGTGTATGAAGAAGAGGGCGATATGTTTTTTGAAGATATGTCGGAAGAAACAAAAAGAGATGAAAACCTTGCGATTCTCCTATCAATGCCAAATGTCATTATAACATCGCATCAGGCGTTTTTAACAAACGAGGCACTTGAGAATATTGCCCAGGTTACTCTTGAAAACATATGTGATTTTTTTAATAAAAAAGAAGTTAAAAATGAAATTAAATTTTAAAAGAATAAATTTTTACGCTAAGGAAAACATAATAGAGGAACGGAGGTATTTAATATGAATTGTAATGCAAACAAATCTATCGGTTGTACAGTTAAACAATGTGCTTATCACTGCGGAAATGAAAACTACTGCACACTCGACAAAATCAATGTCGGCACTCACGAAGCAAATCCCACAGAAGTAAAATGTACTGACTGTGAGTCATTCAAACCCAGTGCTGATAGCAGTAGATAACTGATATTTTGTGCCTTTTATACTGACTTCCTTTTAAATCAGACCTCTGAAATATGAGTTTCAGAGGTCTGATTTTTATATTCATAAAATACTTATGTACTCTTGAAAAATACTAGAGGCTGTGTTATAATGTTTAAATGTGATTTTCAAAATCGGAAATTTTTTCTTATACACGTAAAAAACACTGATAAATCAAGGAGATGTGATATATAATGAAATTAGGTATCGTCGGTCTTCCCAACGTCGGAAAAAGTACCCTTTTCAATGCCATCACTCAGGCAGGGGCAGAGGCTGCAAACTATCCTTTCTGCACAATCGAGCCAAACGTTGGTATTGTAAATGTGCCCGATGAAAGAATAGATAAACTCGCCCAGATGTATGACCCTGACAAGATTACATATGCAACTGTAGAATTTGTTGATATTGCAGGTCTTGTAAAAGGTGCAAGTAGAGGCGAGGGTCTTGGTAACAAATTCCTTTCTCATATAAGGGAAGTTGATGCTATAGTTCACGTGGTAAGATGCTTTGAAGATGCAAATATCGTTCACGTTGACGGCTTCATCGGACCTAAAAGAGATATCGAAACTATAAATATGGAACTCATCTTTGCCGATATGGAAATGGTTGAAAAAAGAATCGACCGAACCAAAAAAGCAATGAAGGGCGGGGACAAAAAATTCCAGAAAGAACTCAGTATGCTTGAGAAAATTTATGAAAATCTTGAGAATGGGAAATGCGTAAGAAATATGGAATTTGACAAAGAGGAAGAAGAACTTTTAAAAGAGATTGCACTTCTTACCAAAAAACCTGTTATTTATGCGGCGAATGTTTCTGAAGAAGATTTTTCAAACGGTATAGAAGATAATGAATACATAAAAGAACTTACCCAGATTGCATCAGCAGAGGGAAGCGAAGTACTCCCTATTTGTGCAAGGCTTGAAGAAGAAATTATTGAACTCGACGACGAAGAAGAAAGAAAGGCGTTTTTAAACGATCTTGGAATTGAAGAATCGGGTCTTGACCGTCTTATAAAGAAAAGTTACTCACTTTTAGGTCTTATAAGTTATCTTACTGCAGGAAAACCCGAGGTAAGAGCGTGGACAATCAAAAAAGGCACAAAAGCACCTCAGGCGGCGGGTAAAATTCACACTGATTTTGAAAAAGGCTTTATAAGAGCAGAAGTTGTTGCATTTTCAGACCTTATGGAATGCGGCACCTATGCAGGTGCAAGAGAAAAAGGTCTTGTTCGCTTAGAGGGCAAAGAATATGTTATGAATGACGGAGATATCGTTTTATTCCGTTTCAATGTATAATCTGTAAAATTATCCAAAAAATGTAAATAACTAATAGTAATTTTTAGATTATTTTCTATTGATTTTTTGCGTTGTAAATTATATCATATAAATATATAATTAGCACTCACGTCAAAAGAGTGCTAATTATACAAAATTATATATAATTCTCCCTTGGGAGATAAATTCAGGAGGTAATAAATATGACAATTAAACCCTTGGCTGACAGAGTTGTTATTCAGATGACTGAAAGCGAAGAAACCACAAAAAGCGGTATCGTTCTTCCCGGAAGCGCACAGGAAAAGCCCCAGATTGCAGTTATTACTGCAGTTGGCCCCGGCGGTGTAGTTGACGGTAAAGAAATCGTTATGGAAGTTAAAGTAGGCGACAAAGTTTTAATCAGTCAGTATGCAGGTACTAAAGTAAAACTTGACGGTGTGGAAAACATCATCGTAAGACAGTCTGATATTTTAGCAGTTGTAGAATAATTATAAATTCGGAGGTAAACTAAAATGGCTAAAAAAGTATTATTTGGCGAAGAAGCAAGAAGAGCGCTTCAGTCAGGTGTTGACCAACTTGCCGATGCCGTTAAAATCACTCTCGGTCCTAAAGGCAGAAATGTTGTACTTGACAAAAAATTCGGTTCTCCCCTCATCACAAATGACGGTGTAACTATTGCAAAAGAAATCGAACTTGAAGACGCTTTTGAAAATATGGGTGCACAACTCGTTAAAGAAGTTGCAACAAAAACAAATGATGTTGCAGGTGATGGTACTACTACCGCTACACTTCTTGCACAGGCAATTATAAGAGAAGGTCTTAAAAACGTTGCTGCAGGTGCAAACCCAATGATTATTAAAAAAGGTATCCAGAAAGCAGTTGACGCTGCAGTTTCCTATATTGCTGCAAACAGCAAAAAAGTTAGCGGGAGAGAAGATATTGCAAGAGTTGCATCTGTTTCCGCTGCAAACGAATACATTGGTAACTTAATTGCAGATGCTATGGAAAAAGTTACATCTGACGGTGTTATCACTGTTGAAGAATCAAAAACTGCTGAAACATATTGCGATGTTGTTGAAGGTATGCAGTTTGACAGAGGTTACATCTCTCCCTATATGGTAACTGATACTGAAAAAATGGAAGCAGTTATTGATGATGCTTACCTCCTTATCACAGATAAGAAAATCTCCAATATTCAGGACGTTCTTCCGTTACTTGAACAGATTGTTCAGCAGGGTAAAAAACTTGTTATCATCGCTGAAGATATCGAAGGCGAAGCACTTACAACTCTTATCGTTAACAAACTCCGCGGCACATTTACCTGCGTTGCAGTTAAGGCTCCCGGTTTTGGCGACAGAAGAAAAGAAATGCTCAAAGATATCGCAATCCTTACAGGCGGTCAGGTTATCTGCGAAGAACTCGGTTTAGAACTTAAAGAAACAACACTTAATATGCTCGGCCGTGCTAAACAGGTTAAAGTTCAGAAAGAAAATACAATCATCGTTGACGGTTTAGGCGATGCAGATGCAATCAAAGACAGAGTTACTGTTATAAAGAATCAGATTGAAGAAACAACAAGCGAATTTGACAAAGAAAAGCTCCAGGAAAGACTTGCTAAACTTTCCGGCGGTGTTGCAGTAATCAAGGTTGGTGCTGCTACCGAAACAGAAATGAAAGAAATGAAACTCCGAATAGAAGATGCTCTCGCAGCTACAAAGGCTGCAGTTGAAGAAGGTATAATCGCAGGCGGCGGTACATCTTACATCAATGCTCTTTCATCTGTTGAAAAAGCAATTGACGAAGTAAGTGAGGCTGATGCTAAAACAGGTGTTAAGATTATTCTTAAAGCACTTGAAGAACCCGTTAAACAGATTGCTAAAAACGCAGGACTTGAAGGAAGCGTAATCGTTGACAAAATCAGAAATTCAAAAGCAGGTATCGGCTTTAATGCTCTTATCGAAGAATATGTAGATATGGTTGAAGCAGGTATCGTTGACCCCGCTAAAGTTACAAGAAGTGCTCTTCAAAATGCTGCAAGTGTTGCAAGTATGGTTCTTACAACAGAAAGCATTGTTGCAGATAAAGAAGACCCCGCAGCAAACGCTGCTCCTGCAGGTGGTATGCCCGGTGCAGGAATGGGAATGTATTAATTTAAATTTAAAACCAAGCAAAGAAAAAGCGTCTGATTTCAGACGCTTTTTTGTTTGCTTATTAATTTTTTATTTATATAAAATCATAAACACAGTAAGGATTAAAAGAAAAGCGAAGTTGAAAAGAGAAAACATTTTGATATAATATTTTGTTTTAGTCTTATTGTGCCTTACATACTCTCTGAATGTAATAAGACTTGCAAGTGAAGCAATAAGTGTACCTGCTCCGCCTATATTCACCCCTGCCAGAAGATCTGGATAGTTAGATGTAAACTGTGAAAGAAGTACTGCCGAGGGGACATTACTTATTATCTGACAAGAAAGTATGCTGAATATAAGTGTGCTTTTATCAAGCAAGTATGAAAACAGATTTCTAACAGGCTCTATCCTTGCCATATTGCCTGAAAATATAAAGAAGAACACGAATGTTAAAAGCAAAGGATAATCAACATCTTTAAGGGCTTTTTTATCCATAAAGTAAATAACAGTTGGTATTATTAAAAGTCCTGTCCAGTACGGCACACCCCTGAAAACTATTACTATGGAATATGCAAAGAGCAAAAGATATATAAGAGTTTTAAGCGGACTGAGCGTTATTCTTAAATCGTCTATCTCCAAAGGTTCTGCCTTTACAAAGATAAGGCAGCAAATAGTTATTAGTGCTATAGCCAAAATAAACGGCGGTGCCATTATGCTCATAAATTCGGGTGTCGGGATTTCAAAAAAGGAATAAAGATAAAGATTTTGCGGATTGCCAAATGGCGTAAGCATACCGCCAAGATTTGCCGCAATATTTTGCATTATAAAAGTAAATGCCATATATTTTTCCTTGTCCGTTACGGAAAGCACGAAATAACCAAGAGGCAGAAATGTCAAAAGCGCCATATCGTTTGCAATAAGCATTGAGCCTATAAAAGTTATGTAAACAATAGCAAGAACTGCCATTTTTAAGTTTTTAAAAAGACGGACAATCTTTCTTGCAATCATATAGAAAAAGTGAATATTTTTAAGTGCGCAGACAACTGCGAGTACGCAAAAAAGGCACACCAGCGTTTTAAAATCAAAATACCCAATGTACTCTTTATCGGGTGTGATGATAAAACTTGTGATAAGTGCTGCAAAAAATGCTATTACCATAACAATATTCTTTTTTAAAAAAGTTTTCAAAATCACTCTGCATTCTCCTAAAGAACAGCGTATTCCTTAATTTTTATCTTTAGTTAAGATAGTTTTTTATAATAAAAATGGTCCATAGCACCATGTGCGACTTTTTTTGGACGATTTATCTGCGAGTATCCGCTTTTTTCATAAATATGAATCGCAGCCTTAAGATTATGGTGTGTTTCAAGGTAGGACGCATTAAACCCTGCTTCTATCATTTTATCTTCTACAAAACTTATGAGTCTATAACCCAATCCAATGCCCTTCACTGAATCTGCAAGATACAATTTCTGAAGTTCTGCACAGGCTGGAAAAGGAGTAAATTCATCAAATCCTATACCGCCAACTACATTGTCTTCAGCATCAGTAAGCACATAATAACCTCGTTTTATTCCGACCGAATAAAAGTCATACAGATTATCGATATGAGGATCAAAGTATACCGTCCCGGGAATATCCAGAGAGTGTTTTTTCAGATTATCCCTGATAAGCGCTGCGACGGCTGAATTATCTTGAGGAATCATTTTTCTTATTTTATAATCCATATGCATATCTTTTTTCATAAAACTTATTCCTTTCTGAAAATTCATCTATACCACAAGGCTATAGTTTTACTGCAACATATGATAACAAATAAGGGGAATTTTGTCAAATAATGAAAGTTAAATAATAAGAAAGAATTAAAACATTATCAAGTTGTAAAAATCTACATATTTTTTAAAAAAGTCTTGATAAAGGGGGAAAAGTATGTTAAAATATTAACATCTATGATTTATCAAAAAGAAAGGGGTTACATAATGATTTACAGTTCAGAAGTAGAACATATGTGCGTTGTTAAAAAAGGTGCTAACCACGGCCCTGCTCCGATTCCCGAAGAAGGCAGATGGGTTGCATCAAAAGAAATCAAAGATATTTCCGGTTTTACACACGGTATTGGTTGGTGTGCTCCTCAGCAGGGTACATGCAAACTTTCACTCAATGTTAAAGAAGGTATCATTCAGGAGGCTCTTGTTGAAACTATCGGTTGTTCCGGTATGACTCATTCAGCTGCTATGGCATCTGAAATTCTCCCCGGCAAAACAATCCTTGAAGCATTAAACACTGACCTTGTGTGTGATGCTATAAATACCGCTATGAGAGAACTCTTCCTCCAGATTGTTTACGGAAGAACTCAGACTGCTTTCTCTGAAGACGGTCTCCCCATCGGTGCAGGTCTTGAAGACCTCGGTAAAGGTCTCAGAAGCCAGGTTGGTACTATGTATGGTACACTTGCTAAAGGCTCAAGATACTTAGAGATGGCTGAAGGCTACGTTACAAAAATTGCTCTTGACGAAGATGATGAAATCATTGGCTACCAGTTTGTACAACTCGGCAGAATGATGGAAATGATCAAAAAAGGCATGGATGCTAACGAAGCATACAAAAAAGCCAGTGGTCAGTACGGCAGAATTGATGATGCTGCAAGACTCATCGATCCCAGAGAAGAATAATAAAGGAGGAGACAGAAAATGGCTTTATTCGAAAGTTATGAAAGAAGAATTAAAAATATAAACGCCGTTTTAAATGCTAACGGCATCGCATCTATCGAAGAAGCAAAGGCTATCTGCGATGAAAAAGGCGTTGATGCTTACGGCATCGTTGAAGGCATTCAGCCTATCTGCTTTGAAAACGCTAAATGGGCTTATGTTGTAGGTGCTGCACTTGCAATCAAAAAAGGTTGCACAAATGCTGCTGATGCTGCAGAAGCAATCGGTGAAGGTCTCCAGGC
>JAZQDA010000137.1:0-5330 GCA_045546535.1 Clostridia bacterium | reverse complement strand
GGTTATCCAACCGCAGAAGAAGCATGGTCACTTGTTCGCAAGGCGATAGGCAACGGCATCTACGGAGCAAAGGAAGAGTTCGATAACCTACCGCCTATCTGTCAGAAGTTAGTGGTTGACTCAATGCAACTCTACGATTGGGCGATGCTCGACAATGAAGGCTTGAATGTGGCAAAGAGTGTGTTCCTTAAAAGGTATCCGCAAGTGATAGCCGATGAGAAGTTTCAGTTAGCACTTCCAAAGAAAGTGGCAGAGCAAAGGAAAGCGATAGCCGATAACCAAAGCAAGATAAAGATGCTTGCGGAAAGGGTGGGGAAGTGAAGCACGAGATTGAGTTTTACCCTACAGACCATATTTATCTCGTTGACGGCAAGGAAGTACCGAGTGTAACAACAATCCTTAATTACATGAGCGATGTGGAGTACGGAGAGATAAACCAATCGGTACTCCTAACCGCTTCAAGAAGAGGTTCACTTGTCCACGAGTATACACAGTTAATCGACTATGATTATGAACTCGATGAGATAGAGGGTGAAGTGGTCGGATACCTCAAGGCATACAAGGACTTTATCAGAGATTACAAACCGAATTGGCTTTATATCGAAGACCCTGTATATAGCGAGAAGTATGGGTATGTAGGAACGATGGATAGGTTTGGGGTGATAGACGGAACTCATTGTGTGTTGGATATAAAGACAGTATCTTCTCCGACCAAAGTACAGAAGTTCACCACATCATCGCAGACCATGGCATACAGGCAAGCGGTAACAGAAACACATGGAGCATTTGGAGTAATCAACCGCTATGCCTTGTACCTCAATAAAGACGGAGAGTACAACCTTGTAAACTTACGAGAGTACGACAAGAAGTATGGTTATGACAGTTGGGAAATGTTTACCCAATGTTTGAATATGTATAACAAAATCAAAGAACTCAAAGAGTTAAAACCAATTAAGAAAGGGAAAAAGTAAATGGGAAACGAAATCGAATTGTACGGCTCAAAGACGGCTATCATCGAGCAGAAAAGAAACAATTACTTAATCAAGGGTGTAATGGGTGGAGAAGATGTGATGCTCCGCAGAGGGGTTGACTTTATGGTTATCCCTAAAACAAAATCACCGACACTCACAAAGTCGGGAGCAGAAGCGATATGCAAAGCGTATGGAGTTTTCCAACGCTATGAGATTATCCACAAGGAGATAAGCACAGACCCAAAGAACCCATCATTCTCATTCATCATTAGATGCGACCTTGTGAAAATCAATCCACAGACAGGCGATGAATGGGTAGTTGCACAAGGACTTGGAGCAGGTAGCACAAACGAGAAGTCCACAGGAATGGCAAGTGCCTACGATAGCCTTAACAGAATACTCAAGATGGCAGAGAAGAGAGCGAAGGTCGATGCATCAATTAACCTTGCAGGGGTAAGTTCACTTTTTGTTCAAGATATGGAAAACGAGAGTTTCATCGCAAGTGGCAAGGACATAGCAAACAATCAAGGCGATGATGCACCGATAACTGCAAAGCAGACCCAAAGGATATTCGCTCTTGCAAGCACCAACGGATATTCAACCGAAGAAGCCAAGAACATCATTAAGGGTTTAGGCTTTGAGAGTACAAAGGCAATCACTCAAGGTAGATACGATGAGGTATGTAACGCTTTTAAACCGAAGGAGTAATCATGAAGAAACCAATATCACCTTGCTACAAATGTGAAGATAGGGTTGTTGGTTGCCACGGAAGATGTGAGCGTTATCAAGAGTATACAGGGGAGATGGAAAAGATAAGGGCAGAGAGAGTGGAAACCTTCGAGAGAGAGTTCCACTCTCACTCCAAACTTTCCAAAGTAGAACTTAACAAAAGGAGTAAGAAATGGCAGTAAAAGTCAAAGTCGGAGAAGTATATACCGAGCCAAAGTTCGGAACAGGAGCAAAGGGAACATGGGGATATGTCAAGGTCAATGCAGACAAGGGAACAGATAGCATGATGGTATGGTTTACCAATGCCGAGGACATTCCACAGGACAGTTATGCGGTTCAGATTGATAGCATCGAAGAGGTCAATCTCACATCAAAGAACTACAACGGCAAGTGGTATAAGAACTATTCCGTAAATGCAAAGGTAAGTAGTGTCGAGGGTGGAGCAAACCCAATCAACATCGACATTGATGGTGAAGACATACCATTCTAAAGATGTTCAAGTACCGCAGACGAGCGAAACAACTTATAGACTTCGATAGTCTTTCGTGGGGTAAGTGTCACCCTACAGACATTGACGGAATAATGGAGTTCGGTGGCACAAAACTTATCCTACTTGAGTTCAAGACAAAAGGGAAAGAAGCAGATATGGGACAGAAATTGTTACTTGAACACTTGGCAGACAATTGGAAGTCAGACCACTACGGCAGAGATGCGATAGTCATATATGCAGAGCATGAGCAATATGACCCCGATGAAGATGTCGATAGTGGCATGGCGATTGTCAAGGAAGTTTATTGGGACGGAAAGTACATAGACTATAGCGGCCACAACCGCACAGTAAGAAGCGTGATTGAGAACTACGCAGATAAGGAAATTAAGCAAAGGACAGAAGATAAATGTTTATTGTTGAAGTGTTAGCCGATGGCAAATGGAAAAAGGATAGGGAGTACAAGGTCTTTGAGAACGCAGAGAAACGCTTGTATGTCCACTACGAAGAAGGAACAAACGCAAGGATATTAGAGGTGAAGGGGAAATGAATTGTGAGGTGGAAACACAAACCACAATCTTTGACCTTCTCCGAGATAAAAGTAAAAGGGTAGTTGAGCCAATCGACAGGATAATAGCGAAACCCTTCGTTGAAACAATCCACTACTCAAGGAAGTACCCATCAAATATAGTCCATGCCTTTGGACTATATGAAGGTGGGGAACTTGTTGGGGTAGTAACCTACGGAATACCAGCTTCACCTTCTTTAGTAGTTGGACTTGCAGGGGAAGAGAACAGATATAAAGTGTTGGAACTCAATCGGCTTGCGATAAGACCCGACAAGAACGGAGATAACCGAGCGAGTTTCCTTGTAAGCCACAGTTTAAAAATGCTACCGAACGAAACCTATGTGGTCAGTTACGCAGACACAGGGTGGACACATATAGGGTATGTCTATCAAGCCTGTAACTTCTTGTACACAGGAATGTCGGCAAAGAGAGTAGACACCTATCAACCAACAGGAAAACATAGTCGTGGCTATGACAAAAACAATCATAGCGAACTGCACCAAACGAGAAACCCAAAGCATAGATATGTGTATCTCGTGGGGGATAAGCGAACTAAAAAGAAAATGAAACAGGCACTTAAATATAAAGTGTTAGATAAATACCCAAAGGGCGATGAACGAAGATACGATACAAGCAATCCGCAAATCGCAGTACCGATAGAGATAGTGAGGTGATAACTCTTGAAGATAACAATTAACGAACCGCCAAGGAGTAAGAAGAACTCCATGCAAGTGGTGAAGGTTAAGGGGAGAGTGTTAGTTTTACCGAGCAAGGCATATAGGGAGTACGAGAAGTCATGCAGTAAATACCTTGATGGGTTGGTGGCAGAGCCAATCAACCACCCAATCAATATCAAGTGCGACTACTATATGCCGACACGAAGGAAAGTGGACATCACCAACTTACTTGAAGCGACACACGATGTCCTTGTGAAGTATAGGGTTATTGCCGATGACAACCGAGATATAGTCTGTTCCGTTGACGGAAGCAGAGTATGGTACGACAAGAACAACCCACGCACAGAGATAGAGATAACGGACTATGTAGGCGAATACGATATATGGGGGAAACAATGAGAAAGAAGCCAATGGCAGTAGGGAAGATGCCTGTTGATGAGCAAGGCTATGTCAAGATGAACCGCCAACAGATGAGAGAGTGGGGAAAGGAACTCGTTGAAGAAGCGGTCATGAAAACAATGCTTGCTTGTGCAGGGTACTTGATGGAAGAAGAAGAGTTCGACAAAGACGGTGGCAACCGAATTGCTGATATGTGGGAAGGGGTCAGCAGATATGTGGAAACAATCAATGACCCTAACTCTCCATTCAAGGCGAAAGACCTTGCCAAGACAGTAAGCAAATATACAGGAGTAAAGGTTTATTGGAAATGAAGCACATACAATGTGACAAAGAAGAATGTTTCGCCTATACGCAACCGAGAAGATATCGTAACTGTTGCATCGCATTAGAAGAAGTCATTGAGGGTGATTGCCCCTTCTTCAAAACGAGGGGGCAAGCCAATGCAGAGCGAGAAGAAATGCGAGAGAGAGCGGAAGTCGATGTTGAGTATAGGGAAAGGCTGAAATGGTATGGGATAGAGTTTAAGAAAAGGGGGAGAGTACCGAAGTGAATATCCAAGAAAGTTACACGAAACCTTGTGTGATATGTGGCGAGAAGTTCACCTACACCTATGCGACAAAGCGAATGAAGTATTGCCCCAAGTGCAGAATTGAAGCACAAAGGCAGAGCCAAGCAAGGATAAGGGAGAACAATCGCATCAAAAGAAAACTTGAAGAGAGAGCCGAGGTCATAGCACATCAGCAAGACACAAGCATATGGACACGAGATTATGCGGAAAGGCAAAAGGCAAAGACCTTGGCGATGATAGGGGGTATTAAATGAGTTGTAGTGGGTGCAAATATTTAACGAAGTATAGGGGGTATGGCGGTCACTCCGTAACGAAGTGTAGTCTTAACAAGTCAATCTGTTGGGACAGAACCGCCAAAGAATTTGTGTCGGGATATTATTGCGGAGAAAGGAGAACAGCTTGGTGAACTATCAAGAATATATATACAACTTTTGTTCTAACACAGTCCTTGATGACAAGGAAGATGTCATAGATACCATTAATTATTTGGGAAGGGAATGTATCAGATACAACAAGTTGACGATGTGGTACGATGACAAACTCAAGGAAGTCATGACCGCCAAGGACTATGAAAAATGGACAACGGAAACAGGGAAGAAGTTGTTCAAGGAAGACATTGAGATGATGGAAGATGGCGATTTTAAAGAGTTCTGTAAAGAACATTATGATGAGGTGACGGAAGATGAAATACATTGAAAACAGAATTGAGGAGTTAGAGCAAAACTTTAATTCTTTATCGCATAGCCTTGATAATCTTTGGGACAGATTTTGCGAACATGAAAAACAATTAGAAAGTCAGCACCTTGAAGATAGAATACTAAATCTCGAAGACATGGCGAGAGATGATGCAGATAAGATGGATAGGTTAGCGGAAGGGTTTGACACATTCTATGAAGAAATGATAGAGAAAACCGCAAAGTCGGATCGTAGC
>JAZQDA010000136.1:0-4291 GCA_045546535.1 Clostridia bacterium | reverse complement strand
TACAACTCCTTGGCTCACAGAACGACATGGCTACGATCCGACTTTACTGTCATCAACAGATTTCTTAATCTGTCTAAATTCTTCTCTTACGATAACATTTGAACGATAACCACGTCCGTTTTCGCTGGCAGGAACAACCGTGATTGTACTGTGATTTCTAAAATACACGATAACCTCATTTTGATTGTCCTTTACTTTGCGAATTTCTTTTCTCAAAGTAGGAGAGAGGTTCATCAATTCTTTCTGAATTTTTTCAGAAACAAGCAATTTCGATTGTCCCTTGGTCGCACTCGAAAGCACGATTAAGGAGTTTGGATATAAGATGCATCTGCAACACGCATACAAAGCAATAATAAATGATTTTGCAGAAGCACGGCTTGCGATAACAACGATAAATTGGTTAATTCCCATTAGGTATAGCATAATTGTCTGATACCAGTGCAGAGTTATTCCAAGATAATCTGTTGCAAACCTATGTAAATTTCTTCGGAAGAAAGTTACCCATTGAATAAAGTGGTCTACATTTTGCGGTGTACCTAAAAAAGAGGTAGCGGGAAACTTTTTATATAATTCACTCTGCCTATCGTCGGCATTGCGATTTTTATAGTATTTATGAGCAGTATTACTCGTCGTCTGTGAAGCCATCGTTTTCTTCCTCGTCTTTTACGAAGAACTCTGCATCTCTGTCTTTCGTTCCTCGCATAAGATTTCTCAAAGGTCTCAACAAGAACCTGTCAATATAGTCGCCAATATTGTCGTGGTCTTTGTAAAGGCTTCTGTTTTTGTAATACTCCGCAGGAGTATATTTCTCGATAGTTTCCGCATTAACACCAATCGTGAAATCTTCCATAGCATTTGTGTCTTTGACAGTTTTAAGACCTGCTTGTGTGAAAGATTTAATATATGATTCCGTGAGTTTTTTGTAATCGTCCACACGGCTCTCACGAACCGCCTTCATCTGTTGCATCTTTGTGTAACAAAGGTCAATGATGAATATTTCAGCGTTACCATCGCATTGCGGATTTGAACTTGAAAGCAAGCGATAGTGGCTATTCAAAATAGTATAATCTGTTGGTTCAAGACCAGCACCCCATTTTTCAATATCAGCGGGGTCAATCATATCTGCGTTTTCATTTTCCTCATCGTCGCTATCAACATTAACGACTTCCTGTGTTTCCTTTACGGGTTTTCTATCTCCTGATAAATCAAAACCCTCTTTAATTGAATCTTCAAAGGTTTTTCCCTTATGCTGCGACAAATTCAATTTCCTAAAATAATTTCCTAATACGGTACTGTCATCCGTGTCGCAACTATCGAATGCGACTTCGTTGAAATAAATATCAAAAGTCATACACATTCTTTGCATAGCCATCTTGTTGCTATGATATTCGGCTGCAAAATGTCCGAATTTACTACTGAAACACTCCTTGCAGATTGGTAAATGCCCATCGGCATAGAATACACTATTTGATTTATAAAATTTTGTTAGAGCAAGTGGTTCTCCACAGGAGCAGCAAACACACTTACTATCTTTGCTTGGCATATTTGCCACCTCCGTATCAACTACTTTTTGAAATTACAACTAAAAATGGACTGCTCCGAAAAACAGTCCATTCTACTGAATTTTTAATTATCGCCTAAATGATTAAAAATGTAATCAATTAGACCTAATGCACCGGCAATGGTCTCGGAAGTTTCTCTGTGAGGGCAGTTTGAACAGTCTCCACAGCAGTCTCCACATTCATCTTCGTCATCATAATTCTCAATGACGATTTCATATTTGTTGCCGTATGTATTTTGAAGCGCAAGTTTTGAACTCACATCACCGCCATATAAAACAACATCTGATTCAATGGCTGAATAGCCCTCGGCGGTCTTATCTGTCTGTAACTGGTAAGCAGGTACAACATCAAGGACTAAATCGGTATCAAGGGTAATATAAAACTCCTTGTCATATCCGTGATAATCCTCATTTTCAATGCTAATACTGCCGACAGTTACATCATCATATAGCATAAGCCACTTGATAAGTTTAATAGCATCTTCGCATAGCAACACTGCGGTCACTACCTGCGATTCTTCACTTGCGAGTTCATACATATGATTACCTAACTCGGCAAAATCATCAAATTTTCGTCTTTCCATATGAACCCTCACTTTCCGTTTACCATATCTTTAATGGCTTGACTTATTTTACATTTAATAGATTTGGATGGCGGGAAAGTAACCACTTCATTTGTTTGAGGATGTCTGCCACAACGCTGACCTCTCTCAACAACTTCCGCACTTAAAAATCCCTTCCAAATAATTTTGTCGCCCTCAATTAGTGCATCTGTGAAAATATCGACAAGCGTATCACAAAATTGAGTGGCTTGCTGAAGGTTGGCTTCTGATGTATCACCATAGATACGCTCTGCCAACTTTTTGATAATATCTGTTCTGCTCATTTCTTCTCATATCTCCAATTTTAGTCTATTTGAATGTCACACAATGCCTTGATACGTTTCTTTGCGGTTACAACGGTAACGGTTTGTTCGGGAGTTCCAACCAATCTCTTTTCGATTGCAAAGGAATCCATACCATCAACACAACCACTCTCAATCACCTTGACATCATCAACAGTTGTTAAACCGTTGGTATGTCTGTGACCTAAATAGCACAAGTCTGGCAGAGGTAATCTTGCCTTTCTTGCAAACTGTGTCATATGATAGACAACATTCTTTGCCGTATCTTTGTCTCCGTGTGTAGCATAAACCATATGTCCTCTTACCTTGAATGTGGCAATATCGCAGTCCAAATAGTTGTCTACGAATTTAACATTCTCAATATTTTTCAAATCCTTTTTACAGGCAAAAGGAACAAGTAAGTCAAAATTCTCACCACGAACAGTTTCTTCTTTGTTTGCTGTTGAGCGAGAGTGATTACCTGCTGTCGTATGGACTTCTACATTTTGAAAAATCTTGTGTAATTCATAAATGAAGTTGCTAACTAAATCAGTAACCTCCATAATCTGCATAACGATATTTTCTTTGGCTTCAATTCTTGCATTTGTATGAATTAAACCTTGAATTAAATCGCCACCGATAATTACATAAGCATTCTGTGACTTGTAAGTGTTTTGAATATCAACAATTTCATCCAAATAATTCTTCAATCTCTGTTCTAAAACTTCCATATTGAAAACATTAAATGGAGAATCAATGTTTACACCACCGTGAATGTCGGTCAAGTGAATAATTAAATCATTGTCGCTGTCCGGCACGATTGACGGAGTGTAATTGAAATTAACAGGCTTATATTCCTCTATTGCTCGTTTAACAATATCGAACATAGATTCCATTCTGCCTTGTTCTCTTAAAAGTTTTGTGAGAGCGGTTCTCTCATCAAACAACTTTTGTTTTTCCTTGCGGATTTCGTGTTTCTCGGCACGTAGTTCTGCCAAGTATGTATCATCATTGTAAGATGCTTTCTTCGACTTGAAATATTCAGATACAAAAGCACCACCAAAAATGGTTTGGGTCGCCTTTCGCAGTGTGTCAAAGTGAATATCGAGACCATATTTATCTATGATTTCAGACCAGTCCATATCGAGTGTTCGATTGGCTTTCTGGTAAGCATCTGACAAACACGATTCATACTGTTCCGGCGTTAAACCGTACTCTCGAATCTTTTCTTCCAAATCAGTCATTGTCACCCATCCTTAAATGAT
Source organism: Clostridia bacterium (assembly GCA_045546535.1). Taxonomy (GTDB): domain Bacteria; phylum Bacillota; class Clostridia; order UMGS1810; family UMGS1810; genus RGIG1828. The sequence continues at coordinate 582 of JAZQDA010000136.1, read as the reverse complement.
TTTTTGTGTTTGTTCAGGTTTGATATGTAAGGCAAGCACAAATAGGCGTGTTAAAAAAATTAACACACCGATTTTGCATATTATTTTTTAAAAAAGTTTTTGGAAACATTTATTTGCTCAATCGCTTTGCGATGTCTACATATTTATCCTCGATGTATCTCTTATTTCTTGTACGATAGAATCCGACAACATTGCCGAACTTATCTACATAACCTCTGCCGGAATTGCGAATAATTTTCTTCTTTTCAAGCAACTCGACAGCCTCTTTTTTGATTTCTTTCAAATGGATAAACCACCTTTTCTTTTAGTTTTTTATATATTGAGCCTTTCGGCTTGTGAATTATGGAGCTGGTGACAGGAATCGAACCTGCAACCTACTGATTACAAGTCAGTTGCGCTGCCAGTTGCGCCACACCAGCATATTGGCTCTTGCGGTAGGACTCGAACCTACGACTCCTTGATTAACAGTCAAGTGTTCTACCAGCTGAACTACGCAAGAATATCTATTTGGTTGCGGGAGTGGGACTTGAACCCACGACCTTCTGCTTATGAGGCAGACGAGATAACCGACTTCTCCATCCC
>JAZQDA010000135.1:0-6317 GCA_045546535.1 Clostridia bacterium | reverse complement strand
GCCGGACATAACATCCATAATGGTGTTTATCTTGGAAAGCCATTCCTCAATGTTATCGTCCAAAATGTTCCTGAAACATATGTCATTCTGAACATCCGTATTTTCTTTTACTACCGTCTTTTCGGTATCTACAAGTTGTACTGCATATCCGCTCCTGATGTTCTTTGCAATGGAGTTATTCAAAATTCCATTGGCTTTTACAATGCTGTCCCATTGTGTAGCCTTGCTAAAACTTCGGATTGGTACATACTTGCCGGAAGCCTCATCTCTATGGATGTAACTACCTTCTCCGTTGGTTATTACATATACACCCATTGGTATCTGCTTTTCTGTGTAAAGTTGCGTTATTGTGTTATTCTATATTATTTATAAATCTTTTATGTTAGGACTACCCGTGAGAGTAGTCCCAACTTGATTCTGCATTATTTCACAGAGAAGTTATTCCTCATCTGCTACAATGAACGGTCTTAAATATCTTTTCAGGTGGGAGATATTATCGACCTGCACTCCGTATTCTTCCGCAAGGCTCATAAGTTCCGCAACATCGTCAGAGTCACGATAAGAAGTAATCATTGCATTGGTTTTCTCGTCTCCGTGTTTACCCACGATGAATTCATAGAATCCCAGCATATACAAGATATGATAATTGATTTTCGTATCGTACTTGTCGTTTACATTGGTTGCAATGCAGCGGTTGATAATGTCACACATTGCGGTTTTCGGTCTGTCATTCAGTTTATCTTCTTGGCTCGGTCTTACAATGAACTTGAAGTAACTGCCTTGCCAACTCGCAAGGATATAATCGCCTCTCCAACCAGCAATAGTTTCTAACTTATCAAACTTTATCAAAAGTTCGTAGCATCTATCAGACAAATGAACAATTCTTTCCGGGAGTTTAACCGTCTTGTTGTGATGGTTAATCATATCCGCTTTAAGAGTTACAACATCCTCTGCTTTGGCAAAGCCATTGTAGAACAGAAGGATAATGAGTTCAATGTAATCCGCTTTGTCTGCATCGAAGTCTCTATGAAGTTTTCTGATAATGTCCTCAACTACCGTCCAGCGGAACGGCTCTCTGCCTTGTGCAAGTCGCTTGGCTGCTTCCTTGCCTTTCATCCTCTTATCATTGAGAGGGTTTCTAATCGGCTGCACATTGTCAATATAGAAGTTGAAGATTGAACGGAGCAGAGTTGAGAGTTGGTCATAAGAGGAATGGGAAATCATATACTTAATTTCCTTACCTTTTCTCTTGTTCCTAAACTCAATAATCAGTCCGAACAGGTCATCGACATCCATATCAATGAGTTCTTTGCCGATTTGGATTTCGTAAGCGTACAATTCTGGTCTGTCAATCTGAACTCTCGTCTTTTCAACAGAAGTTCCTGCAACGCTTGCATAATACATATCCAATAATTCTTGTGTAGATACCTTACCCATAAAAGCCACCTCGCAAACTACTTTTACACATTACTGATTATAGCACACTTTATACATACTTGTCAAGGCTTTTCAATATTATTTTTAAACCGTTGCAAGAATCGGAAACTGTATTGCCATCGCTCTACTAATATCTCCGAGTGTTTCACTGTCGCTTACTTTCCCAATGCACTTATCTAAATGTTCAAAAGAAATCGTCATAATCTGTTCAACCAGCATTGTACTTGGAGTCTTTAAACCATATTTCTGGTAACTCCACAATTCCACGTGAACCGGCAATTTCCTTTTGTTCATCTTCGATGTGATAGGAATGATGTTCAGTGTTGTGCTATATGTATTGTTCTTGTCGTTTGAGAGGATAAAGACGGGTCTATATCCACTCTGGATGCTACCGTCCTTTGCTACAAGATGGCACATCCAAATCTCGCCGCAGCGAGGGCGTGTTTCAGTAGTAGTTCTCTCTCTAATCATAACAATCCACCTTTGACCATACGGAATTATGTAACAACTCGTCACAGGCTGGATTTTGCTATAATTGTTATGTGTCTGCTTGGGTTCGATATTAAGTTAAGGCTGATTATCTTTCTATATTATAACCTCCTCCAGCCCTCTCTTTTAGTATCTACATTTTATCATAAAGTGATTGTTTTGTCAAGGTGTTTTTCTATATTATTTGTAAATCTTTAAGAAATTTCTTTCTTTAAGATTTCCAATCCCTCCAGAAGTTTCTCATCCGGCAGATAGAAAAGGTCGTTGTTATCCCAACCAGCCTTGCTTGCAGCATTGGAAAGAATTTGACACAAGCGGAGTTCGGGATGTCTCTGCTTAATTTCATAGACGAGCATCGCAATCTTCATTACAATATCCATTATCAAATCTCCTTGTTCTTTCTCATTTTATGAATTCTGATTTGGATTTTAAGAGCAGACCAAGACAAAGGAAATGTGAAATGCTTCTTGTAGATATAGCCAATTCCATCTTTGTCCTTGTGCGCCCAATGGAATTTCAACCGCAAACCCTTCAATTTGGTTCTGAATAGGTTGTCGCACTCCAAATCAAGATAAATTGCACGGTTCGGCAACTTGATTCTTCCAGACCAAATCTGCCAATCATACTTGCGACCTCTCTTGAAATATCTCTTGTCTGCTTCGACTTGCTCACGCTGCATTGCTTCGTATGCCTTAATAGCCTTTTGCTTTTCTTCGTCCTTTGCAATATTATCAGCAGTCCAGAACTTGAACCAAGTCTTATATTCTCCGCAGGTCGGACACTTCAAATTGGGGTCATAGTATTCGTCATCAGATGCAAAAATCACAGTACCGCATTCCTTGCAACGATACACAACTTCAAGTGTCGGATGACAACTATACACCACTTCAAAATCACAGTGCATTTTCTTTCTGAAAATCTGCGTAAGTTCGGAAACGGTGCAAACAGTTTCTCCTGTCTCTTTGTTGATTACACTGTTGTTTTCATCAACAGAGAACCAGCAATCTTCTCTTTTCTTTGCTACCTGCTTGACATCATATTCACTAATCATAGTTTATCCTCCGATGTATTTCTGTTCAAGGTCAACCGGCGATTTAGATTTTCCCAACTTAACCGCCTTGACTCTCTTTAAAACTTCTTCTCTGATTCTTGCAACTTCCTTTGCACTCTTGCATTTCTCAACTTGGTCTTTGCCAAAAACCAACTCAACCGCAGAAAGGAATCTGTCTGTTTCTGCTCTGTCACAAAGAAGAACATCAAAGACTTCTGCATATGACCTAAATCCGCAACCAGACTTCAATGGTTTCTTGGCGGCATCAAGGTCATTTTCGATTTTATACAGAAAGTAATAATCTCTTATATCTTTTGATGTGGTATAAAAGACTTCTCCTTTTTCCGTTAATCTTCTGACCCATACCGTTTCATTTTTAGGTATTCCATTTACCATCTCTCAATTCCTCACTTGCTCAAACTTTCAATCATAGCCATAATCTCATTGACTGCTTCGATATGAACCATTGCATCAGTATTCCCGGCATTATCCTGACCAGCCTTGTATGCTGCCGTGATAATATCTCGCAGGTCATTAGTGTCAAGGCTCACGATAGGGGTATCTGCTACACCCTCATAGGTCTTATCTCCGGTCACATAGTCATCGAAGAAAGTACCCATATCGTCATAGTAAGCATCAACTTTCTGCTTGGTTAAGCCGATATAATGCTTTGTGGTTTTGGAGTCGGAGTGATTGTAGATAGTCTGAAGGAGTTCCATACTATCATAATCGCCCGGATGAAGCATTCGGCTAATCATACCAAAAGTTTTTCTTGTGCTATGAGTTCCGATGTTATACTCAATGCCAACCGCCACAGCAGCCTTTTTCAATGCCTTGCGGTAGCCATCAGCAGTGATGACGTTGCCCTTGTAGTTTCCGCTGGTCTGCATAAAGACATAGTTCTTGTAGCCGTTTTCAGCGGGGTTTACACCAGTCTTTGCAAGGAACAATTCGATTGCTTTTCTGCAAGCAGAGTTAATATGCGGATTTGCAAGTTTATCCGTTTTATCCTCGACGATTTCAAGAAGGTCAATTCTCATCTTGCCGGTTTCAGGGTTGAAAATATGCTCCCAAGTCAGAGACAAAGTATCACCGACACGACGAGCCATATTGATACCGAACACAAAGATTAGATACTGCACCCACATTTCGTTTTCCTCAAAGTAGGTAATCATCTTCTTTACGTCTTGGATTTCAAAAGGATATACTTCGGACTTTCTTCCCTTTTTCTTATTGCACTTGATATTTTTGGGAGTACCGTCTTTCTTCAACTTCTGTTCCTTTGGCTGCACAAACTCAATGACTTGGCTCGGAAATAAAGGGGAAGTGATTCTCACCATATTTGCGCTCATAAAATCAGTCCTTTCTTGTAGTAACTCATTTACTACAATTATTATACCTCTGAACTTGTCATATGTCAAGTAGTTTTTGAAATTTTTCTAAATTATTTTTTACGCAGCATTTCTTTTGTCTTTTCTTTGTGACATCTCTTGCACAAAGTAGAAAGATTTTGTTGCTCGTCACCGCCACCTTCAGCAACCGGCACTATATGGTGTACTTCAAGTTCTCCATCGTCAATAGGAATTATCATACCAAACTCATTTATAAATGCGTGAAATTCTCCGCACTCTTGGCAAGTGAAGTTATCCCTATACAACATCCTCAAAGAATAAGGGTCTCTCCCTCTATTCCATACGGTTGCATTATCGAATTGCTTTCGGCAATCATCGGAGCAGAACCGCCTACGCTTATTACTTACCTCTTTACCACACCACGGACATTGATTTTCCTTTTCATAGTGCGGTTTAGGGAAATACACATTTTCCTCTCCATACATTTCAACCGCTTTGTAAAGAGACGGAAATGGTCTGCGTGTTCCGTGTATTTCCCAATATTGCTTAAACCGTATCTTCTCCATTTTGCTCTGTGGTTTTCTTTCCGAAATAGCCGACAAACTCACTCATAAGAGAGGGATTCTTGCCTACTACCTGCTGGAACAGATACAAGATAAAGTTCTGCTTAATCTTGCTCCACTCTGCCGGTGTGAGGTCGGGATTCTTCTTCAATGCTTCATCCAAAAGTGCCTTGATATAACCCTGACCTTCTTCGGAATTGAGTGCATCAATTTCCGAGTTGATAATCTTCGTTACAAATTCGTCGTAGTTCTTTGCTAATGCCATAATTGTCACTCTCCTAATCCATTACAGGTACATAGTCTGCAATTTTTACATTGTTCGCAAGGCTCATCGTCGTTTTCTCCACGAGCATATCCCATACACTTATTCAAGTTGTGGTATTGCTCCGGCTCTCCGATACCTGCCTTGACACACCTTTTAATCAAGGTGCAATTTTCAAGCGTTCTTTGCATTAAAATCCTCCAAATCCACCGCCAAACAATCCGAATACAGACATTGCACTTGCAATCTTCTTATCTTTTTCGCAAGCAGCCTTTATATCTTCCTTGGAAAGTTCGGTATATTCAAGAAGTCTTTCAATCCATTCTTTAAGTTGCTGGTTTTCAGAGGAAAGGGCATCAATCTGCCCTTTCTGCTCCGAAATGGTCTTGTTTTGCTCACTCACACGAGCGGTTAAAGCCTTAATCTGCTTTTCAAGTTCTATCTTCTTACCCTCAAAGTGCTTTTGAGCGGCATCAAATTTCTTACCTTTTGCCATATTTTCCACCTACTTAATTGAACTGCGGCTTGTAGGTGTTGATAATCGGCTTAATTCCGATGCTGCGGAAGTAGTCAAGAGTAACGTCGTACTGCTTTCTATCGAAAGAAAGGAAACGAGTTTTCTCGCACTTAAAGCCATTTGTAGAAGGAACTTCTTCCCAGAACAACTCTCTCGGAATTTCCACCCAACCATCAATGACCAGACATTCGCTGTTCAAAATCTGATAGTATTCTCCACGCTTATTGGGAACGGTCACAATGAGTTTTACACCCTCTTTACCGCCCCAATCGGTGTACTCGTATCTCTTGAAAGTAACCTGACCAGCACGGACACCGCCGAGAATGTCATCAAAGCGAACAACCGTAATCTTCTGACCATCGACAAAGCCAGCCTTGTCAAACTGGTCTCTGATGTGTTCGGGTTCTTCCAACAGACGATACATAGCAATCTTGAAATCCATTGCATCATCCGGGATGGCTCTCACAATATCAACATTAAAAGCAATTCCGCTTTCGTTGATATAGTCGGTCATATTTCTGCGCCACTCACCGAACTTCAATCCGTTCCACTCGCTGCCTAACTGATTAAGCATAATGATGTCGGTACTCTTATCATAGAGACCATCGGAAATTTCACGGTTGGCTGCAAGCATTTCATCGGAAGT
>JAZQDA010000134.1:0-4150 GCA_045546535.1 Clostridia bacterium | reverse complement strand
GGATAAATATTGTGCATTTACCAAAAAAGTAAAAAATATCTATGAGGGAGTTTTATTTTTCCTCATAGATATTTTGATTTTTTCTTTGGTTTTCCCCCACGGAGCCCATACGGGCTCCTCCCCCTTTCCTGTTCTTCACTCGCGAAGAACCAAGCGAAAGGCGATGAATTTAGGTTCATCGCCTTACTTATTATTTTAGGGTTGCTGAACTCGCCTAAACTCGTTCAGCAGAGGTATTAGCATGTCAACATTCAGGTTCAACCTGCCTTGCTCTTTCCAACCTTCACGCCAGAGCGGGTTGTCGCAAGGCAGAGATTCCCCTTGCAAAAGCAAAGGAAAATCTCTAAATAACACACACGCCGTCGGAGTCTTACAGCAGTGTCAGTCCGAGAGACAAGGTTTTTTCATTGCCTTGCTGTTTCAACCCTTGCGGGAAATCTCACCATGCCCTTGATTTTATAAAACAGTTCCTCTTCATGGGTTCCACCCGTAGTTCTTGTTTTTACGTGTCAATATACTACCAACCAATATCACTTACGACAAAGTCATGGGACTGATACATGAAATCGCCGAGCGGACTTATTACTTAGGCTCGCAACACCCGAATTTTTATAGGTGCTTATCGGTGTTATGCACCGCCTACCCAAGAATGAGAAAAAGTCCTGTCAATTACTGCCGGCAGGACTTTGATTATTCATGACAATATTTCATACTTATATCAAAGTTCATTGCTTATCGGGAAGTAATGAACAACGACTTAATTCCATTACCGTGGAATTAGGTCTTTTTTATTTAATTTGATATAAGTATGTAAGAACGAAAACCAAAAACGAGAAAAAACAATTTGAGGTGTTTTTTGTTTCCTCATAGAGATTTCAAAAAGAGAATGTCTCTTTTTGCTTACGACTTTTCATTGTAAAGTGTAGTAAGTCAACCTCATATATGAAGAATGACCGTGTTCTGTCATACTTTATATGAGGTTGGTTGAATGGAGTTGTCTTGAGCTTGAATAAAGAACAAGGCAACGGAATGAAACCACGACCGAGCGAGGACTAAAAACTGCCGTGTGAGTTTTTAGAAAGAGTGAGGGCGAACACAAAAGAAAGGAGAAAGCGAATGGCAAACTATTGCATAATGAGATTTCAGAAGCACAAAACAAGTGTGATTGCGAAAGTTGAGCGCCACCAAAATGACCGAGAGCATCTGAAGAACCGAGCACACCCCGAAAGGCAAAACAAGACAATAAAACGGTATAAAGATGAAACGATGTTGCAGACAGTAAAACGACTGCAAAAAGAACAAGAAAAACGAACTGAAAGAAAAGTCAGAAAGGATTCGGTTTCACTTGTTGAAATTGTTCTGACATTCTCCCCCGATATGGAGGAACACATCAAAAAGCATTTTATGGAATGGTATCGCAAAAACATACAATGGTTAAAAGATACATTTGGCAGCGAAAACTTGATACGATGTGATATTAACAGAGACCAGAAAACCTTACATCTCCACACCTATATCGTTCCTATTGATGAACGCGGAAACTTCAATGCAAAAAGGTGGTTTGGCAAAAAAGAGCAACTGGAAAAGTTGCAGGACACTTATGCTGAATACATGGCAGAGTTTGGGTTAGAGCGAGGACTGTCAAAGGACATTACAAAAGCAAAGCACCAAACGAAGCAACAGTATGAGAGAAAAATGGCGAAACTGATTGATGACATATTAGAGGATAAACAGACACCCCGAAAAGCAGAACCTTTTCATAGCAGTATTGCAGATGAAATACTCCGCTGATTTTTCCTCATAGATATTTCAAAAAAATAGAAAGGAGAAAATGCAATGGAAGAAAAAATGACTTGTGAAAATTGTATCAAAATCAAAGAGTTAGTCAACGAGTTGGAACTGCAACGAATGGAAGCATACTATGATACAGAATATTACAAAAAACGATTGAGACAGATAAAAGCAGAACTTGATGATAAGGAAAACAAATTGAAAGCAATCGAAGAACTCTTGAAAAAATAATACTTAAACTTTTCAAAATATCTATGAGGAAAACGGTATGAGGTTTTTCTGTTTTCATTGCAAAAATCTAACAATTGCCCCCATATCCTTGAAAAATATTTCAAAATATGTTATAATAGTTATAATATGTATAATACATATAGGGAGGGATAACTATGTCTATTAAAATGCCTGATAAACCGAAGTTTTCTAAAAGGTTGTTAATATATCTGTTAATTGCTACCGCAATATTAACTATATTACTATTCAGCGAAGGTGCTCATATGGTGGAATATAAAATCGACACCTATTTTCAACTCTTAGGTGTGTTTGATGGTATTCCGCTCGCTATTTATTTGCTCATCTTTATCCCTGAGTGTCGTAGATATATTCTAGCAAAAACAAATTATGAAAAATATGTTTCAGAAGAACAAGAAAAACAAAAACGCAGATATCAACAAAGGTTAGAAGAACAGGCGGCAGAAAAAATTAGGCAAGAAAAAATTGAACAAGAACGCCAGATTGCAATTGCTAGCCAGCCAAATACGTCCCCTTGGGCTATTAGATATTGCACCCATCCGTGTCCCCATTGCGGTCATTATAAGGTGCGATATGCAAAATGGGAAGATAAAAAGGCCTCTGTAGCATTTTGGGGTATTCATTCAAGCAAACTTGCAGCAAACTATAAGTGTGAGCATTGCGGCGAAATGTGGGAGTAATAATTAGTAATGTCATTGATATTGTTCATGGAGACAGATAAAGGATTGTTGTTAGCAGGAGATAGTAGATTATCAAGAAAAAATGACCCCAGTTGGCACAAAGATAATGCTGAAAAGGTATTTGAATGCAAAAACAAAGTAGGTATCGCTTATCATGGCGATGCTGACATTAATGGCGAACCCATGAGTGATATTATTGAAAAATTCATCTTAGCGATTAGCAAAGAATATCTGTTTGATGAGATTCTAATTAAACTACAAGAGCATATTAAATCCAAGGGCAAACCGAACACGAAGTTCTATTTGGTTGGGTACGAAAATTATCAACGAAAAATCGTGGGATTTAATGTATTTGAAGATACACTATCTGATTTATCAGGTTCTGTTCATGGTAGTGGTGGTGAGGACGAAGTCGCTTGGTCTATGATGAAAGGTCGCTTTGATATACATAGTACAATCGAAGATGCTCTGGTATTCATTGAACAAATCTATAAGAATACTATAGAAAAGATTACCACTGTTGGTGGTGAAACAGATATTCTTCTTATTTCAAAGAACGGCCAAACAAAATGGATACAGCATAAACGATTTATGTGTTTCAAAGATTATGAAGAAACATTCCCCTCATAGATATTTCAAAAACATCAAAAAAAGAGAGGTTCAAAACCTCTCTTTTGTGTTATTCGGTTGTATTTTCCGTAAGTAGTTCATTCTTCGGGCATTCTACGACCTTCTGTGCAAACTCCTCTGCGGTCAGTATCGTAAACTCTGCCGTGTAGTCCTCACCCCTGCCTACTGTCTTGTATTGCACATACACAGGCATAGGAATGAACGACAGGCGAAACTCAAGCAAATTGTCGGGATAGACAAAAATCTGCTTTGTTGCTCTCTCATAGTAAACATCGTTCAAATCATCGGCAGAGAGGTCAACCATTTCCTGCAGTTGCTTTATGTAGTCCTCATATATCCGTATCTCTGCCTCGTTTGAGGTGCTGTCCTGTGCCTCTTTCAACTCTTGGCGCAGTTTCTCATACTCCGCATTCATAACAGTGATAGCAGGTTGATAGGCATTTTCCGGAACAGCACCGCTTACCCATCCCAAAGTGAGTTTTGTGAGCTCATCCTGTTTCTTTGCGACCGCTTTTTCCAGTTCGGCGATTTTGGCGGTGCTGTCTTTCGGTTTGGAGAGTTCCTCTATATCCCTTTTCAGTTCTGCGAGAATGCCATCTTTGTTCGGAATAAGGTAATCTGCCACAATGTCGTGAACGGCGGTTTTCAGCACTCTGTCGTTTACTCTACGGGCATTACAACCGACCGTGACAGTTTCTCCTGTGTCAAGTGTTATCTGCTTATATGTGCCTCTCTGGTGGTTCTCAAAGCACACCCAGGCACGATAGGGCACGTTCTTCTGTTTCTTATGATAACTGACA
>JAZQDA010000133.1:0-58631 GCA_045546535.1 Clostridia bacterium | reverse complement strand
ATGAAATGCAGGAAACATATTGCAGTAGAGCATTATCAGACGGTTATTTAGAGGCTAACGGATACCAGACGGCAGAAGAATACGGAATAGGAGAATATGGATACGGAATTGTTACCGTGCCTGTAAAATTTGTTTTACCTTATTTAGAGGCAGTACAGAAGATATATCAAACAGACGATTTTTGCGAGATTTGTTGTGCAAAAGGCAAATGTAATGGTTGTTGTTGTTTTGAACAAATAAAGGAAATGTTTGAGCAGGCAGAAGAAAAAACAGAGGATAAAAACCAATGAAACGATTTTATTATCAGTTAAAGTGCAAAGAGCAGGATATTGACGGCAGGGTGGCTGATTATTGGTCGCACGCATTTTTCAAAGGCATTGTAGAGGCAGAAGATAGTAAATCCGCCAGAGCATATATAAAATCGCAGATTTTGAATAATGAAATGAGAAAAGACAATAACCTCTTATTGTCAATAATTGAGATTACAAAGGATACGGAATATTTAGAGGATTTTTTCAAACCCAGAGTATGTGCAGTATGCGGTAGCACTTTCTCAATGGCAAATAATGAGTATTATGGACTTTATTGTTGCGAGGCTTGCCACGAGCAAGCAAAGTATGTGCAAAGGAAGGAAGATCAAGCGGTATTTTTTAGTTCTGATTGGAGCGAGGCATTCCCTGTTATTTACAGAATATATGACAAAAAGAATGATAAAAACTATATCGGGCAGACAATAAGGGCATTTACTTTGCGTTGGTGGGAGCATTACAAAAATTGGATACAAAGAGTACCGAATACATCAATCACCGATTTTGAATTTACTGTGTTGGAAATTTTACCAAAGACGGTAACAAAAGAGGAGTTATCACAGAGGGAGCAGTATTACATAGACAAGTATAATGCACTAACAGAAGGTTATAATAGCAGAAACGAAGTAGCACAAATGATAGGAGAAATGTTAAGAAATGACGCACAACAAAAAATATTGGACGGAGAAGGTAGAGCAATTACCGCTAATTGTTAAACTTATGGCAATAACTGCATTGTTACCTGTATTGGTAATTGCAACAATAGGAATGTTGTATATCAACACAATTCAGCATAACAGATTTACAAAAAAGAGAGGCAAATAAATGTTTGACGCAGAGATAGAAGAATTTTTGAAAAACAAATTGAAGGTAAAGCAATTTACCAGAGAGGAGAAATACAGTAAAAAAGACGGCAGGCTCGGAGCAATTTGTTATCATTTTTGTCTGGTAAGCACACATTATTGTCTATTTACGAGTTGTTGGAAGGATTTTGGACTGCATATTGTTCATAAATACCAAAAACGCAGAGATAGTAAAGTGTATGAAATTCAGCAAAAAGTAATAGATTTTGAGCCAAATTTAGACAGGATAGAGCGAATTTTAATGCCTATTGTGGAATATTGCAGAGAACAGAAGTACAGTTGCGTGGAGAAGTAAAATGAGCAAAACAGAAGAAAAATACAAAGACGCATTGTTGGTAATAAAAAACACAACAGAGATTTTACGAAAATGTTTGCCGTTAATACACCCAAGTCAGCATTATGTAAATATTATTGAAAATTTAATAGAAGAGGTATTGAAAGAAGATGAGTGATAAGTGGGTATTTGAAAATCACGAAGGCAGGCAAGAATATTACAAAAAGACGGTAATTGACAAAATCAAATCATATATTGACGATTACAAAAGCAACTGTAAACAGAAGGGAGTTTGCATAGATGATAGAATGTGTAGCACTTGTTTTTATGGTGGAGCAGTAGAGTTAGGTGATGAGATTTTAGATGTAATAAAAGAGGCAGACGGAGAATGATACCGAAAATATGGCGAAGTAAAATTAAAAGATGTGGAAATTGCGGAACAATCCCAAACGGAGCAACTTGGGAGAGAGTTTACGCAGGAGATATAGGGGGTAGAATATTATGCCCGAAATGCAACAGGACAATAGTTCGTGTAGCATACGATATTAGCAGATATATGATGTGGAAACGGTTAATACAAGAATGGAATAGGTACAATTAAAATGATATTAAAATGTCCTTATTGCGAGCAACCGTTACACTATTATACCGAGTATGCAGACGCAGAAGTAAAAGGAAACAAAGTTTACAGATATATAAAATGTCATATTTGCCAGAATTTATTTACGGCAATAGGCACAATAACAAATTATTGGGCAAAGAAATAGGAGAAACGACACAATGAGTTATACGATAGAAGTTACAAAAGAATTATTTTTAGTTACAAAGCGATATAGCGGTAGAGATGATAAATTGCATATTGTTATGAGCAAAAAAGAAGTTCAAGAGGAGTTAAAAAAAGATATTGGAACTATTGAAAAAATAGAAAAATTGGTAATAAGACCAGACGGATATGCGTCTAAAAAGTATTTTTTACCAAAGGATTGGGAGAAAATAAATAAAATGTCAGCGAATTACCATTTTTGGAAGATGATAGCAGAAGGGAAGGACTAATGCCAGAAAATACAAATATACATCACAAACCGCTATGGACATCGGCAGAATTGGAAATCGTTTACAAGTGGTACGATAAGAAGACCATAGCAGAGATAAAAGAAATGTTACCAAACAGGACATTGAGTGCGGTAAAAAACCGAATAAAGCAGATAAAGTTCGGAAAGTACAAAAAAGGCAAAGGATATAGATATGGCAGAAGTTAAATATACTCACAGATTAGAATGTTCACATTGCGTCAGTTCAAGACAATGTATGCGGTACACAATGAGGTGCAATATTCTGGGGTACACAAAAAAGTCAATAAAACTTGAAATTATCGGAGAGCGGAATTGGAAGGGGTTCGACCAGAAAAGACGCATACGGTATTTACCAAAAGATGAAAGTTGGAGATTATACGAAGTAGAAAAGAAATAGGAGAAACAGAAAAGTGGCAATATTAGAGATTACAAACGGCTTATCAACAAAAGAATTTGAATTATCAATCGCAGAAGACAGAAAAGAATACTATTTGACGGTATGTGCATACGGAGAGTTTTATGATGAAACTTTTGATGATGAAAATGCCGTGCGAGAATACCTTAAAAACAAATGGAATTTTACAGATGAACAAATACATCAGATATTTGGTTTATCGGTCAAGAATTGCGAGCAAACTGCTCCAGATTACGAAATTGATGTAGATGAGTTAATGCACGAGCAACAGGAGAGAGATGCCGAGTATGCAGAGGCATACGCAGAATGGGCGGAGAGTTGCATATAACTCTGATTTTACAACAGTTACGGAAGGGTTAGGAAACCCTTTTGATAGGGTTAGTTACGATACAAAATGGTATAATAAGAAGATATGGAAAATAAACCGACAAAACAATATGCAAGAGCAGTTCACAGGTGGACAAAATCCTCTATTGATTGTTATAACAGAGGGTGCGTATGTGCAGGGTGCGAGTATAAAAAAATACTTTCATCACCGTGTATGATGAAATCAACCGTATTAGAGTTGGTAAGAATTTTTGGCAAGCCAGAGAAGATAAAAAGAACGGTTGAGGATATAACCAGAAATCAGATAATATACCTATATATTGACAAAAGATTGCCATTAGCGGATATTTACCGAATATTAAAGGTGGATAAGTATGAGTTTTTAGAATTATTGGAGAAGTTTGAGATACCAGTAAGGAAAAAACCGAAAAATTGTAATGGGGGAGATGAAATGGGATAAATTGGCGAAATTTAACAAACAGAATGCCACTCCTTTCTTTTCGGAGTTGGTAAGCCAAAAATCTATAGCAGGAGCAGAGTAGTTCTCCTGCTTTTTCTTTTTCTTAATAAATTTGTTAAAAATCTTAAAAAAATATTGCACAATGTCAGTATTTTATGGTAGAATAAAGGGGAGAAAATATATTATTATTCGTAAGATAGGAGAACGGAAATGGGCAAAGAAAAAGAAGGCAATGGCAATATAAAATACGACCAGAATAATTACCGTATTCATAGTGCCGAAAACAAACAGTTGATTAAAAAGAGTTTAGAGGATTGCGGAGCAGGCAGAAGTATCCTCATAGATAATGAGAATGAAATTATCGCAGGGAATGGGGTATATGAGCAGGCAAAAAAACTCGGAATACCTGTAAGAGTTATTGAAACAAAGGGAGATGAGTTAATTGCCGTAAAACGCACGGACATAAAAACAGAAGACCAGAAAAGGAAAGTATTAGCGGTAATGGATAATACTACTTCCGATAGTTCAGAGTTTGATATTGAGAAATTGGAAAACGATTTTGGCGGTATTGAGTTATTGGACTTTGGAATTGAAGGCATTGGCGATGTAATGGCAGGAGATGATGATATACCAGAGGCAAGCGGTAATAGCGATAATAAAAAAACATCTTCATCTGGGGGAGCAGATAGTGGTGATTATGGAGATTTGCAGGAGATAGGAGAAGACGCAGACGCAGACGGAGAAATGCAAAGGGTAATTATTTGCTATAAGAAGTCAGATAAGCAGAAGTTAGAGCAGATACTCGGTACAGATATTACAAAAATTTTGTATAACATCAATGATTTAATTGACACAGACACAGACGCAGGAGAGGAGCAGGGAGAAGATGAGTAATAATAACAGTAATTTGAAATTTGATAAACGGAATTATCGTAAACACAATGAGAAAAACAAAAAACTCATCAGAAAATCGCTTGAAGAATGTGGTACAGGTAGAAGTATCATCGTGGATAGCAATGATGAGATTATTGCAGGAAATGGAGTGTACGAACAGGCAAAAGCGATGAATATTCCTGTTAAGGTAGTTGAAACAGACGGCACGGAATTGATAGCGGTAAAACGCACAGACCTTAAAACATCTGATGATAAACGCACAAAATTGGCAATACTTGATAATAGCACGGCAGATAGTTCAGAAATGGATTACGCATTATTGCAGAAGGATTTTGAACTCGTGGATTTGATGAATATGGGTATTGACGCAGTTAATTTGAACATTGACGCAAATGCAAGCAATACTGATATATTTGAAAATTTGCCAGATGAGATTGCAGGAGAGAATTTAGAGGCAGATGAGTTAGAGGAGATAAAGGGAGATGATAGCACGGCTACGGAGAGAGTTGTTATCACATTTAAGCCAGAGCAGAAGGCAGATGTTGAGCAGTTGCTCGGTATGCCAATAAATAAAATTGTGTATGACGCAAAAGAAATATTTGCGGAAAACGGAATATAAGGGGAGAACAGAATGGAATATTATGGCAGTCCTCGTTGGACAGGTGAAATAGCAGATTGTAGTATGCCTATGACAATGGATACATACAGTAATTGTAGTTATAATTGTCAGTATTGCTTTTCGCAATTTCAGAGGGCATTGGGTGGGTGCAAAGAGAATTATTTGCATAAGAAGGTAAAATGGGTAAACCCAGAGAAAATTAAGCAGATGTTTTTACACCCAGACAGTTCGCAGTTCGGAGAGTACATCAAACAAAGGAAGGTAATGCAATGGGGTGGACTTTCGGATCAGTTTGATGAGAATGAGAGAATGTATGGCATAACATTAGATTTGCTTAAATTCTTCCGAAAAATTGAGTACCCAATATCTTTCTCAACAAAAAGCACTTGGTGGACAAAAGATGAGAGATATGTAAAGTTATTCAGAAACAATCCGAATTGGAATGTTAAGGTAAGTATTATCACTTTAGAGGAGCATAAAGCCAGAATTATAGAGGCAGGGGTAGATAGTCCGCAGGAGAGATTAGAGGCGATAGAACGCATAGCAAGTTGGAACGCAGGGGGTGCAACACTTCGTCTGCGACCTTTTGTTATAGGAATTACTACACCGAGTTATCTTGACCTTATCAGAGAGGCACACAAAAGGGGTGCAACGGCAGTAAGTACAGAGTTCTTCTGTGTTGAACAGAGAAGTACATTGTTGAAACAAAAAATGCCTAAATTCAACGCATTGTGCGGATTTGATTTAATGCAGTTCTACAAAAAGTATTCTCCGCAACAGGGGTATTTGAGATTAAACCGCAATGTTAAAAGACCTTTCGTACAGAAGATGAAAACATTGTGCGATGAGTTGGGTATGAGATTTTATGTATCCGATTCGCATTTCAAAGAGTTGAGTTGCAATGGAAGTTGTTGCGGATTGCCAGAGAATTGGAATTACAGTAGAGGACAGTTCACACAGGCATTGTTAATTGCAAAAGAGAAGGGAGTAGTTACCTACCCAGAGATAAAAGAGGATATTGAAAAATTATTCTCTGGATTTGAGTGGGGAAGTGCAAACGGATTTAATTGCGGAAGTAGTGAGAAAAGAGCAAAATTTAAGGATATGACAATGGCGGATTATATGCACTACCTGTGGAATAACCCACAAAATGGGCAAAGTCCGTACAAATTGTTTGAGGGAGTTCTCACACCAGAAGGCAAAGATGAGAACGGAGATATTATTTACGCATATAACGCAGACAGGAGCATAAAATAGTATGTCAAATAGAGTTGCTATAATTGAGTGTTTTAATAACTCCCAGAGTGCCAAAAAAGGCAGTTCTACTATTGCTCATATCAGAAACAATAAGATAATTGCAAAGTATCTGGGGTGCGAATATTTTATCACAGAGGCAGATTTATTTTGTGCAAGTGTAAACACTTGGGATACATTGTTATTCACGAATAGTAGTGCGTTCGCAGACCACAAAGATATTAAGAGAATTTTGGAGAATAACAAATCCGCCAGAAAAATATTTATCACAAACGATTATAAAACCAATCCGCATTCCGAGTTGGGTAAGTATGAGTATGAGGTGATAGGGAATTTTAGACAAAAGAAGAATAACAAAAGAAAACATTACTTCCTAAACCTTAATGCACTTATGGCAAAAACACCGCTCAAACAGACCGAGAAAAAATTTGATTGTGTTTATTGGGGTGCTTGCAGAGAAGACAGGATACCGTATTTTCAGAAATACTTGCAGAAGGGAATATATTTAAGCACTACCCAGAAGGCTCAACCGAATTTTATAAAGGCAGGGTGCACACCGCATTTTATTCCGCCTGTGGATTGGAGCAAAAGCCTCACAAACTTATTCCGATACAGTTTATACATAGAGGATAATTGGATACATAGCAATTTTCATAACCTCGCAAACAGGTGGTACGAGGCAGGAATTTATAATAATGTTACCTTCTTTGACAGAGATTGTTTGAACACGATATACCAATCCGAGATTGCAGATGTGTTTGATGAGTATTACACCGTAGGCACATACAACGAATTGCAGACAAAGATTGCAGAGTGCAATAAAGATTGGCAGAAACATTTAGACATACAGAAGGAATGGCACAAAATTGACCTCATCACCAGAGATAAAGTGTTGCAGGAAATCAAAAGAATTGTGGAAGGGTAAGGTATTGACACTATGACAAAGAAGAAAAACCCAAAAGACTTGCAAAAAGTTGGAAGGAAAACAATACTTGAAACAGACTTGGTGGCTGTCCAAAAATTAGAGAGTGCATTTGCTATTGGTGCAGATGTATCTCTTGCCTGTTCCCACGCAGGAATTAGCAGGCAGACATATTACGAATTTATCAAAAATCACCCAGAAATGGCTGACAAATATGCACAAATTCGCAGAAAACCGATTTTGAAGGCATTGAATACGGTAGTGGGAGCATTAGACGATCCAAAAATGGCAAAGTGGTATTTAACCAAAAAATTGAGTGAAGAATTTGGATTGAGCATAGACATCGGACAAAAGAAGGAAAAACCGATAAGTCTATCTGACCTCACAGATGAGCAGGTATTGGAGTTGGCACAACAGGCGGTAAAGGAAGGAATATAATGCCTACATATAATTTACGATGTACCGACAGGGAGAAGTGCGGACACAGGTGGCAGGATTTTATGAGTATATCGGAGAAGGAAAACGCAGTATGCCCGAAGTGTGGAGCAAAGGCAGAAACAGACTACGGAGCAAAGGCAAGTGGCTCTGTGTTGATAAAGGGAGCAGGATTTTACGCAGAAAAGGTGATTAGGTAAGCAGTGGCAGGGGAAGATAACACAAAAGCAGAGTTAAAACGGCAGTTGCTATATGAGGCACGAAAAGAGGCAATAAAGCGATGTGCAGAAAAGGGAGATATTTTGAATTGGGGTAAGTTTTTATTCCCAGATAAATTCTCCTTACCTTTTTGTGAAGAGTTGCATAATCATTTTATCAATACTTTTGAGGATAAACTCACGAGAACACTTGCACCCAGAGGACACGCAAAAACTACGATTGAAGGATTTTTGTTGCCGTTATTCTATGGATTGAACAGACCAGAAGTATTTCAACACTTTTTGAATGTGCAAAATACCTCATCAAAGGCAATCAACCTCAATGTCAGTATTAAAACCGAGATTGAGTGTAACGAAATGCTCATTGACCTGTATGGCGATATGAGGGCATTAGATGAGAAGTGGACAGAGAAGACATTTGTGCTAAAAAATGGGGTAATTTTTTCTTGCGTAGGTGCAGGAGAGAGTTTGAGGGGTATTCAGTATAAGAATAAAAGACCAGATTGTATTATTGCAGATGATTTGTATGATGATGAGGATATTAACAACGCACAGAGGGTAGAAAAGAAAAATCGGTGGTTTTGGAGTACCCTTTATCCTGCCAGAGCAAAGAGTAAAAAACACGCAGTACACATACAGGGTACGGCAATAAGTAAAATTGACCTTATGCACACAGGGGGGAAGGATACAAAAGTATTCAAGATAATTTATCCAGACGGCAGAATATTGTGGAAGGAATTATGGAGCAAAGAGGAGATAGAGCAGGAGAAGGAAAACATCGGCAGTATTATCTTCTCTCGTGAGTATCTTAACGAAGTGCGAGATGATGAAAGCAGTATTATTAAGGAAAGTTGGATACAGTTCTATAAGCACTCCGAGTTAAAGCAAAGAGGATTGAAGTTAAGACCGATTTGTGCATTAGATCCTGCGTGTGGGGAGAAACAGTTAAATGACTTTTCTGGTTATTGTATCCTGCACACAGACGATAATTTCAATGTCTATATTGAGAGAGTTGCAGAGATGAAAAACAGTTTCAACGCAAATATGAACGCAATAGACAGTTGGAATACGAGATTTAATCCGAGTGTATTTGCAATAGAGGCAATCGGAGCATTTAAGCAACTGACACAAGAAGTAAAACGCACGAAAAATATACGGCTGAAAGAGGTTACATCGGTTAAGGATAAAATTAGCAGATTAGAGGCACAGTCCTTCCGATTTGAGAATGGGAAGGTGTACATAAACTCCGAGATGAATAAGAAGGAAATGGACAATCTTATAGAGCAGTTAATCAATAATTACCCTGTTCACGATGATGTCAGAGATAGTGTTGTATTGGCTATGGAGATGATAGGTAAACCGACAGGAATACGAGTAAGAAGACTATAATTTGTTCGGTTATGGTATAATATAAAAGAAATGGGGAGCAGGTACAGTAAACCAAAGGAAAGCAGAGAAAATGGGCAAAAAGAGCAATTTAGAAAAGAAATCATTTATACAAAGATTGACAGGAATTTTTGAGAAAAAATCCGCAGATTACACAGAATTGGGAAGTATTGACAGATTTTATTCGGCATTTGCATTGGGATATAGCAGGGGTATTGGTTGGTTGTCAGCATTGGGGGCAATCAACTATTATTGTACTATTGCACCGATTGCGAATGCGGTGGACTTGATTGCAGAAACGGCAAGCAGAATTTATCTATCCGTGTATGACAAAAAGAATAAGGAATTTATCAAAGACGATACCGAGAATAAAATTAGCACTCCTGCAAAGGCATTGAAGGTATTACAGGGGGGTAATTACACCCAGACATACACAGAGTTTATGAGGAGTTTGATGAGTTATTTTCTCATCACAGGTAACGCATTCGTAATTGCACAGAGTACCGCACCGAATACGGATATTATAGAGTTGATTTGTGCTAAACCGCAGGACTTTGTAATAATGGGAGCAGGCACATCATTGGCAACCGTTTACAAGTGGACAGACGGCAACAGAATACTCAATTTTAAGTTAAACTTTATGAATTGGAGATATGAGGCAATTGATGAAAAGGGATTTTATTATGAGTTAAAGCATATTAAGTTCTTCAACCCGAAATTTAATGTTGGCAATTTGTGGGGTATGTCGCCTCTCACACAGTTATATTTAGAAATGGAGCAGTACATAGAAGGTGCAGTACATAACAAATCCCTATTACAAAATGGACTTAAACCGAGTGGGGTGCTTACACTTGATGAGGAGATGAGTGATAACGCATACGAGAGAGCCAGAAAAGAATTTCAGAGTTTCTATTCGGGTGCAGAAAACGCAGGGAAGGTGCTGATATTTGAAGGCACAAATGCAAAATTTGACAGTTTCGCATTAAGTCCGAGAGATATGGACTACGCAAATCTGGTTGAGTGGATAGAAGGGGTACTGTATAGCAGATTGAAGATACCAAGACCGTTAGTATCAGATAAGACAATGACATACAACAATCTATCAGAGGCATTAAGGCAGTTGTATGTGTTGGCTATATTTCCTTCATTTGACCTCGTGTTAGAGGCATTGACGCAGTTGATATTTGGCAGGTATCAGAAAAAAGACGGAGAAAACTACGAGATATACTACGATACCAAAGATATTGACGCATTTGCAGAAAAATTGGCAGAAACAGATGAGAAAATCGTGCGTCTGGGAATTACCACATATAACGAGGCTCGTAATAAGTTCAATTTACCAGACCTTAACGAAAACGGTGATATTGTATTTGCACCGCCTATGCAAATGCCGTTGGGTATAGTTGGAGTGAATGGCGGAAATAACCCGAAGGCACAGGAAGATAGCAGTAGTAGCAATCCACAACCGCCACAGGAGAAAACACCAGAAGAGCAGGAAGAGGAGATAAAGGCATTCCGAGCAGTTTTGGCAAAGCAGAAAATTTTCACAGAGCAGGACATACAGAAGGCAGTAGAGAGAATATATGGCAGACAGTAAAGAAAATATCATAAATTTTGAGTTATTCAAAGGACAAAAAGAGTTAGACAAAGATTACTCAAAATTCGTGGGGAATGCAGAGAGAACATTTGACGCAAAAACATCACCCGAAAGTATGATGAAGAGATTATATTACACTCTCCGCTATCTTGAAGGGCATATTAACGGAATGAGTATGTTGTTCCTGCTCACAGGACAAGATATGAGAAGTCAGCAGGAAGGCATAGGATATATAATTGATTGGCTTGAAAGCATTTTGAAAGATTTAAGGTGTTATTACAATGGCAAAAAATAAGGGAATAAACAACACATTATATAAAGCCAGAGAAAAGGCAAAAGAGGAGATAGAGTTAAAAAAGGCATTAGAGGCACTTTTAACGGCTGACCTCATTTTGTTTTATCAGCAGTTAGCAGAGGATTATAGCACCGTGTATTCAGCAACAGGAGAAATACTCAATTTGAGTGAGAGTTATCTTGATGAGTTGAAGGCAGTTCTTAAACGCAATTACAGACAGGTGGGCAATCATTTCGGCAGAAGTACCAGACAGAGTATTGAAGATTTGATTGACATTGATGTTTATGAGCCGATACCAGAAGTGGTAAAAAAACTTGATGATAGGATTGGAATGGCATTGGGGGCATTTTACCTATTGAGAGCAGAAGACATTGCACCGAAAATGATAGATACTATCCGAGATGAAATGATACAGAAAACCCAGACGGCAATAGTGGAAATCGTAGAGAAGGCAAAAGAGGCAGGGGTGCAACCTGTGATAAATAACGCAGAAGTAGCAGGCACGGTAGGGGAGCAGTTGAAGTTATGGGGAGAAAATCACGCACCTACGGTATCGGTTACAGAGGTACAGGCAGTTGCAGAAGAGAGCAAATATACCGAGCAGGCAGAGATAGTTGCAGATACGGCAGAGAGTGATGATAATGATTACGACATCACAGAGTTGCAAGCAGGTGCAGAAAAGTTATGGATAACGGCAGGAGATGAAAAGGTGAGGGAAAGCCACCAAGCAGTAGATGCAACCTTAATTCCTGCGGATAGCCTATTCACGACAGGTGCAGGCAGTTTGATGAGGTATTGCGGAGATATGTCGTTGGGTGCTCCTTTGAGTGATGTAATCAACTGCCGATGTGAAACGATTTTCAGATATAATGCAGAAGTAACTATGATTATCACAAATCATATTTATCGCAGGAAGGGTATGTAACGAAGTGGCAAAGGTAGATACACCGACAGAGGCAGAAGAGCAAAAAGCATTATGCGAATGGTTACGAAAACAAGGCATAAAGCATTTTTCAACATCTATGGGGGTATGGTTTGGGAAGACAAACTACCGATACATTATGAGTTTGAAAAGTCGTGGATTTGAGGTAGGTGTACCAGATTTGGTACTCCTTTTTGACAATGGGGTAACGGCATTTATAGAACTTAAACGCAGAGATAAAAATGCGAGTAAGGTAAGACCGTGCCAGACAGAGTGGATAGAATGGTTACAGGCACACGGCTATCCTGCCAGAATTTGTTACGGTGCGGTTGAGGCGGTACAATTTGTTAAGGAAATCAGAGGATATTAGGTGAAAAGGTGAGTTGGGAGCAGTTTATGAGATTTGTGAGTATAGCAGGCAAGTTAGTAAATGTAGAGCAGATAAGATATGTAAATCACAGAGAAGACAAAGACACAGGGAAGGTGTATTGTCTTTATGTTTTTGATACGAATACCGTGCTACAAGAGGTATTTAACGATGTTGAATTGTTTGAACAGGCAATGGTAAAATATGGAATAAAAACAGAAGAAATACATCATTTAAAAAAATTGTGTATAATAGGGGAAGAGTTGATAAAAAAATTTACAAAAAAGGCAGGCAGGAGATAAGGAAAAATGAAAGTAAATACAGAAAAAAAATTCTTAAATCCGAATAAAGATTTTTTCAGTTGGGATTACAGGGTGCATAACATTGACTTTATGAGTGATTTTGACGATGATAGTGCAACCAGATTTATCACACAGGTAAGAGCATTTAGTAAAGAGATTGCTAATTACCCAGAGGATTTGGACAAAAATACAGACATATATCTATACATCAATAGCAGGGGTGGAGTTGTAACCTCACTTTTGGCTATGATAGACGCAATGAATTTAGTACCAAGTGATTTTGTTACGGTATGTATTGGACAATGTGCAAGTTGCGGTGCGGTATTGCTATCCGCAGGCAAGAAGGGTAAAAGGTACATCACAGAAAATTCAAGAGTGTTAATTCACCAAGTATCAGCAGGTATGTGGGGTAAAAATTCCGAAATACAGGCAGACGCAAAAGAAGTGGATAGACTTAACAAACTACTTATTGGAATGCTTGCAAAGAATTGTGGTAAGACGGTTGAGGAGTTAGAACAACTGACATTGGGCGGTGATTTGGTGTTAGACGCACAACAGGCAGTAGAGTTCGGTATCGTGGACGCAGTTCTTACACAAGATGTTATAAACCGCTTGAATAACGCAGGCAATCCAGAGATAATTGTACCAGAGGGCAACCCAGACGGAGAAGGTGAAGGTGAAGGGGAGCAACCAATGGAGTACAAGAATAATGAAAACTACGCAAACTCATTCTTAAACTTGGAGATAAAATCAGTTAAAGATGAAGGCGGATTTTATTATATTAAGGGGTATGCAAGTACACCAGATGTGGACAGAGTTGCGGATATTGTTAAGCCAGATTGCTTATTGAAGTCCGTACAGAGAATGGGAATGCCTGCATTTATACATCAACACGACCTTTCTGGAATACCGTTAGGGGTATGTGAAAAGGTATATATGGAAGGCACAAATACGGCAGTTGAGTTAAAAATGCCAAAAGACGATATGGGCAAGACCATAAAAAACAGAGTGGACATTGGAGCATACAAAGGATTGTCTATCGGATTTGTGGCAAAAGATTATGAGTTCACACCAGAAGGATACAGGGTAATTAACGACCTTGATTGGTACGAAGTCAGCCTCGTAACTGTACCTGCAAACCCGAATGCAGAGATATTGGAAGTAAAAAATCGTAATAAAACGCAAAAAAATAAAACTTGTGATATAATCGGTAATATAAAAACAATCCGAGATGTTGAAAATCTTTTATGCGAACTTGGAGTAAGCAAAAAAGAGGCAGGGTACATTATCAAAGTGGTAAAATCTTCACAGGGAGAGCCTGTCGTGAATAACAAAGAAGATGAGGGAGAAGGGGGAGAACCTACTACTACACCGCAACCACAGATAACAGAGGATAACCCAGAAAAGCAGGAAGACACACAGGCAATAGACTTCTTACAGGGGGTACTCAACGGCATTAAGGAAGTAAACGGCAACAAGTAAGTAAAGATTGTAAGTATTATCAAAGTAATAGGAGAAAAAAGAAATGACAGGACAAGCAGTAAACATTGAAGAATTACAAAAGCAAATCAAAGATCAGATTTCTGAAATGCAAAATGTAATGGACGAAAGAGTAAAAGCACTTGAAACAAAAGGTGCAGACATTGAAGAATTGAAAAATTCTCAAAAATCTATGGCAGAAGAGTTAGACACTAAAATCTCTGCATTAGAAAAAGTAACTGCTCAAATGGCACAGGCAAAAGAAGTATCAGCAGAAGATGTATCTTATGTTGAAAACTTCAACAAAGCATTGGGTGCTATGAACAGAAAACTTGGCAGAGAAGTAAAGACAGTTTCAGTTGAAGATATTAAGGCATACAACGAAAATCTTTACAAATACATCACTCGTGGTGAAAAAACATTGACTGATGAAGAACGCAAATCAATCAACACTATGAATGATACAGAAGGCGGATATTTAGTTGTTCCTCAATTAGATCCACAAATTCTGGCTAAAAAGTTTGATAGAAACGGTCTATTAGAAGTTTGCGGTAAGAAAACAACTTCTGGTCTATATGAAGAAATAATCGACTGGGCAGATTATGACGCATCATACTTCAAAAAAGAAATGCCAGAAGACGCAACATTAGCAGACGGTGAAGACTTTGCAAAAATTCAGTTTTCAAACGATACTATCAAATACGGTAAGAAATTCTCTCGTATCGCATTAGAAGATAGTATGATAAATGTAGAGGCAGATGTTGTCGCTAAAATGAGAGCAGGTATGAACAGAAAAATTGGCGAATTAGTTGTTAAAGGTCAAGGCGGTGCTCAACCGAGAGGTCTTTTGACATATCCTGCAGGTACAGCATTCGGTCAAATTCAACAGGTAACATCTAACAAAGCAGGGGAATTGATTTTCAAAGATGTAATTTCAACATTACCTGCAACTTTGAAAGACGGCTACCACGCAAATGCTAAATTCTTAATGAGGAGAGCAACATTCTTCGGTCTATTAGGTGAGGCAGACGATGTAGGCAAACTTCAAATTACAGATATGGTAAACTTATTTTCTGCACAGGGATTAAGCCTAAATATCTTGGGTTATGAAGTTAAATTTGATTGCAATATGCCTGCAGTTGCGTCTAACGCATTACCTGTTGCATTTGGTGATTTTGAAGACGCATATTTGCTAACTTCAACTCCAACAATCGGTATCGTTAGAAACGACACTCACCCAGATTATGTACAACTCTGGTTAAGAGAAAGACACGATGGAAAAGTTCGCAACTTTGAGGCAGTAAAACTCTTAAAGATTAAAAATGCTTAATTCTTTAAAGGGGTAACAGAAATGTCGTAGGGGGAGTACAATCTCCCCTTATGGACAGGCAAAGCGGTAGTACAGTACACAATAAATAAGTTATAGGAGAAACAAAAATGTCTAAAATAACAGATTTAATTCACAATGTAAAAGTTGTTCCTGCGGTAGAGGCAGAAACATTATCAGCAGACGGTGATTTGACTGGTGAAATTATTGATACATTAGGATTTTATGCAGGTCTTATCGTATTAAGCACATCAGCAGACGCAACAGTAGTAACAAAATCTTTGGTACAGGGTAACGAAAGCAACTTATCAGACGCAGAGGCAATCCCAGATAGCAACATAATTGAAGGCAACAACGGCTCTATCAATTTTGTTCCTACAAAGAGATATGTTCAAGTTGTTTTAACAGGTAAGGATACCGAAACAGTTGGTGCAACTTGCTTGTTATTCGGTGCAGACATCAACGGCAAAATAAATGAATAGATTTTGGGGTAAGAGAGGCAGGGTAAATACTCTGCCTTTTTTCCTTATTTATATAAGGGATAAGTTATAAAAACAGATGTATTTTATAATAAAAAAGTTATAGGAGAACAGAAAAATGGCTAAACAGTATGTATTTACAAAAGATATTGTAGGCTCAAATAACGGATATGAGGTAGTAAACTACAATAAAAATCAAGTTATTGAGCAAAAAGACTTGTGTGAGGATTTATTCAATGCTTGGTTAAAAGCAGGAGTAATTAAAGATTTGGAAGTCGGAGAAGAGGTAGAAAACTTTCTCAATGATGAGGAAGGTAATGCACCTTTACCAGAAGGTACAGAAATCATTGATGAAGATAAGGCAAATGAACTCGCAGGAGAGGCAGGAGAAGGTGGAGAAGAGATACCAGAAGGAAATACACCCGAAGGTGAAGAAAACTCCGCAGAAGGTCAGCCAGATACCGCAGAATTAACAGATGAAAAAATCGGAGATTTGGTATATCAAGCAAAAGAGATTTTGGAAGTACCAGAAGGTGCAACCCTCGCTGATGAAGATATTGCCAAACTTAAAGAGATTGGAGTTGAGTTAAAAATCGCAGGTATGCAATCTTCACAAAAACCGCAAACAATTCTTGACAAAATCAATGCGTACATTGACGAGTACGAAAATGTTGGAGAGGCAGGAGAAGGTGGAGAAGAGATACCAGAGGCAGAAGGATAGCAGAAAACTCCATTTATGATAAATATGATATAATGAGAGCAGGTTAAGTTAAAGAAAAACCTGTTCTCATTTTTTTATAATAATAAGAAAATGAGAGGTACACAAAGCAAGACAGATAAACAGAAGATAGGAGAAGACAGGCGATGTCTTACAACGAGATAGTATATCCATATATTGAGGGTGAGCCAAAGGATATTATCATAGATGTCAAAGAAATTAAGGCATTTTTGAAATTACCATTAGAGCCAGATAAGTATTTGGATATGGAGTTAATTGATATGTCTGCAACGGCATTGGAATATGCAGAAAAATATTGCAGGCGGATATTTATTGAGAGAGAAATTACTACAAACCGTGTATTCTGGGGAGAATTTAGAAACGGACAAGTGGACACGGCATTCACATTACGCAGAAGTCCTGTGTTGGAGTTGAAGAGCATTAAATACGATGATGATAACGAGTTGGATACATCATTCTATAAGTTAGTCCGCAGGGGTGAGGGTAATTTCGACCAGATTGCACTCTTGGATACAGAAAAATTACCGAGCATTGAAAATGATTGGTTTCCGATTGAGATAACTTATACGGCAGGGTATGAAAAACTTCCGCCAGATATTAAGAGAGCGATGTTAATGCATATTGCGTCAATGTGGTTGAACAGAGGCGATTATGATAATAATAACCTCAAATGTCCGCAAATGGCAAGAGATATATACAAGAAGTACAAAGTGATTGAGATAGGAACATAGGAGCAGTAGTAACGGATATGCCAACAGGGAGCAGAATATTAAAATCAGCGACAAAGATTGCAATAGGCGATATGGACACAAAGGTAACATTGTATGAACGCAAACAGACTGCACCATTGAACACGAAATATCAATTACATTTATCCGAGATTGGTAAACCGTGGGTGATGTGGGAAGTCAAAGGGAGCGGAGTACAAATTTTTGACGGTACAAACCTGTTGGGTACGGCAACGGATATATTCACGATGTATTATATTGAAAAAGTCGCAAAGAAAACAGATTGCGGTACTCTTTTCATAGAGTTTGATAACAGTTTGTATAAGTGTTTGACGGTGAAGACATTGGATAAACGGAATAGAGAATTTATGCAACTTTATTGTTGTGAGCAGGGTAAAACATCAACAGACAAAAAATCGGGGGTAAACATACTATAATATGACAACAGGCGGATACGATCCATTATTAAATTTTCAGAGTTTCGGTGGAAATATAGAGAATATTATGTATTTCAACGAACTTTTGGCAGAGAGGGCTCAACTCGGTGCGAGAAGAGGTCTTAATGCTTTTTGCAAACTAATTTACAAGAATACCAAAGACGCAATAAAAAATCCGCCAAAAACTGGTATTAAATATCCACAGTTGAGGGTAAGAAGTTCAGCACCAGATGAATACCCTGCAAACCAGACAGGGAAGTTACGCAGAAGTGTTGGGTACGAGATTGACGGATATACCAGAGCATATTTGGGAGCAACGAAACATTATGCTTATTTTCTGGCATTGGGTACTCGCAAGATGAAAAAAAGGGCATTCATAGACAGGCAGATGAAAGAGAATTTAGCCAAAGGTTATGATATAATTTCAACAGAGATAAATAAGGCATTGGAGATATAACAGGTGAAATTATCAGATTTAGTTAAACAGGCACAGAATAAATTACCGTTATATACGGATTATTTCAGCGATAGGGTGAAGGTAACATCACTGACGAATGACGGTGAGAGTACAATATGCACATTAGAAACAGAAGACGCACATTCCTTACAGGTTGGTGCGGATTTCACTATACAGGGAGCAAAGGTAAAAAACAGGATTGTATCCCTAACTCAATCACACGGTTTAGGGAGAATAGTTACCGAGTTCAATCATCAAGTTACCAAGAATACTCCGCTCCGTAAGGGAGATAGCACACACATCACCATTGAGGGAGCAGAAGAGGAGCAGTATAACGGTACATTTTTGATTATGGATATACCGAATTGTAATGTTATTGAGTTCAGCATTGATAAGAATGCACCTGCAACGGCAACAGGAAGTCCATACATCACGCAGGATTGTTACGCAAATTATAACGGCAGACACACCGTAAGTTCGGTGGTTGATGATAATACGGTGCAGTTTGATATGGGGAGCATACCAGACGCACAAACGGCAGTAGGAGATATTTATATTCGCACAGGGGTAAGAATTTCTGGCGAATATTCTATTGAACACGCATTAGAGGCATACGAACAGAATGACACAAATGAGTTATGGGGATTTTGCGTGTTAGACGGAGCAAATATCAGCAAAAGCAGGGTAAATAAAACTGACGCAATCGCAACGGTATTGTCTGGGCTTGATGTAAGGGCGGAATTAGTACAGGATTTCAATTTCTTTGTTATAATCCCTACTACGAGTGAATTTTGTTGGATTGACTTTGTGGATTTGGCACAGGAGTTAAGAAAACCGATATTAAAGACCTTTCACCGAGCAAGATTGGAGAGTGGAGCAACTGATGAGGATTGTCATTTAGCATTTGTTGGAGATCAGCCTGTGGATACTACGACAAAAGCATTTATGGTGTACCAATACAAATTTCAGACCACGATAAATATACAAAATGAAGACGGAGTAGAGCCAGAATTTTCACCTGCAATACGGAGTTTGGATATGTACCATAAACCGAATTTTGCAAATGGTGAGGATACAGAGTATATGCACACAGAGGGCGATATTCCCGATGAGTTTATAAAAGTAGAGTAGAGTAAAGCAGAGTAGTAACACAGACAAAAATATAGGAGATTTAGAACTATGGCAAATTTCAAAAAAATTAAGGTAAACAAACCGTTAAAGAATTTTAAGGCAGGAGATGTCGTTGATGTTGATTTTGACAATTACAAAGACAGAGTGTATTGGAAGAGAAGACTTGCAGACGCAAAAATTGACAAATGTTGCGAGTTGGTAACAAACGGCACAGAAAACAAAAAGACCACGAAAAACTAAAATGTGGTACAATAACAGAGTAAGAAAAAAGGAAATCAGAAAATACAGGAGATAAAAAAATGGGAGAAACATTACCAAGACTTAATTTCAACATACTTCCTGCTGATGTAGAGGTCGGAGTTGCAGAGCAAAGAATATTGTTCATCGGTCAAAAAACCGCAGACGGCACGGCAGACGCAGGCAAGTTAGTACAGGATATTGCAAACGATAACAGTTGGGATACTCTTTTCGGTGCAAAATCAGTTCTTGCAAATATGATTAGAAAAGCAAGAAAATTATGTTCAGATTGCGGATACCAAGTTGCAATAGACGCAATTCCTCTGGCAGATAGCGATGAAGAAACTGCGTCAAATGCAAGTGCAACAGTAACATTCGCAGGAACGGCAACAGAAACAGGCACAATGTATGTGGTAATCGGTAGTGAATACTATCATAAATACACAATCAGTTGTGCAAAAGACGCAACGGTAAGTCAGTTAGCAACCGCTTTGAAAAACAAGATTGACGCAGACAGTAAAGCACCGTTTACGGCAAGTGTTTCGGGAGCAGTTGTAACAATTACCGCAAGCAATAAAGGTACAATCTATAATAACTCAACCATATACACAGAAGGCAGTATTGCAGGAGTAACATCTACCATTACCGCATTTTCTAATGGTGCGGTAGATCCAGAAATTGACGATGATATTCTGGCACTTATAGAAAACCTTCGTTATCAAGCGATTGTATCACCGATTGAATACGGCATACAGGACTTGAAAACAGAATTAGACGCAAGATTTAACACTAATAATAAGGTTATGGACGGAGTATTATTCGTTGATAAGACAGACACATTGGCAAACCATAGGACTGCATTAGCGTCTTTGAACTCTCAAAACCTTCATTATCAATGTGATAAACTTGTTACAGAGAACAATTACAAAGGCAGTTCAATACCAGAATTTAGTTACATTAAGGCAACATACAATGCAACGATGAGAGCATTGAGAGTAAGTGAAAATGCACAGTTAAGCACAGTTGTAATCGGTCAATATCCGAGCGACATAATGGGCGGAACGCACAATAACTCACTTCCATTCTTCAATTCAAGATGTGCATACCTTAACGCAATTAAATCACAATATCATTGGAAATCCGATGAAATTGCAGAAATCAATGATAATGGCGGTAGTGTTTGGAATAACAATGCAACAAACAACGGTATTGTAATGGGTGAACAACTCACCACCTATAAGACCGATAGTGCAGGTAATGAAGATATTACTTGGAAATTCCTAAATTACCGTGATACAGAGAGTGCAGTTCGTGAGTACCGTTTTGTAAACTTCAAGAAGGATTTTGCACAAAGCAGAATGAATGACGATACAGAAAAGGTAGTCAGAAACGCATTTATCAAGTATTACAGGGCATTATCAAGCGATAATTACAGACTTTTAAGAAGTGGCAAAGAGGCATTAAACTTCTATAAGGATAATTTGAAAATCTCTTTGGACTTTGCAAAAGGACAGGTAACGGTGTACTGTTTAGATCCGATTGTAACGCAGTTGAGAGAATGTATTGGATACTTCAAAGTTACATTCAGTTTGGAAACAGGCGAGGCAGTAGAGTAAGGTAAAGTAGGTTAAGATAGGAGATTAAAGAAAATGGCAAATACGAATATTTTATCACAAACCTGCGTGAAGATAAACAATACATATTTTGACATTACAGAAGGCTCTTTTAAGATTAAAAAAGGGTACGGAAGTAAGGAAAGTGTAAAGACTATCGGAGAGGCAGGCAAAATAGTCCGCAACATAGTTCATAAAACAGAGGATAAAGTTGCAACAGGTAGTTTCAGTATTGTTAATACACAGGAAAACCAAGACAAAATAGACGCACTTATGGATAATGACGCACTCACTATTGAGGGCATTGATGTAAACGGAGCATACACTCCTGTAACAAATGCGTCTATCATCAACGATCCAGAATGGGTTGGAAGTTCAGACGGTGTTGAAATTCAATTTGAAGGTGATAGCACCGTTGCATAGGTAAGAAGATTTCTTCAACTACAAATCAATTCATAGGGGGGTAGAGGCGGATTACAGTATCACTTCTACCCTCTTTTGAGAAAATAAATACAGACAGACAAAAAAGAGGAGAACAGAAAAATGAAAAAATCATTTAAGCACGATTTATTGGAACAGTTTCAGTACAGTAAGAGCGGTAATTTTTCACAGGCAACCGTGATAGAAGTAACCGCTCCGAAAAATTCAGATTTCTACGAGGGGTTACAACTGTTAGACAGTTTGTATAACCGAGCAGAATTAAAGTCATTGAAAAGCATTGCAGGAATTGTCAAAGACTTGGAAAAACTCTCAGAGGAGCAGAAGGATAAGGCAAAAGAACAGGACAATGCATTGACAGAAGATGAACAGGCAATAAACGCATATAATCAACTGTTATCTGGTTTGGAGCAGGCTGAGATAAAACAGTTGAATATTTGTGTAGCAGGACTTCTGGCAAAATCAGCCGTTATCAACGGTGAAGACAAATTTGAGGCGGTAATGTACGATGAAATGAGCATTGAGGATAGAAGATTATTGATAGGAAAATACCTCACAAATTTTACCAGTACAGCCCAACGCAACTCGAAAAACGCATAGACAATTTTAAGGTCAGCAGGGGTGATTGGGAATACCTCAAACACAAGATAGTCAAGTATTACGAGGGGGGAGTAACCTATTCAGAGGTTGAGTTCTCCCTCACAATACCAGAGATAATAGAGTTAAACAGAAGTGCCGTCAAGATTGAGGCAGAGAATAAAAAAGCAACAGAAGAGGCAATGAGAAAAGGTAAAAGGTAAAAGATAATGGCAAATTACAGTATCGCATATTTACTTGAACTTAAAGACAGATTTTCAGCAATAGCAAAGAATATTGCCAGAAATAATGAGGCATTAAAACGCACCTTTGACGGATTGGAGAGGTCTGTTAGAGTTGCAAATGTTGGCTTATGGAAGGCACAAAAGTCATTAAAACACTTTGGGGAGAGTTGCAATAATATCGGTGGGCGGATAAAGGGTATCGGCAGTAATATGAAAGAGGTATCCGTAGCCGTTGGTGCAATTTTCTGGAAGAGTTTGAAAAGTTGGGAAACACAGGCAAGTGCGATAGCCACATTGGAGAACAACCTCAAAAGCAGGCAAGCAAGTCTGGGATACACATCAGAGCAAATACAGAAAATGGCAACGGAAATGCAGGGTAAGAGTATTTTCGGAGATGAGAGCATTATTCAGAATGTTACAAATCAGTTGCTAACCTTTGATAAGGTCAATGGAGATACCTTCAAGAGAGCAAATCAAGCCGTGTTAGATATGACTTCAAAACTTTATGGAGTAAACGCAACGGCAGAGCAAATGCGACCTATTGCATTATCCGTAGGGAAGGCATTACAAAATCCTGCAGAGGCAATGAACAGTTTAGGAAGGGTGGGTGTTAAATTCACCGAGCAACAGAGAAAAGCCGTGAAACAGTTAGTTGCCACAGGACAAAGTGCAAAGGCACAGGAGTTCATATTACGAAGTCTTGAAAAGCAGTACAATGGAAGTGCAGAGGCACTCGGCAAAACTCAACCGTTAAAGCAACTTGCAAACGCATTTGACGATATGCTCGAACCTCTCGGACAAATAGTACAAGAATTTTTAATACCACTTGTCAAGGTGGCAACAATGGCAATAGGGGTATTTAATAACTTTCCTAAACCAATTAAGACAATAATTGTATCGGTTATGGGAATTATTGCTATTGCAAGTCCGCTCCTTATGGTAATTGGGAGTGTAATACAGGCGGTAGGTACAATAGCCACAGTTGGAAGTACAGTTCTGGGAGTAATTAGAGGTTGGCAGATTGCAACGAAGGTTATGACGGCAGTACAATGGGCGATGAATGCGTCTTTATACGGCTGTCCTGTTGTTTGGATAATCGCAGGAATTATTGCAATAATCGCTATAATAGTCCTTCTGGTTAAGAATTGGGATAAAGTTGTGGCATATTTGAAGTTCGTTTGGGAGTTCTGGGTAGATGTGTTCAAAGGCATTGGAGCATTTATGTCAGAGTGGATAGGAAATGTTTGCAATTTCTTCTCTGGACTTTGGAATAACTTAAAGGCAGGGGTAGTAGATTGGTGGAATAGCACAGTTGAAAAGTTTACAAACCTTTGGGATACTATAAAAACCGTGTTTAATGCGGTGAAAGAGTTTATTAAGGCAAACTTTATCAACATTTTACTCACGGCACTCGGTCCAATAGGACTTATCATCAAGGGTATTATGAAGGTAAAAGACCTCATTGGGCAGATAGGGAGCGAAAGTGCAGACATCAAGATTGACAAACAGATTTCGGCAGAAGACGCAACTAATAAGAATACGGTAGATGTCAATGGTAAAATTGAAGTATCCGCTACAAACGGCAGTAAGGTTAATAAAACCAAGAGTACGACAAAGAGCAAGGCAAAGGGTAATGTCGGATTTAATCTGGCAAAAGCAGGAGCATAGGCGATGAGTATATATGACAGAATAAGAAAAGGCAGTTTTAGGGGTGCAGAATTTGACACAATCTCCATAGGGAGAACGAGGGTAAAAAAGAACACCGAACACCAATACGCAAATAGTGTACGCAGATATATTGAAGAGAGAGGGGTACAAAATCAAGATTTTACCGTTACCCTCTCAATTTTTGGTAGTGCAGAGGATTATTTTGAAAAAAGAGATGCATTACGCACGGCATTAGATGCAGAAGGTGAAGGGGTGTTGGTATTACCGATTGAGGGAGAGT
This sequence comes from Clostridia bacterium, assembly GCA_045546535.1. Taxonomy (GTDB): domain Bacteria; phylum Bacillota; class Clostridia; order UMGS1810; family UMGS1810; genus RGIG1828. Next base: position 33,866 of record JAZQDA010000133.1, on the reverse strand, counting down.
TCAATGTAAAATGTACCGAGTGTTCCGACAACCAAAACCTTTTAGAAACTCTGGGTAGGTGTGATTTTACCGCTACATTTAAGGTGGTATCGGAGAATGAGAAGGCAGGCAACCCAGTAGCCATTAAAAACAGTAAGATAAGCCTCGCAAATAATGTTAAGAGTTTGAGGAGCAGAATTGCGAGTGTGGTTAATAATAATGTTGTGATTAGCAACGCATTGAATTATACATCATCGTTAAACAAGTACACAAATTTTGCCAGAAGAATGGCAGGTCTGGCAACAGGTGCAACAAACGGTGCAGGTCTGGGAAGTATTATAAGCAATTTTTCAGACGCACTTTCAACCATATTAGGCAACCCAGTATTATTAGGGAGTGCCGTCAATTCTGTTTTCAATCAATTTGAGGCAGTTTTTGATGTCGCAAATGTTCTGTTCTCCTCATCAGAAACCTTATTTGCGTTTGGGGATACGGATACAAAATCCGTGTCCTTAAACACTCCCCAGAAGGTAGAGCAGGCAAAAAATCAACAGGTGTGCAACGCACAGGTACAGATGAACGCAGTTGGGATTGCAGGCAACGCATTTGCACAAATGGACTTTGACAATGAAGAGGAGTTGCTGGAAAAGGGTGCGGTGTTAATTGCACAGATTGACAAAATTGAACAATCTGATTTTATGAAAAATCCAGAGATTGACGGAGTTACAGACATCGCATATTACCTTAAAGAGATGAGGAATGACATTACCGATGTAATTGAGGAGAAACAGGCAAGTGTACCAAAAATTACAGAGGTAAAACCAAAAGAGGCAAGTGTGTCAATGATTGCGTACAGATTGTATGACAGTTTGGACAATACAGAGGGGTTAATTGCATTGAACGGCATATTAAACCCGAAAAGCATTGAAGGCAGTATGAAGGTGTATAGTAATGGCTGATAATGAAGTAGTAATTGAGATTGAGGGGAATAACCTATCGGATTTTATAAACGGCTCTGTGGATATAAAATTTGACCAATTTTGCAATAGTTTTAGTTTTAAGACTACGAAGGATTTGGGCAAAGAGTACAATATATTCCCAGAAGATGAGTGCAGAATATTTATCAACGGAAAACTTGCAATGACAGGGGTGATAGATACGGTATCACCGAGCGAAGATCCGAGTGAGAGTACGGTAGATGTAAGTGGCAGGGATAGGACTTGTGATATTGTGGATAGTGATTTGCCAGAGAATATTAGTTTGTCTGGTGAATTTACATTAGAAACGGTTATACAGAAGGTACTTACGGCATTGGGATTGACAGATGTGCAGGTCGTTAATGAGTTGGGAGATGAGTTGAGAACATTTACATCAGCGGATATTGTTTCGGCAGAGGTTGATAAAAATGCGTTTGACTTCATCAATGAGTATGCACAGAAGGTATCGGCAATTCTTATCACCAATGCAGAGGGGAATGTTGTAATTACCAGAGCAGGAAAGCAAAGGTATAATGAAATTTTGGTAAACAAAATCGGTGAGGGGAATGAGGATAACAACATCATCTCCTCATCAGCAGGTTACGACTACTCAAACAGGTATAATAAGTATATTGTATATTCCCAGAATAACGCAAACACCAGTACACAGAATGTGAGCATTGAAAATGTTGCACAGAAGGGGTATGCAATAGATGATGAGATTAGAGAGAGCAGGGTACTCGTTATTAAGGCAAATAATGCGTGTGATAGTAGTGTTTGCACAGAGATTGCAACATTAGAGGCAAATATTCGCAGGGCAAACAGTTTGCAGTACAGTTGCGATGTTTACGGATATGAAACGAATGACGGCAATTTGTGGCAGGTAAACAGAACGATACAGGTATATGATGAGGATTGTGAGATAGATAGTGAACTTATGATTAAGGGAGTATCTTTCAATCTGGGAGAGGGTGCGGTAACGACATTGGAATTTGCGTTAGCAGACGCATACACCTTACAGGCAAGTCTTGATGAAGTGGACGGCAGGACAAATAAGACAAAGAAGAGCAAAAAGAAAAGCGGTGGAAGTAAGAAAAAATCAGATAAAACAATGTCAGACGCAGAGATAGATAAAATTTTAGGATTTTAGAGGTAAATATGAGTAATAATAAGGATAACAATAGCACAAACACAGTAAAACTTGGGATAAAGAGTATGTGTATTGAGGACACAGTACCTACCGATAATGGAGAGAATAAAAACCCGATACAACAAATGCAGATACAGACTTATGACGCAGTAAAACAATGCGGAAAACTCGGACATTACGGATATTACGGTAATGCTCCGAAAAATTCGTTAGTAGTGGTTATACAGGCAAACGGTCAAGAGGAGTGTTTGTACGGTGCAGAAGATGATGTTAATAACAGACCTCGTGGACTAAAAGAGGGTGAAGTTATGATATATAACACTCTCACAAAGAATTACATATACCTTGATGAAGAGGGGAATAGCAGAGTTTACGCAAAAAATAATATGAAAATGAAAGTTGAGGGAGCAGTAATAATCAATGTAGTCGGAAATGCAGATATTACTTGTCCGCAAAGTACCTTAAACGGAAATGCAATTATCAACGGAAACACCAAAATAAACGGTGATTTGGCGGTAACAGGCAATACCAGAGTGGACGGCACGATGTCAGCAGGAGTTGTTGAGGCAGACAACGGTGCAAGTGGCACAGGAGATGTCGTAACCTATGAAAAGGGTATTGTAACAGGGTAAAAGGTATTGAGAGCGAAAAAAGCAGAAGTTATGATAAAATAAAGGTATGATAACAATGACAACGACAATGACAGAAAAAAACTCAAAAAAACTTTTCACAGATATTGAACTCTTGTACCGTGAGGATAAAAAATACTATGACCTCGCAATAACAGGTACAGGAGATTTGAAAGCGGATAAATCTTTTGACACAGGAATTAACCTCGCATTATTCACAGACGGCAGGGCGGATAAGAGTGAGGTAAGCAACCCAGAAGACCAGAGAGGCACAATCGTGGATTTATTCACGAATGGATACAGGAATGGGAGTAAATTGTGGTTGTTAGAGCAAAGCAGATTAGACGCAGGAGCGGTAAATAGAGCGATTGACTATTGTAAGAACGCATTACAATACTTCGTAGATTTGAGCCTCGTGGAGAAGGTGTCAGTTAGCGGATATTTAACCTCAAAGGGAGTTGTGCTAACGATAGTGATAAAATGCTTGAATGGCACGATTGACAAATACAAATACGAGGCTTGGAATAACAGTTTATACAAGCAATAAGATAAGGATAAGGAGATAAAGAAATGCCATTTAATCCACCGAGCATTGAAGAAATCATTGATAGAGAAAAAACCTATGTTAAGGAAGTTTTGGAAAGTCTTAACCCGACTGAACAAAACACTTTTTTATATTCGTTATTAGTTGCTATGGCTAATTTGAGCAATGATAATAATATGCAATTAAAGATTGATATTATCCCAAATTCGTTTGTAACCACTTGTAAAACAGAAGAGGCATTACAACCGTTTGCGAATATAAAAAGTGTGCCGAAAAACTTGGCAACCATTAGTAGCGGTAAAGCCGTTATAAGCGGTATTGCAGGCACGGTAATTCCTATCGGTACAAATTTTATCGCAAATGATGTCAAATACAGACAGGGAGCAACCGTAGAAATTGCAGAGCAGAGTATTGATGTAAGCAGTATTTCAGCGAATGGAAAAACAGTAACCGTAACAACGGCAAGTGAACATAACTTTGCGAGCAATATTCCTATCACAATTTCTGGGTGCGAAACAGAGGCATTTAACGGCACATTTAACACGGTTACAGTAACAGGATTAACAACATTCACCTATCAGATAGAAAACTCCGTTACGGCTACGGAAACAGGCGGAGAATTAACAATTACTGCAAGTGCAACAATAGCCGTGTTGAATTTAAGAAGTCAGACATACGGAGCAAATACCGAATTGAAAAATGGAGATAGTTTGGCGATTGACGGACAAATTGCAGGGGTGAATAACAACGCATACACAATGTATAGCGGAATTTCTGGCGGTACAGATGATGAGGCATTTGAGGAGTGGAAGGATAGAGTTGTGTATCGTTATCAGCACCCGATTACATACTTCAATAAGGCAAATATTATCACGGCAGTTAAGAGTATCGCAGGGAATACGAGAGTTTGGGTAAAGGAATGCACACCGAATGTTGGGCAGGTTACGGTATATTTTGTTAGAGATAATGACGCAAATATTATCCCAGACAGTAACGAGATTGCAAAGGCAAAAGAGGCGGTAGTTGCACTCCGCACGGTGAAGGATAGTGATAGCGATGTATTTGTGTATGCACCAACGGCAAAGACAGTAAACTTCAATATCAGTAATATTGTACCGAATACCGCCACAATGAAGACGGCAATAGAGAATAATATTAAACAGTTCTTTGATGATAATGTTGATTTAGAGGCAACATTAAGTCTGGATAAGATAAAATCAGCAATTCAAAACAGTTTTGATATGGAAACAGGTAAACAGTTGGATACCTACACATTAAGTACACCGTCAGAGGACATTGTTTGCAGTACAGGTGAGTTGCCTGTTTTGGGTACAATAACCTTTTCATAGCATAAGAGGAGAGGACAAGAAGACAGATGAACGAAACAGGTAAAATAACGGCACAGGCAGACCTCTTGGCAAGATATTTGCCAGACGGTAAAGCGTGGAATGCAAAATGGATAGATGAGAGTAACTTACGCAAGTTGTTAAAGGCACTTGGTAAGGAATTTAGCAATATTGAGGAAAGAAATGAGTGGTTGAGAAGAGAGTTGAACATCTTTTCAACTTTTGACCTATTACCAGAGTGGGAGAAACACTACGGAATACCAGACGATGAGGGAGTATTCACGATACAGGGGAAGAGCATTGAAGAGAGAAAACTCAACCTATTCATCAAAGAGGTTATGGACGGAGCGGATAGAGTACCAGATTGGGAGAGAATTGCAAGTCTTTTCGGATTTCGGTGCAAGGTTTACCCTGCTATTGAAGTCAGCAGATTTCCGCTAAAATTCCCGATATTATTCACAGAAAATCCAAGTTATACAATCATCGTAGATTTATATGATGTTTTACCGCCTGCGGAATTTCCTTTGATATTCCCTGTATATTTCGGGGAGTATAGAGCAAGTTTCATTAAAAAGGTGTTCAACATCATTAAACCTGCGGATTGTACTATAATGTATAATTATGTAAGGTAATGATACGGCAGAACAGACAGACAGTAAAGGTAAAGGAGAAGACAGAAAATGGACATCGTTTCAAAAAGCACAGGTGATACCCTTTCGGCAACCGAGTTCAACCAAATTCCTATCGAGTTGGAAGGATTGATTGCAAAAGGTGGATTGACACCAGACGACACAGACCTAACGCAAGTTGCAAAGGCAGTTAGCCAATGCGTTGCAGACGGTGATTTTTATTCAACAGGGGGTACGGCAGACGCAATAGTGCTGACGGCAGTATCACCAAGAGTTGCACCACCGACACTAACAAACGGATTAAAAGCCAGATTTATTAGTGCGAGTGATAACACAGGAGCAGTTACAGTAAATGTTGGCGGATTGGGTGCAAAAACAGTTTACAAAAGAGGCTCGGCATTAGTTGCAGGGGATATTAAAGCAGGCGGAATATACGAATTAGTGTATATCTCCGCAAATTCAGCATTTGAGATTACACAATTTTTACCAGATGTTGAAGAGGCAGATCCGTTAGATTTTCGTGTTCCGCAGAAGGATTTCTTACAGGCATACGACAAAGATACCCTTGTAATTAAAGCAGACACGGTAATCAAACTTCAAGTAGTTGGAGAAGATGAGCCAAGATATTACAGAGCAAATACGGACACTCAATACGATTTGGCAAGTATATTAGACACAGGCTCGGTAACGGCAGGTACAGACTATTGTATCTATCTGGTTGCAGGAAGTGGCACTACGGTTAATGTTGTTGCCTCAACAAATTCAACATATCCGACAGGATACACGGCAAACAATTCTCGTAAAATTGGGGGTTGTCATACCCTTTGTAAATCGGTAACATCTTCAAATGCACCTGCATTGGTGGATACAAACATTTGGACTACTCACCCTGCGATTGGATATTCAGCAGGAGATATTATTCCTAACTCTGTATGGTGTTTAACACACAGACCTATATCAGAGCCGAACGGTATGGTATATGTTGATAAAATTGATATGTGGGTAGATATTTACCTACAATCAGGCACAAACCTCACGGCAGGTAGTGTGTACGGTGCAACAATGACAAATTCACGCACTCAACAACAACATCAATGGGATATGGAGTTGCAGAATAAAAAACTTGCAACAGATAATGACTTTACAGTATTTGCAGAAGGAAGTAACCAGAAGACCGCAGTATATGGCTCGGCTCAACCTTCACCATTTACAGCAGGTGGACACAATGACACCGCCTCAAAGAGAATGATTAGTGGATACTTTGTAGAAGAGTGTTGCGGACTTATTTGGCAATGGCTTGATGAGTGTTCTGCTAATGGCGGAAGTGGATTTAGCACTTATGACGGAGAAGGTACAAGAGGTCAAACATACGGCTCTTCTTATTGCTTGCTTGCGGGCGGTGTTTGGAGTGACTCCTCGTCTTGCGGTTCTCGTTGTCGGAATGGTCGTAATGTTCGCTCGAATGTGCATGCGAGTCGCGGTGCTCGTGGGGTGAGCCGACCTAAAATCTTGAATGTGTAGTTTTGTAACAATTTTTGCAAAACGAAAAGCAAGATACAAAGAAAAATTAAGTGGTATGCAAGTGCGAAGGGGGAGCAGTACGGAGCAAGCGAAGACAACGGTGCGGAGTACCTCTGCACAAAGGGCGGAATATCCGTCAATCGCAAATCCTGTGAAGGCACACCGTATGCAAACCTTTCGTGATTACCACTTAAAATAACACCAGACGGCAGAAATGCCGTAGGGGGTTATAGGTTGAAAGTTACAAAGTTCACAGGCACTTGCTTGCAGGCGGTAATTGGAATAACTCATCGTCTTGCAGTTCTCGTTGTCGGAATGGTAATAATGTTCGCTCGAATGTGAATGCGAATAACGGTGCTCGTGAGGTGATATGGGGTGCAGTACCCGACTTTTTTCGGCTACTTCAAAAAAACTCAAAGGGAAGTAACTCCATCTGAATTTTCAACCCTGTCTATAATAACCATAAAAGGCAAAATACGAAACGGAGTGAGTGTCTTGTTGGTAGGGAGTGTAACAATTCCCGAAGATGAGGCACTCTTTATATATGGAGAAAAGAATTGGTAAAAAGACACGGCAACCTGTGGGAGCAGGTTATCAGCAAAGAGAATTTTTTATTAGCATATCAAAAGTCAAAGAAGGGCAAAGGCAATTTTGTAGCGGTACAAAGATTTCAACATAATTGGGAAGAGAAGTTAGAGGCGGTAAGGCAACTGTTAATAACAAAGACTTTTCATACTGCACCGTATAATCGGAAGACGGTATATGAGCCAAAAGAGAGGATAATATATGTACTCCCATACAAGCCAGACAGAATAGTGCAACACGCATTGATGAATATTTTAACACCGATTTTTGAGAGAATGTTTATCAAAGATAGTTATGCGTGCATTAAGTACAGAGGGCAACACAAAGGCAGTATGCGGTGTATGGAATTTGTAAGAAGGAATAAATATTGCTTGAAGTGTGATATACGCAAATTCTATCCGAGTATAGACCAGAAGATATTATTTGAGATGTTAGAGAGGGTTATTAAGGATAAAGATGTCCTGTGGCTACTCAAAGACATCGTATTTAGTTTTGAAGGGGGGAAGAATGTACCAATCGGTAATTTGACTTCCCAATGGTTCGGAAATTTTTACCTAACAAAAATGGATAGATTTATTAAGCAGGAATTGAGGATAAAGGATTATGTTAGATATTGTGATGATTTTTGTTTATTTGGAAATGATAAAAAATATTTGCGAGAATGCAAAAGAAGAATAGAGGAGTTTATTGGCAGAGAGTTGAAGTTGAAGTTTAGCAAAGCAGATGTATTCAACTGTAAGCAGGGAGTGGACTTCTTGGGGTACAGACATTTTGACAATTACATACTCCTACGCAAGAGTACGGCAAAGAGAATAATACGCAGAATGGGTAAACTCCAAAAAGAATTAGATTGTGGTATAATTACAGAAGAACAGTACAGGTCAATTATAACATCTACTTATGGTTGGCTCAAACACGCAAATACTCACAATCTTCAAGTGAAATTAGAACTCGGCAAACTTTTGACAGAGATAAAACAGAAGATCAGAGAAGAGCGAAAAATTAGGAAGGCAGAAAAAGAAAAACTCAAAAAAGCAGGGCAAAAACAAGCAGAGGAGAAACAGGACAATGACGGATAAAGAAATACATAGTTTTTCAGATTTTGCAGTAGAAGAGCAAGCATTAGAAGGTGATAAGGTAAAAATTGAGAGCATACTTAACAAAGAGATAATTGTTACCAGATATAAAATCAGAGATAGCAAGTATTCCGATAATAATAAGATGTGCGTAGCGGTACAGTTCTATGAGCCAGATAACCCAGAAAAAAGAATATTCTTTACAGGAAGTGGGGTAATACAGGATTTATTAGTGAAGTACAATGACAATTTACCATTTAAGACGGTGATTAAAAAGATTGACAGGTATTTTACTTTTACATAATAGGTAGGTACAAACAATAAGATAGGAGAACAGAGAAATGAACGGATTTCCGAAAATTTTGAACACAAAGCAGGATTATTTGAATTGCATTACAGATTATCCGCAAGAAACAAAAGAACAGTTGCAGGGGTTATTGGATAACCGCTACAAATGGGAAGACAAAGGGGAGATACAGGCAGGGGATATTCCTGTTGATGATGATACCCACAGAATTGTAACCGATGAAGAGGGCAAACAATGTCAATTAGAGTTAGTGGAAGATGAAAATGCAAAAATCTTCCGTATCGGATTTACAGTTGCAGAAGTTGAAGAACTAATTGCACAAATAGGAGAATAAGAAAAATGGCGAAAAACACGGTAAAAATTTATTACAACAAAGAGGGTGAATATCTATACTCTGGCAACCAGAAGGAAGGCGATAGAGAGGCAACGCAGGCAGAGATAGAATATTGGACTGCTAACGGTAGCACCATAGAGGGTGATAGAGCCAAAAAGAATGCAGAAAATACACAGGCATACAATAAAGCATTACAATCTCCTTTGGTATGCGGTCAATATCTGGTTATTGCAGATTGGATTAACACCTACACAAACACATACACCTACGCAAAAAAATGTTCGGAAGAGGGTATTACACCTACTGCCGACATTGTTGCATTTAACCAAGCAGGGAAGTTAGAAACGGTAACAATATCCTCATTAGAGGACTTTTTACCATTCTATCAAACTGTTGCAGATGAGTGGGCAAGAATTACTGATATTAGAAACAAATATTTGGTAGAGATACAAAATACTGCAACTCCGAAGGAAGTTGTAATTGACTATACGAAAAAAGCAGAAGAGTAAACAAATAGATAGATAGGCGGTAAGCACTATGGCAACCAGAGAATATTACAAAGGTGATACAGTAAAAAACGCAGTTAAGGTAACATTTGATAATTTTGAATTATTAGATACCCTTAACATTGCGTATGCAATATTTCAAGTGGGATTAGTGCATAAAAGGGTTGAGAGAGAAGACATCACAAACCCTATGTTCCTTTCTTTCACAAGAGAAGAAACAAAAAAATTCGCAAGTGAAACAAAGGGTTATGTCGCATTTTACAATTCAGATAATGAGAAGTTTACGGCAAAAGGCTCATTTACATTAAACTTTAAGCAAGAGGTAGTAAAAGATGAGTGAGAATGAGAACACAAATGCAGAATTTATACTACACTTTGAGTTACCAGAAGATGAGCCTGTTGTTGAAACAACAATGGAGATACAAGAGGCAGAGGAGCAAGTAGTCGCTAATATTTCATTAGATGTTTCACCTTCAAAGGTTAGTGAGTTGGAAAATGACACAGGATACATAACCAGAGAAGGCACTACCAATACTCGTGTATTTCTTCTGGGAGAAACATCGGAGAGAGATGAAAGCGGTAAGTATGTCTGGACTATTGAACACAATATGGGAAAATTTCCGAATATCTTTGTGGTGGATAGTGCAGGCAGTAAAGTATTACCAGATTATGAATACCCAGACGAAAATACGGCAATTATAAAATCAAATTATGCTTTCACAGGTAAGGCATACGCAAATTAACAAAAACTACGAAAACCATACACACACAGAAGATAGGAGAAATCAGAAATGAAACGAATTAGCGACTTGGATATGAACGGATTACAAATCCTCAATGTCCGCTTACAAAATTTACCAACCTCACCGTCCGCAAGTATTGGTAAAATTTACTTTAATACTGCGGATAACGCATTCAAAGGATTTTTGAATGACGGTACAGAGGTAAATTTAGGTAACAATTACACATTTAGCACAGGTCTTAATGAAGATACCACAACACATACGGTAACATTGAAGATTGCGAGTGCAAGTCAGTTGGGTGGTGTAATTATCGGCTCAAACATCTCCGTATCCAATACAGGAGAGATTAGTGTTGCAAATGCAAGCACATCAGCAAAGGGTGTTATTGAAATTGCAACAGACGCAGAAGTAGCAACAGGCACAGATACAAGCAGAGCGGTAACTCCAAAACATTTGGCAGGTAAGATTGACAAACTTGCAACTGCTCCAACGGCAGGTACATATACAAAAGTTACAATTACCGCAGACGGTTTAGCATCTTCTGGGGGAAGTTTATCGGCAAGTGATATTCCGAGTATAACACTCTCAAAAATTAGTGATGTAACGGCAGACGCAAACGAAATCAACATATTAGACGGTTGCACGGCAACAACGGCAGAATTGAACAGTATTGGCAACAAGATTGAGTTATCTTCATTATCTGTGGCAAGTGCCTCTGCAAATTATATGACTTACGATAATACGACAGGTGAATTTGCGTTGAATGTGGATACTACACCGACAAATAATTCAACCAAGTTAATCACATCTGGTGCAGTTTACTCGGCAACCAATGATAAGGTTGTTAAAAACGCAGACATCACGGCAGGTACTAAATGCAAAATAACTTATGATAAAAAAGGTCTTGTAACGGCAGGAGCAGACTTAGAGGCAAGTGATATACCAGATTTATCGGCAACATATTTATCAGCAAGTTTGAAGGGTGCAAATAACGGTGTTGCAGAATTGGATAGCACAGGCAAAGTGCCGAGTGCTCAATTACCGTCATTTGTAGATGATGTTATTGACGCATACATCGTATCAGGTGCAACGGCATTGAGTTCTGGTTGGTTATCAGCAACTTCTGGTGGCTCGGCATTAACTCCCGAAACAGGAAAGATATATGTTGTTCTTTCATCTGGTGCATACCAGAATAAGACATATCGTTGGAGCGGTACAACTTATGTTGAGATTTCTTCATCACCTGCACAGGCAACTGAAAGCACCGCAGGTATAATGGCGATTGCAACACAGACAGAATGTACAACAGGTACAAATGACACGAAGGCAGTAACTCCAAAGAAAATGGCAACATATATGAGTGGTACTGCAAAGAAAATCACGGCAACAAACCCTGCATTAACTGCAACAAACGGTATATGCACTTGGAGCATTACAAACAGTTTAGGCACGGCAGATGTCATTGTTCAGTTAAGAGAAACATCGTCTGGGGAAGTTGTAATGGCAGATTACACACTAACTTCTGGAACGATAACAGTAACAATCAATTCAACATCTAATATTACGGCAGGAACATACACGGCAGTAGTCATTGGATAGTTAGGTAAGGTTAAGGTAAAATGGGGAAATACTTAAATTTATCAACGGATACAACATTGGGCGGAGATAATCCGAGTGATATTCTTGCGTCTTCCCAGAAGGCAATTAAAACTTATATTGACAATCAATCTGGGGGTGGAAGTTCTTGGACATATACCTCACATACTTTGATATATAGCGATACAACCTATGGGAATAAAAACATTGATTTATCAGGGGTACTACCAAGTTCTGGTAGTACCTTTGAATTGCTTTTATCGTTATACACAGATACAGGCGATGTGTCAAATGTATTCCCTTTGATGTTCCCTGTAAATTTACGGACAATAGATCCGAGTTTGACAGGCAGAACATTTAGCATATATACGAGTAGTGGGAGAACGATTAAGAAATACCAATACACCGATAATTCGGTAAATTATATACAATCCAACGGTGGAATTATACTACCGGTGGAAAGTACGACAATGTACGCAAAAATGGAAGGTACAAATGACCTCAATTTCAAAGAGTTCAAATTGTATCTTGACGGATATAAGGTACTGACATAATGCAGGTAAGTAGAGCAAAGGGGGTAACAGATATGGCAAGTTGGTGGAGAAACATTGCAACATTTAAGGGCAAGTTTACAGAGGCATTTACAAAAGACAAAATTGAGGAAATTGTTGATGAGATTAAGAAACTCATTGAGAAGTATGAGGAGTACAAATCACTATCTGGTAAGGAAAAGAAACAGAGAGTTGATGAGTTTATTGTAGAATGGCTTATTGAAAATTGGCAGAGCGATAATGATTATGTTCAATGGATAATTGACCGTATTATTGATTTAGTACCTGTTTTCACGCAGTTGGTGTACAATTTACTGATTACAAAATTTGTAAAATTGAAAGACAGAGTAAAGGCGGAATAGTATGTTTACGCAGATGATAGCAGAGATTGCAAAAGTTTTTTCAGAGTTCTTCTCTTATGAGCAGACCTCTGTTGAACACCAGAGCGAAACACACACCATAAAAAATGCAAAAAACTCAAAGAAGGCAATAGACTATGCGGAGAAAATAATCTTTTTGTGCGATGAGGAGATCAAGAAATACTCCGATGAAAAGACGCAGAAGAAATACCAGAAACTCCGCAAATGCTTTTTCAAGTACAACTAACCATTTTATGTGGAATATTTTTGAGGAATATTTATGGGCAGATTTTTAACAGGTATGCAGGAGATACAACAGTACGAACACGATATGTATTTCACAAAGCATAACCAGATATATGAAGATGATAGGGGAGTGTTGCATTACACTCCTCGTTACCTATGCACAGACGGATATACAATCCACGATGTTCTTGCTCCGATTGCAGGGGGGAAGTTTGCAGAGGATATTCGGTGCAGTAGTGGGCACGATTTATGGTGTCGGTATAAACAGGACATACATATATTGATTAGCGAGGCGGAAATGCGTCAAAAAGGCATTTTAATTGAAAAGGTGAAGAATTATCCCAAAGGAATAAAAAAGACGCTCCTCGTCTGCGAGAACATTCCCAAAATGTACTTAAATATTCAGCCGATAAATTTCTTTGAGTGCAATAGATTATTTAACGAAATGTTAAGAAGTTGCGAAATCAGCAGTAAATATAAGCAAATAGTTATCGGAGCAGGGGTATATCTTAACATCGGGTGGTGGTTAGGAGATAAATCTCATAACGGAAAATTAACACTTGACAAAATACATTACGATTTTATATAATCCGAAGTGTCATAAAGAAAACTCCGTAAGAGTTTTTTCATCATCAAAACCAAGCAGAAATGCAGAATTAGAGAGTAAAACCGAAGACTTGTGGTAAAGGAAAAGAGTACCAGAAGTCTTTTTTTTGAAAAGTATGTTACAATGGGGATATACTTTAAATTGAGCAAATGGGCAAAGGGGAATACGATAGAATTATGATTGTACCAAAGATTACAACAGTTGCAAGTCCGCAAAACATCACATTCCGCAAATTTGAACATAATGAGGAGTTGTTCAAAAAGTTACCACCATACAGGACAAAGACGGCAGATAAACCCACAGGAGAAGAACAGAATGGACGCAAATACACTTCAAGCATTCGCACCGTATATTGTAATAGTTGTGATGTTTTTGGTACAAAATAGGATTTTCGTAACACCAGAGCAATTAGAGAAGAAACATAGAGAGATTTTGGAAGACATAAAAAAGGATTATGTTACCAAGACAGAAGTTACTGCACTTAATGATAGTGTAAATGATATTAAGGATAAAACGGATAAAATATACGATATAATCATCACAGAATATGCAACCAAACACCAGTAAGCAGGAGCAAGCAGAACAGATGAGTATTTATAAGTGCAAACACTTCAAGATACAGGAATTAGTAAGTCCGCAAGTTTACCAGAGGTACGGAGAATTTGCGTGGAGATTTTTCTCCAATGATTTGAAACAGGATTTTGACACAATTCGTGAGTATCACGGACACGGAATAACAATCAATGATTGGGTATTTGGCGGAAAACAATTTACTCAATGCGGATTGAGGAGCAATTTAGATCCATTGGTTAAAAGTAAAACCACATTATATTGTTCAGCACATTGTATGGGGAAGGCGGTAGATATGCACTCCTCGTACAGCAATTACAAATTATACACGGATATTGAGGCACTCAAAAAGGCAGGCAAGTTGAGAGCGGTAAGCAGAATTGAGAGCAGGAAAAGTACAAAAGACGGTTGGGTGCATATTGATGAGTTCGGCTCATCAAACGGCAATCCAAACGAATTAGAGGTATTTACAGGGTAGTAGGTAGGCATAGGCAAAACTTCTTTCTTCATAATAATACTCCTTATTAAAACGGACACTATGGACAAACAAAAGAAAAGCAGAGAATTGAAAGGCAAAATTCCCTGCTTTTTCTTTACTGTATCACTAATGATACAGTTAAAAGTGATATAGTTAATAATTCTTTATTTTTATTCTTATCTTTATTCTTATTCTAATTCTTATCCATATCCTTATTCTGAACAGTTGCGTAAGGGTTAGGCAACCCTTCCGAAGTGTTCTTTTCTATCGGATTTTGTAAAAAATCTTAAAAAACTTTTACAAATTATTAAATTTTTGCTAAACTATTTTTGAACAGTTAGAGGGTGCGTTAGTGTATGATAAAATTTACAAAGAAATATTCCTAAAAGAGTACATAAAGCACAAAAGAAAAGTGTTTCAGTATGAGGGAGAGGACAAAAACAGAAGTATTTGGGAGATTTATGTCTTTGAGCAAAGATATTTTATTACGGTCTATTTTGATGATATTGATGATTATTTATCCCCAGAGGAGAAGGCAGAAAACAGGGTAGAGTTTGAGAGAAGGAATGAGGCAGAGTTAGCACACTTCCGAACAGATTACGGAGAAGACAGTACAGAGAAAAGAATAATTGCTAATAGGTTATTTTTGGAGTTGTTAAGAAGATACGCAAAAGAGGCAGATCAGTTGCAGAATATTCCGCAGTTATGGTACAATAATATTCAACAGTAGTGGCGAGGCTCTGGAAAAGGCATTTTCTATCCTAAAAGGGCATATATTTGGGGAGTACTACCCAGATATTTAACACTCATTTGTTAAGGCAGAAGGATTGCTATAAAGGGGAGTACCGTTCGGAACTCGTGGGAATGCACCACCTATGACCGCTTGTATATAGCGGTCGTTTTGCCGTGCGGTTATAAATCTTGTTATAAATCTTGTTATAAAAAAATATTAAAAAAATATTAAAAAACTATTGACAAATTATTTTTTTAGAGGCATAATTGGTTGAAATCATTTTTTGATTTTTGGCAAACCAATAAAAAAGATAGGAGCAAACTTATGAAAAAACAAAGAGTACAATTAACACTTGTAAAAACCATTTACACAGAAAATGGCAACGAAAAAGAAATTTGGACAACAAAAATGTTTAACGAAAAGTACATTGAAAAAATTTGGAATTTTGCAAAAAAATATTGGGTAAAAGAGGCAGAAGAAGTAATTACAGGAGAACAGGCATAATGGCAAATATGAGTTATTGCAGATTTCATAACACAGTTATTGATTTAGAGGATTGTATTGAAACTTTGGAAGGGTACAATGAGGGAGAACTCAAAGACCTTTCTATTGATGAAAAGAAGGCATTGAAAAAAATGCTGACAGAGCAGTTAAGCAGATTGAACGAAGTAAAAGAAATCATTGACGATGATTACGAAGGTGATATTGATAAGTGGTTAGAGGAGCAGGAATAATGAGCAGAGTACCAATGTGGCAGTATAAGGTAAGAAACCATTTAGGCAGAATAATTTGGCGGTTGAGTTGGAGAAACAGAAACCGTGTTGAAAAGTTTATGAAATGGTTACGAGATAAAGGGCATATCGTGTTTGACGGCATAACTCCGTGCGTAGTGAGGAGCAGGCACGAATGGAGAGAGATAGATGATGATAGATATTATGATATGATAGATATGGGAGTGGTGAATTTACTCACTAGAGAAAAGTACACCATAACCGAGTACGAGTAAAAAGGTAGAAGGGGAATAACGATGTTGGCAGAAACCAGAGTATCATTTGCAAGTACAGTTGCTTATGAATGTATGAAAAACCCAGAGGCGATGAACAGTTTTATTTGTTCGGTAGCAGAAACCGTTAATATAACAGATTTGCAGTTGATAAATAATATGTTCTATCAGGCATTGGCACTCACCCAGAAACAAAAAGAGCAAAATCAGAAAAACTAACGGCAAAGGAAATGATGATGAAAAAACAAAAAGATGATGAAGAAAAAATTACGAGAACACTCACGGCAGGGGAGATAATTGACGAATTGCGAAAACTTCCCAAACAGGCAGAAGTGAGATTTAGTGATGTTTGCGGAAATCACGAGGCAGAATTATACCAAGTTGCAATAGACGCAAACAAAGGCACAATATTACTTATAGGAGAATATATTTATGACGACAGTAGCGAACGGTAAAGACAAAGCATATTGGAGAGGCGGATATACTTTAGAAGACCTCGTAAAATATTGCGACAATAGTGGATTAAACAGAGAAGACATACAAATAGTATGTGGTGTCTATGATATAGACCAAAATGGAGATAACAAAGGGTGCAAAATGTGTGAGGTGCAAAATTTTAGACTTTGCATAACAGACGGCTTTTTGGAAATTATGACAAGAAAAGATAATTACAAAAATGCAGACGCATATTATAAAACAAAAATTACTTATGAAGATACAGGAAAAATGTTGAAATATACAGGAAGGGGTGCAGATTGTTATTGCACAACACAATGGGAATATTTTGATAAAAGTATGTATTTGACACAAATATGTAACCCAGACAAACTTGAACATACAGAATGGTATGATGTTCACGGCATAAAAGGGGATATTTTTCATATCACAGTAGGCAATAAAACCTACAAAAATTGTACTTGGGCAAACAACAGAATAGTGAGGGTTACAAAATGAGCAATACAGAAACAACACAATTAGTATTGGAATTAAAAGAGCAGGAGCAGGACTATGAATTTTATCCTACTACGAAGGAAATAATTGCCTGCATACACGAGCATATCAATAGCCATTGGGAAATTGAACATTATGCTAACAAAGTGCTTGATATTGGTTGCGGTACAGAAAACTTCCGAAAACATATTAAAGATTTACACCACGAAAGAGAATTGTGGAAGGAAAATGCAAGTAAAAGACCAGACGGCAGTTACGATAACGGAATAAGAAATGCACGAAATTGGTATATTTCAGAATATTTTGTTATGGAAAAATCTAAAATACTTTTGCAACAATTAGACAAAAAAACAATAGTTCTTGGAACAGATTTTTACGATAACACATTAGTAGATAAAGAAATGGACTTAATTTTCTGTAATCCACCGTATTCAGCATACGCAGAATGGACAAAAAGAATAATTGCGGAGAGTAATTGCAAATACATTTATTTAGTTATCCCAGAGCGGTGGAAGGAAGACGCAGAAATACAAAAAACTATTGAAACTATCGGAGTACAGGCAGAGGCAATCGGCTCATTTGATTTTTTGAACGCAGAGAGATCTGCAAGAGCAAAAGTAGATGTTGTTTTCATTGATAAAACAAAAGTACCTACTGATAGTGCGTTTGACCGTTGGTTCGATGAAACTTTTAAGATGAGAGATAAGGAAGAAAAATCAGAGTGGAAAGTAGAAGAGGAGAAGGAAAAAGACATTAAAAACGAATTAGTTGGCGGAAAAAATAAAGGTGAAATGCTGATAAATTTATACGAGGCAGAGCAAAGAAAACTCTACGAGCATTTTTTAGCGATAAGTGGACTTGATGTTGATATTTTAGAGAGTATCAACATACAAAAATCAGCCGTCAAGAAGGCATTAAAAGAACGGATACAGGGATTGAAAACATTATATTGGAAAATAGTTTTTGACGAGTTAGATGAGATTACAAGCAGGCTGACATCAAAGACCAGAGAGAAGATGTTTAACAGGTTCAAAAGTTTGCAAACGGTAGATTTTACGATACAGAATATTTACAGTTTGATAATTTGGGTAATAAAAAACGCAAATAATTATTACAACGACCAGATGATAGAGTTCTTCAAGACTTTATCTTCACCAGAAAATTGCAGGGCATACAAAAGCAACGACAGAATTGGTACTAAAAATTGGAGATTTGCCGATGAGAATAGCCATTATACATTAGATTACCGTATTATTTGCGATAATTTGAGTTTTAGCAATTATTACAGTTGGGATAAAGAGATAGACAAATGGAAAGCAATGCAAACTATTGACGACATTTGTACGATAGCCAATAATTTGAATTTTGAAGTCGGAATTAGAGATGTACCAAAGGATTATGGCAAAAAATATACAATTCTTTTGAAAAGCGGAGAAACTTTTTGCGATTTCAGAATTTATAAAAACGGTAACACACATTTGAAATTCAATAAAGAATTTATGAAGGCATTGAATGTAGAAGTCAGCAGACTTTTGGGGTGGATAAACAAACCAGAAGATATTGCCAGAGAATTTGATGATGAAATCAAAGAAGGTGCAGAAAAGTATTTCAAGTATAATATGCAATTTAGTATCACAGGCAATGGCATAAAACTACTCGGTACTACAAAAAGTTAATAATTTTTAATAATTTTATTGTAAAATTTTAATATTTTTTGTATAATAAAGAACGACAGGAGAACAGAACATTATGGCAAAAATGAAAAACATTACAAAAGATGAGTTATTAAAACTCGCAAAAAGCAACACCATACAGGAAATTGCTGATATGTTCGGCACTTCCTACACAACAATTTGGAAATACTTGCGAAATGCAGGATATAAAAGAAAAGTTGGCAGACCTCGTTTGTTTAATATAACAGACGATTAAATCACCAGAGAGAAGGGATAATATCCCTTTTTTCTGGCAGGGCAAAGGAAACGAAACAAAAGGAAGGTGAAGTAAAGAAGATGATTGAAATTACAAGAGCAGAATTAGAGCAAAAGTATTTGAACTCTAATAATGAGGAGTTAGCGAGAGAGTTAAACATCTCCGAGCCTACTTTGTTGAAATTGTTGAGAGCGAATGATATTTCACTAAAAGGCAAAGGATACGGCAGTAAGGCAAAAGTAAAGGTAACGGTAAAGTAGGTAAGCAGAGGGGAAAACAATGGCAAAGAGATTACACGACACAGAGATTTGGCATAAAGAGTGGTATTGCAATTTATCCCAGACGCACAAACTGTTAGTGCAGTATTTATTTGATAATTGCGATTGTGCAGGAGTTTTTGAGGCAAACTACAAAATTATGCAATTTTTGATTGGAGCAGAGATTACAGAAAACGATTTGCTCGCAATTAAGCAGGTGGTAAAACTTGCAAATGGAAAATTCTTTTTAACGGATTTTATTTCTTTTCAGTATGGAGTTAATTTAGATGAATTAAATCCAAAATTTTCAGTACATAAGGGAGTAATAAAAATTCTTGAAAAAAATGGCATACTCGGAAAAGACGGTGAGTGCTTGAATTTTGAAACAGTTACGGAAGGGTTAGGTAACGGTTACAATGTAACTGCACAGAATAAAGATAAGGATAAGGATAAAGATAAGGATAATAATATTACTTCTAATAAAGAAGATGAAAAACCAAAAAAACCGAAAAAAGAAAAACCAGAGGCAGTAACATTAGGTGAATTTAATAATGTAATTTTATCCCCAGATGAGATAACAAAGTTGAAGGACTTGTACAAAGAGAAGTTTGAAACGGCTATTGAGATATTAAGCAGTTATATCGGAAGTAGTGGGAAAAAATACAAATCACATTATGCAGTTCTGGGTAAACATAATTGGGTGTACCAGAAAACTTTTGAGGAAAAGAACGGTGGTGGTAGCAGAAGTGGATACACTACCAAACCGACAGAGGATAAGAGTTCAATTTTGAGAAAAGTTAGTGAGGCATTTTAGGAATGGCAAAGACGGCAGAAAAAAAAGATGATGAAAAAAGAGTTTGTCAGTATTGTGGCAAACCAAAGGAAAAAAAGACCATAGGCACAGGAGAACATACGATAACTTTGTGGGTGGATACTTGCAGTTGTGTGGCAGATATGGAGCAGGCAGAGGAGCAACGCAAAAAGAATTTGGCAAGATTTAAGGCACTCCGTAGGCAGTATAAACAGGCAGGATTTACCAGAAGACAGTTAGGACACAGATTGAGAAATTTGACTTGCGAGCATAAAGAGAAGTTTGTTAGGTGGGTACAAATTTTCAAACCGAGAAAAACAAAAGGTATGTTTCTATATGGCGGAGTGGGCAACGGAAAAACAACATCGGGCAGTTGCATAGCAAAAGAATTGGTAAATATGGGATACAAAAATGTTTATTTTTTCACAATGGCAGAGTATCTCAACAAAATGCAAGCAACATACAAAGAAGGGAGCAAGATCACATTTGATGATTTAATGCAGAAGTGGTTAGAGGCAGACGCAATATTTATTGACGATTTCGGCAGAGAAAAATACTCGGATAAAAGATTGGAAAATGTATTTTTATTCTTTGACGGATTGTATAATAACTGTACGACATTTTTCATAATGGCAAACCCAGAGAATGTGTTGAGGGTAAAGGATATACCAGAGTTTGAGGCAATATTTGATAGATTTTCTGAAACATTGGAGAAGGTCGTATTTAAGGCAGAGAGTATGAGAAAACAAAAAGCAGAGGAGATTGAGTAATTATGGTAATGACAAAAGAAATGCAGAAGGCGGTGAGTAAGGATTTTATGTGCGTATGTAGTATGTGTTCGAACTATGAAAAATGTTTGGCGAATGACAAAGAGCAAGAGAAGTTCATACAATCTATGTGCTTGGATAGCCAAAGTGCAGGGGTATTCACTTGGATAACAGCAATTATTATCGGGGTATTTTTAGGTTATGCGTGGTGCTATATGGCAATGAGTGGCAATATAACAGGAAAAGACGCACAAATCAGACAGTACCAGATAGCATTGGAAGACGCACAGAGCATACAGAAGACAAAAGAATGGCAGGCGATAGAAAAATGCAAAGACGGTGATTATTGGAAGGCAGAATGTATTGCGTGGGAGTTGAACAATGGCAGATAGTAAAGTCCGCTTGCAGATGAAAATATTCCCAGATATGCCACCAGAGGATATTACCCAGACGGTAATGGCACAGGAGCAGGCAAAGCAGTACAATAAGTTGAGTGTGTACCAAAAATTCAAAATTGATAATCATTATCAAAAAGCGGTAAACCACAATAAAGACGGCAGAATGTGTGCAAAGTGTAAATTTTTAGACCACGATCCATATCACCAGAAAAATTACTATAAGTGCAAATTGTTGGGTACGAGCAGGGGTGAGGCAACGGATATACGACTATCTTATGTTTGCGACAGATTTGAGATAAACCCAGAGATTATTGCAGAGGCAGAGGCATACAAAAAAAGAAAACAGGAGAAAAGACAGAATGATGATAAACAATATCCAGAGAATGACATTGAAACAGGCAATTATAACCTACGGAGAGGATAAGCAACAGTTAGTAGCCATTGAGGAGTTATCAGAGTTGCAGAAGGCAATAGTTAAATTCTTCCGAAAACCAGACAATCCAAAATGTGCAGAAGATATTGCAGAAGAAATGGCAGATGTGTATATTATGCTCAAACAGTTGGAAATAATACACAAAAATACAACGGCAGTAGGCAAAAACATACATTTCAAAATAAAAAGATTAGCAGACAGATTGCAAGCAGAGAATAGGTAAGCAGAAAATAGGAGATGATGAAATGACAAACACAGATTACGAAGTAACACAGGTAACAAAAAACTTCATTGAGGTTAATTTGTATGGAGAAAAAACACACATTGACAAAGGTTATTTGCATTGGGCATTGGGTGAAGTTATCGGGTGGCAACAGGGTAGAACAAATTTTACCGCTTGTTTAATGACACTAATAGCAAAGGCAGATAATAATAACCGCAAAAAGATTGCAAAAGGATTTCGTGAGGAAGTTTTTGCATACCTTCTCTGGTATTACAAAGAAGGACTAATCACGGTGGAAGATAGCGAGAAGTTTATCGGCAAGTTACGAGAATGGTTAAAAAGCAGTAGTAGTGATGAAAAAACAGGAGAGGAGCAATAATGTACGGAATAACACCAGAGCAGACAAAGAAAATACATACTCTTTTGAGCAAACACGGTATAAAAGATGAAGTGTATCGTGAATTGTTAGAGAATAAATATGGTGTCGGCAGTTCACAACATCTTGATGAGGAGCAGGCAAGCGAGTTAATTGAGTATTTAATCAATATGACAGGCGATACATACGACAAAGACAATAATACGGAGTATTACCAGAGCAAAAAAGCAGAAGACCAGTATATGCAAAATGTATTGTATAAGGAAAATCTTATAAAAAGTACCATACACGCATTTGCAGAAACTATGACAAAAGAACAGATATTGCAGTTATTTTTATCAGTAACAAGCAATGAGCAAAATAAAGAAATAGCACAAAAAATGATGAACTAACAACAAAAGAGGAGATGAAAAGATGATGAAAAACGGTTATGAAGACAAACAAACACAGAAGGCACGATTATTGAAGGTGCTAAAAGAAGGCAAAAAAGTTACACAGATAGATTTGCCATACTATTTAGAGTTGAGAAAAAACAGTACAAATCTATTCGGGGGTAGAAAACCAAAGTCAGAGTATATTGACGCAATAGCAGAGTTAGGTATTGCAAATTTGCCTGCCAGAATATACGGATTGAAGGCAGACGGATACGACATCAAAACAGAAGATGTAAAAATTAAGGGTAGATTTGGCAGTACACATTTTGCCGTGTATTCGTTAAATATTGATTTGGATAGATTTGGAGTATGCTAAAAAAAAATTATTAAAAAAATATAAAAAAACTATTGACTTTTTTTATTTTTTGGAGCATAATTGACTTATCAAAAAACAGATTTTTGGCAATTTACTACAAGAAAAGAAGGAGAAAAACTTATGGAAAACGAATTTTACGCAGAAGTCAGAAACAGAAACAAAGCAAAATTTATTGCTATTGCAACAAAAGACATTGAAAAACAACAGGCATTGGAAGGCGGAGTTAATATTCCTGCATTTATAGAGGCAGAGCAGGCATATAACGAGTTTGACCGTGCAGGGTGTTTTGATGAATACGGCAGATTGAAACCTATGCCACAGGCATAGTGCGTATGAAAAAGAAAAATCTTTGGGTGTGTCCGAAAATGACATACCCAGAGATTACAATTAAAGATGATGAATGACAATTACAAGATAGGAGAACGAAAAAATGACATTTCAAAAAGCAGAGATTACGCAGGCACTCAAAGACTACGATACAGAGGTAGTTGAAAAATATGCAACATACTGCACAGGGTTATTACTCAAAAAAGACAAAGAGCAGAAAATCGTAAACACTTGGATACAGAGTTGGAAGGCAGATAAACTCGTGTATCTTTTTAAGCAAGTTGCAAAAGACGGATTATTTATTGACGGTGAGAATATCACTATTGATAACAGAGGCATTAGTTACAATTATAAGGCATATAAAAATATGCTTTTAATTAAGTACCCAGAGAGCATTATAGACCACCAATTAGTGTACGCAGGAGATGTGTTTCACTTTGCAAAGCAGAGCGGTAAGGTAGTTTACACGCACGAAATTGCTAATCCGTTCGACCAGAAGGAAGATGATATTATTGGCGGATATTGTGTTATCAAAAATCGCAGGGGTGAATTTGTAACGACAATGGGCAAACAGGACATTGAAAAATGCAGAAAAGTTGCAAAAACCGATAAAATTTGGAAGGAATGGTACAAAGCAATGTGCTTAAAGACGGTTATTAAATCGGCTTGTAGTTTACACTTTCAAGATATTTACCAGAATATTTTGGCAACGGATAATGCAACCGAAAATGATATTGAAAACCCACAGGGCATAAGTATAGAGGACAAAGGTGCTATTGATGAAATCAACGATTTAGCAGTACTTCGCAAGTTTTATAACGATAATAAAGAAAAATGTGCAAAAGTACCAGACCTTTTGAAGTATATACAGAAAAGACAGGCAGAGTTAAAGAGCAAAAAAGCAGAGGAGAATAAGTAACTATGATGAGAGAAGATATTAAAATTTACACAACAGATGAAATAGTACAGGGAACTCCCGAATGGTTCGCTATTCGTGATTTGAAATTCACGGCAAGCAAAGCAAGTGAGATAGCCACTAACGGCAAAGGTCTTGAAACTTTATGCACAGAGTTATTGGCAGGGCATTATAGCAGTCAGCAATATGATGAGTACACAGGGAAGTATAAAAACCCTGCTATGCAAAGGGGTAACGATTACGAGGCACAGGCACGAATGGTGTACGAATTTGAAACAGGCAATAGTGTTCGTGAAGTCGGATTTGTTGAAGTAACGAGCAGGAAGTATGTCGGGTGTTCACCAGACGGCTTGGTAACAGAAAACGGCAAAGAAGACATCTTGTTAGAGATTAAAAACCACGATGATAAAGTATTTTTGGAGTTAATTTTATCGGGGAAGGTAGATCCAAAATATGTAAAACAAATGCAGTATCAAATGTGGGTAACAGGTGCAAGTGCTTGCGATTACTTTGGGTACAATCCAAACTTCAAACCGAGTTTTTATATGGAGAGATTTTACCCAGATGAAGAACTATTTGCAAAATTTGACGCAGGAGTAACGGCAGGAGCGGATATGCTTGATAATGGGTTACGCATTTTGGGCGGTAAAGGATTAGAGGAGCAGGAGAAGTATATTGAGCCAGAGGCAGAGGCAGAGGCAGAAGTAGAACACAAATGCCCAGAGATTGAGAATATCAAAGAGGCAACAGAGCAATTCTTCAATAATGCAATTCAGAAACCAGAAACCGCAAAAGAAATGGCAACGGCAGTAGCAGATGATTTCCCATTTTAAGAGGCAGGTAAGTTATGAAAACAGAAGACGAAATAAAAGAACGATTAGAATGGGCAATAAAGGCACTTGACGATGAGGATAATGCGTCAGAGTTAGACCAGATTAAATTATGGCAATGGATAGACGCATTATCTTGGGTAATAGAAGTAAGAAAATAACGATAAAATGACAAATAGGAGATGATGAAAATGACAGATGAAAAAACAAAAGAAACCGAAATCGTAATTACCAATGAAACAAACGCAATAGCGGTCTATAAGGTAAATTATGAAGATGTAAAAAACTATTTAGCCACAGAGTTAAAGAAGTATGACAATCTTCTCGTAACAGAGGAGTATATGTCAATGGCAAAGAAATCCCGTGCGGAATTAAACGCAATGAAAAAGGATTTGCAGGCACGGTTGAGTGAGGTAAGAAACGCACAGTTAAAACCATACAACGATTTGAAGGCAAATTACACAGACGCATTGGAAAAGATGATTGACGAGCATTTAGTCAAGATTGACAATGCTATCAAAGAGATTGAAAAGAAAAAAGCAGAGCAAAAGCAGGCAGAAGTTACGGAGTATTTCAATCAAGTTAAGGCACAGGCAGAGTTAGATATTGACATCAGACAGGTATTTAATCCGAAGTGGACAAACCAAACATACAGTATGAATAAGATTAAGGGTGAGATTGACGGATTTTTCAAAAAAATTACTGCGGATTTAGAAATCATTAGTAGTTTTGATGATGAGTTCGTTATTCCTTTGAAAAACATTTATCTAAAATGCTTTGATATGAGTGCGGTAATGCGTAACAAAATGGAATTTGACAGGGAGAAGGCAAAACGCATTGAGGCAGAAAAAGAGGCAGAGAGATTGCGTCAAGAATTAGAGGCGGAAAAAGAAAAACAAAAACAGGCACAGGCACAGGAAGTTGTACCAGAAGTTTTAGAAATTCCGTCAGACGATGTAGAATGCGATTTAAGAGGGGCTGAAAATATCCCAGAGGAAAATATACCAGAAGGCACAGAAACTCCGCAAGATATTCCGCCTGCGTTGGCTGATGAAACAAAAAACGAAAACGAAATACCAAAATTAGAGCGAATTGAATTTTGGGTGGAAGTTACACCAGAGCAAAGACTGTTAATGCGTAATTTTGTGTTAGAAAACCATATCAGATGTGGAAAAATCGTGAGGTAAATGGAATGTCGCACTATAAAGGGAATACCTATATCTATACTGACGGTGCGTGTCAAGGAAACGGTACAGACCACTCAATAGGCGGTTGGGCATTTGTTTGCGATAGGTATGACGAAGGCAAAGACGGTGGCTATCGCAAGCAGATAACCCGATATGGCGGAGAGGCAGGAGCAACCAATAACAGTATGGAGTTGAGGGCAGTATTGGAAGGTCTTATATTCTTTTTTACAACAATGGATATTTTTGAGAGATTGTATATTCTTTCCGATAGCAAGTACATTGTAAATTGTATGAAGGACAAATGGTACTTAAAATGGGAGCAGAATGGGTGGAGAAACTCAAAAGGACAGGCAGTTGCAAATAGAGAATTGTGGGAGAAAATCATCTGGTATGTCAGAGAGATTGGCGAAAATACCATAGAATTTAATTGGATAAAAGGACACAATAACGACCTTTTCAATGAAACGGCAGATAGGTTAGCCGTTAAAGGATTAGAAGAGTTAAAAGCGGAAATAAAGTCCGCAAAATGTGATACAGGCAGAAAATAAAAAGATAGGAGAACGAAAAAATGAGTAATTTGAACACAATCACATTAGTAGGTAATGTAGGAAATGAGCCAGAGCAAAGGGAATTTGAGAGTGGCAGTAAGGTTACAAAATTTTGTATTGGAGTTGGCAGGTGGAATAAGAAAACCGAGCAGGAAGTAACTGATTGGGTAGATATAGAAACCTTCAACAAAATGGGCGATTATATCAAAAAAGGTATGAAGGTATGTGTTAGTGGAAGTCTTGTAACAAGTGTGTACGAGAAGGAAGACGGCACAAAGGTTAAGAGAGTATATGTGTTAGCAAAAACCATTGAACTAATGCAACAGAAAAAAGACGGAGAAACCGCACAAACCCCGCAAACGCAGGCACAAACACAAACACAAACTCAAACACAGGCAGAAGACTTGGGCGGTAATGCAGATTACCCAGAAGATGAAAACACCGTCATAGACGCAGAGTATTCATCAATCCCAGATGAGATAAGTGAAGATGAGATACCATTTTAACTAACAACGGCAGGAGAAAATAATGGCAAAATATGTAGTTACAAACTTAAAAAAACTCATCAACATTTTTGCAGAAGTTAAGGCAGAGTTGGAGAAAAACCCAGACAGATCTATAAATCTGTCTTGGGAGTTCTCCTTCCGAGAAAAAACGAGGTCGCAGTTGGGGTATTTCTTCGGGGGAATTGTTGAGGCAATACAGGTACACTTCAAAGAGATATATGGTGAGGAATATTCAAAGGATATTATCAAAGAATTGCTATATGTTGAGTGTAGTAGTAAGGAAGAGTTAATATCACCGAATGGGAAGACCATTGAAATCACGAAAAGAATATCAATGATGAGTGTGCAAGAGATGAGTGAGTTCATAGAGAAGGTTATAACCTTTTGTGAGCAATACGAAATACCTTTGCAACCAGAGTTGAGATTTCTATGGGTGAATAACCTTAACCCAGAGTATGTTGCAGAAGTTGAGCAAACAAAATTCCGTGAAAGAGATGAGAGTTATTTGCGGTATGTCCGCTCTCAACCGTGTATTATTTGCGGTGCATATCATAGCGAGGCACACCATTTGAAAGATAGAGAGTTGGCAGGATTGGGAGCAAAAACACCAGATTATATGGCGGTGAGTTTGTGTTCAGAGTGCCACAGGAATTATTTAGGGAGTGATAGCCACATTACCACAGAGAAGGTAAAACGGCTTGCACCTTTTTTATTCCGCAAACTTTCTACAAAGCAATTTTGCAAAATGTGTTATGAAAGGTATTTGAAATGCAAAAGGTAAACATATATTTGAATAAGGATAACGGCAGTAAAAGAAAAGACGCATTTGAATTTGCGATATATTGTTTGCAGAACAATATAGATATGATGAAGTTATCACAGGCAGAGTTAATGCGATTAAAAGCAGAGTGGAATAAGACGCATTTTAATAAGGCACAATGGCGACCTACGGAGCAGGAAATCGCAGAGGCAGAAAAACAGGAGCAACGAAAAAATGATAATTGAGATTGACGAGAAAAAAGTATTTGAACATTGGACAGAGGCACGCATAGAAGGATATGCAAAAGAAACGGATATGACATATTTAGAGGCAATGTTGTATTTATTTTTCTTTAATTTTGTTAGTGTTTCTTCTGACGATCAGAGAAAAGATTTAGGTAGAGAAATGTACCGTAAATTTGCAAGAGGTACGGCAAGATTTTTGGAAGGCAGGTACTAATGAATGAAATAGTAAAAATGTTTGAAAATGCAGGCATTGAGTTGATGAAAAAATACGAGTGCCGATGTGGTACGAGCAGTACAAAACAGACAAAAGAAACCTGTCCGAGTAAAATTTGCGGTAAGGCAGTTTGCGACCAGACAGAAAACGGGATTTTTTCCCCGATTTTTCCCTCAAAAAATCAGTTAAAGTTATTAGAGTTAATCGCAAAATTAGATATAGTGGATTATTTTGGCATTTGTCATAAACCATTAAATATGCCACATTTTTTATTTCAGGCAGTAGGAATAACAGAATTTTCTCACGAGCAACCGCCATTATACAATATAGAGGCAAATTGTATTGCAGACGGTATAGCAGGATTGATAAATAGACTTTGGGCAGAATTAACACCAGAAGACAGAAAAGAAATAAAGAGGATATTAGAAGATGTTTAACACAAACCCAGATTGTGCCAGATTGATTGCAGAAGGCAAGTGCAAAGCAGATTGTTGCGGTATAGTACCGTTTGAGTACCATAAGTTTATGCAGATAAAACATTTGGCATACGAGAAAAATTACGAGATAAAGAAGTTCAAAGCAATGGGAGTACAATTTGTTACTGCGATTGCAGAAGACGGTATGTGCGTGTTTTTAGACAGAGAAAAATACAGTTGTAATATTTATCGCTCACCGAGAAAACCAGATATTTGCAGACAATTTGGAATGAGCAGGACAGAGCCATTGTTGGCTTGCAGGCATATAAACCCAGATTTTGCCGATAGGATTGACGCAGAGGCAAATAGGGTATTTGACGGAGTAAAAAAGAAGTTTGAGGAGATAACGAAAAAATGACAAAGACAGAAAAAATATCAGACGCAAAAAAGACAGAGATAATATTGCAGGCATTGACAAAAAGATATGAGAGAAATAGCAGGAGCAATGTAATATTCCCAGAGTTGAGATTGGGGAGCGGATATTCCGATATTGCTCAACGCAGGATAGATATGTTTATGATTTCTTCCGAAAAGGGCAATTATACAACGGCATTTGAGATAAAAGTGTCAAGAGGAGATTTCTTACGAGATATAAAAGATGAGGCAAAACAGAGGGGTGCGAGATTGTATTCCTCAAATTTCTATTATGTTGCCCCAAA
Organism: Clostridia bacterium; assembly: GCA_045546535.1. Lineage (GTDB taxonomy): Bacteria > Bacillota > Clostridia > UMGS1810 > UMGS1810 > RGIG1828. The sequence continues at coordinate 3,834 of JAZQDA010000133.1, read as the reverse complement.
GGGTATGCTAAACCCAGAAGAGATACCAATGTGGGCAGGACTTATGGAGTACAATTTTGAAGACGGACAATTCAATACCAGAATTGTTGCACCCTTGCAAAGCAGAAATACACCGTCTTGGAGTTTGGTATGCAGTTTAGTCCGCAGGGTAAATGAAAAGGTATATAGCGACAAAATATACGAATTGAACAATGAGGCAGAATATTTTTGCAAAGAGTGTGAGGAGATGTTGGGTATTTTGCAAAGTATAAGAATGGGAAGATATAAAGATAAACCAGATGATTTGAAATTCTTATTGGATATGCGAGATATGCAGAAAACAAACACTTTGAAAATAATGATAAAACACAGGAGAGGCGATAATGATAACACAACAGGAGTTTAACGAGTTAGAACGCAGGGGAATATATTATTTCAAGAAGTTGCAGGAAAAATTAGACGATAACGACTATTGGACAATTTTGCGAGCATTATGGATTGATAAAGGTATATGCAACGACAAATGGGCAGAGTTATTTTTCAATTCTGGAAGAGGCAGGGAACATAAAATAATGAAATCTTCCGACAGGCAGGCACTCAAAAAACTTCCGAAAAAAGTTACAATATACCGTGTTTGCAGGGAGAAGGCAGATGAGGAGAAGTGGAATTGGACTACAAGCAGAGAATTTGCAGAGAGATTTTTATGCAGAACAGATGAATATATCGCAGAGAAGGTCATAGATAAGTCGGACATATTCGCTTATTTTAATAGCAGAAACGAGTTTGAGGTAATTCTCAAAAAAAAATATTAAGAAATTATAAAAAAACTATTGACAAATTATTATTTTAGGAGTTTAATTAAGATATACAAATTTTGGCTTACCAAATTTAAGTAGTGTAGCACAGTAGTAAAACAAAAGAAAAGGAGAAACTTATGGCACACGGAATTTTAGAACAGGACACAATGTTTTCAGTTAAGGAAAAACCTTGGCACAAACTTGGTACAGTTGTTGAAACTGCACCTACCGTAAGAGAGGCAATCAAATTGGCAGGGTTGGATTGGAAGGTTGAATTAAGACCTTTATGCACAAACGAAAATGAGCCGATTGCAATTTCTTCACATCAAGCAGTAGTAAAAGAAGGTACTACAAGTGTTCTGGGAGTAGTTGGACAATCTTATCACCCATTACAAAACACAGAGGCATTTGAGTGGTTTGAGCCGTTTTTGGAAAATGATTTAGCAAGTTTGGAAACCGCAGGCAGTTTGTTTAATGGTAAAAAGGTTTGGATACTTGCGAAAACACACAAAGAGGCAGATGTAGTAAATGGGGATACCGTTGAGAGTTACATATTACTCTCAAACTCACACGATGGGAGCAGTACAGTAAAAGTCGGATTTACACCGATAAGAGTTGTTTGCAACAATACATTAAGTTACGCAGAAGGTGCAAACATCAGCAAGTTAATTAGGGTAAAACACACATCTTCCGTAGTTGAGAATTTACAATTAGTCAGAGATTTAATGGATACCGTAAATACACAGTTTATCGCAACGGTTGAGCAATACAGAGAACTCACCAGAAGAGATGTAAGTGTTGAAGATTTGCGTAAATATGTAAAACAGGTGTTCAGTAGCCAGAAACTTGAAAATATTATCACCGATTACGAGGCAAGAGAGAAGGCAGAAATTGAGGCTGAACGCAAAAAATTGTTAGCCAGAGTGGAAGAGATATTTGAGTTAGAGCCTGCGAGAAAAACTTGGAATATGTATAACGCAGTAAATAGTTATCTTTGCCACGACAGGTGCAGAAACGCAGAATTAAGACAGAATAGCATTTGGTTTGGGGATAGCAAATTGCTTGATAGAAAAGCATTTGAATTAGCCAGAAAAATGTATGCGTATTAACTTATCCCATAAGTTAAGGTGGGGGTGGTAATAACCCTCACCGCTCCTTATGGAGAGAGATAAATAAATGATAAAAGAAGACAGGAGAAAAGCAGAAAATGGCAGAGAAGGAAAAGGAAAAAATCACAGATATTGTTTCAAAGGTGTATTTGAGCAGAGATACCTACATCAATGTTAGCAGTAATGAATTTTACAAGTTGAAAAATGTGATAAACATAGTTGATGATAGCGGAAAATCCGAAAAATACAGATTTGTAGCATTGGATAGTGAGTGTTTTTTGCTTGTACCAGAGAAATGCGTACCGAGAATTAACGCACCTGAAACCAAAGAGGCAATAAAAAAACTCAATGGTATGGTATTGGCAAAAAAACCGACAAAGACAAAAAAGAATAGCACTACAACAACAAAAGCAAAGAGGAGTAAGAAATAAGATGAAAGTTACAATAGGAGCAGTTAGGCATAGAATACCACACATCATTCACGGAGTAAGTGCAAATACAATGTTTTATTTGATAAACTTTGACAAAATGTTTAAGGATAAGGCATTTGACGATAGTGAGTATTTTGACAATTCAACAAATATGAGTACACCGTATGACAAAGATGATTTTGGCAGAATAATGAATGCTTATAATGTTTTTGGTTGGACGGCAGAAGACATAGAAACTGCAAAAAAGACGGCAAAAGCATTGAAGGTAGGAAAAAAAATAGAGGCATTTTTAGACGATTTTATGGTACTCCGTTCGTTATTTGAAGACGCAGAATACGATGATTTTGACTTGGCATTAGACAATATCAATTATAATGCGGAAAACCAGAAGGATAGTGGTGAGTTCACCATAGATACAAGCAAATTGGGAATATAAGAAAATGGCAGTAGATGAAGTAAAAACAAATACGACAGTTTATGACAAAGACGGCAACGAATATCGTTATGTTGAGTATGTGAATGGCAAACATCTGGTAAAAAAAGTTGTTGAAGTTTATACGGATAATTGTATAGATGATGAAGACGCAGATTACCAGACAATGTTCCCAGAAAAATGCGTAACGGATAATCTGGTAATGCTTGATGTAGTATATACCAGACCGCCCGTGCAGAGTGTAGCAAATGAAATAGTAAACTTGCAAAGACAGAAAAAAGAGTTAGAGGCAGAAATTGCAAATTATAAAGAAACGGTGGACTATTATATCCAGAGAGTTGAACAAATTGCAGAGCAGGATATTGATGAGTTGCTATATGACAGGGTAAAAGAAGTTAAAAATGCAGAATTGTTGGTAAAAGCATTGACAGGCAAGTTGCACAAATATCAAGTAACACAATGGAACTCTATACAGGAGTTGGAATACGGCATAGTGGGTGTAAATTTGAAGACAGGAGAAGTAAAACTATTTTACGAGGGGAATGACAGTTATTATTATGTTACAAGACCTTTGAACGCACCGCACTATATGGACAGAGAAACGGCAGAACTCCGAGCAATAAATAATGTCAATGGAGAATATTGTCAGGGCAATATGCCGTCAAACTATAAGGATACAATGGAGTTAAATGCTCTTTTTGACAAACACGGTATACAGAGATCAGAAAAATGGAAAAAACATTTGGCAAAGATTTTTGAAAAAGAGGAGCAGAACATACAGGGCAGTATTGATAGTGCATTGGCGGATATAAACAGATGTAATAAACGCATACAGGAGTATGGTGATAAACTTTGCGAAATTAAGCAAAAGCAACAGGAGCAGGAGAATGAATAAAGAAAAAGAAGATATACAGATAGATTTATGGAAAATGCTAAATATGGGAGAAAATCTCACAGAAAAGCAGGAATTAAGAAATCTAAAATTTTATATTGAAACCAGAATTACAAATATGAGGACTACGAGAAGTTTTTTCAAAGAAGGCTCAAAAAATTTCGAGCATTGTAGTTATTGGATAGAAATATAT
>JAZQDA010000132.1:0-17813 GCA_045546535.1 Clostridia bacterium | reverse complement strand
AGAAAGCGCAAGGCTGCTGGTGACCATTCACGAGGGCAGAAACCGTCAGGTGAGAAAGATGTGTGCATCTGTCGGCTTTAAAGTTATCGCGCTCAAAAGAATATCCGAGGGCGGACTCAGCCTTGGCAATCTTCCTCTTGGCAAATGGCGTCATCTCAAAGATGCGGAAATAAATCTTATTTTAAAAAATGCAGACAGGACGGAGTAAAATGATAGAAATTAAAAAAACTCAGGACAGTTCTTTATATAAAGATTTCGGATTCCCCGAAAATTCAGTTGTTATGTCGGCGCAAGAGTCGGGCGAAGTGCTCGGCGCGGGTGCGGTTGTTACAGAAAACGGCTATGCAGTTCTTTCAGGCATAAAAATGAAAGACGAGTATAAAATGTTTAATCTCGAATTCGGCATAGGAAAATCTCTTCTAAATATGCTTGACCTTTCAGGAATAAAATATGTGGTATCTGATATGGAAGATGACAGACTTTTGACATCTTTAAGATTTAAAAAAGATGCAGAAATCCCTGGAGAAATAACTTTAAACAAAGATTATAAATATTTTCTTTGTCTTGACGGATATTTTACAGAGCACTGCAACTAAAAAAGGGTTTGGCTTTTGCCAAACCCTTTTTTGAGGGAAAAAGTAATAGTGAAGAAGTAATAAGTTTGGTTGTTTTTCGCATAGCGAAAAACTTCATTACCTATTCACTATTTCCTCTTACTTATTACCTCAAAAAGAGCCTTGCGGTAAGCAAGGCTCTTTTTATTATAATATACTCTGTAAAAACTGCTGTGTTCTGGGGTTTTGGGGATTAGAGAAGATATCTTCGGGTTTTCCCTCTTCTTCGATTTTACCGTCCGCCATAAAGATAACACGGTCTGCAACTTCTCTTGCAAAGCCCATTTCGTGAGTTACAACAACCATTGTCATACCCTCTTTTGCAAGGCTTTTCATAACGTCCAATACCTCGCCTACCATTTCGGGGTCGAGCGCAGATGTGGGTTCGTCAAATAGCATAACATCGGGGTTCATACAAAGTGCTCTTACTATTGCAACCCTCTGTTTTTGTCCGCCGGACAGTTGTGAGGGATATGAATTTGCACGGTCTTTTAGGCCTACTCTGTCAAGGAGGTCAAGTGCTTTTTTCTCCGCTTCTTCCTTGCTCATTTTCAGAAGTTTCATAGGAGCAAGTGTCATATTGCCCAGAACCGTCATATGCGGGAAAAGGTTGAACTGCTGGAACACCATTCCCATTTTCTGACGGTGAATGTTTATGTTCACTTTAGGGTCTGTTATTTCGTGACCTTCAAAAACTATACTGCCTGATGTCGGCATTTCAAGAAGGTTAAGAGAACGCAGGAATGTTGATTTACCGCTTCCTGAAGGGCCGATTACTACAACAACCTCGCCTTTTTGTATACCTGCCGATACACCGTCGAGTGCTTTTATTACGCCCTTGTTATAGTGTTTGCAAAGGTCTTTGGTTTCAATTAAAAAATCAGCGTTCACTCTTGCGCAACCTCCTTTCAAGAAGGGATACAAGTTTAGTAAAGCCCATTACCATAATAAGATAAATTCCTGCTACTGCAAGGAGCGGGAAGAATGCATCATAGGTTCTTCCGCGGATAATGTCTCCGCCGCGTGTAAGGTCCTGAAGAGCAACATAACCGCTGACAGAGGTTTCTTTGAGAAGAACTATAAATTCATTTGCAAGGGCAGGAAGTACATTTTTAAAAGCCTGTGGAAGAACGATGTAAAACATTGTCTGCACATAGTTAAAACCAAGGCTTCTACCCGCTTCAGACTGTCCTTCATCAATACTCATAATGCCTGAGCGCACAATTTCTGCAACATAGGCACCTGAGTTGATACCAAATGCAAGTACCGCAACCAAAATCTTATTGTTTGAAGCAACAAAAATTATGTAGTATGCAATCATAAGTTGAACAGTAACAGGAGTACCCCTTATTACTGTCAGATAAACATTGGCAATAGAATTGAAAAACTTAAGTATAAATCTTGAAAACTTTGACTTTGTGTTTTCAATAAGTTTATCGTGTGTAGAACGCACCGCAGCAACTATAACACCTATCACAATACCGAGAAGCACTGCAAAAAATGTAACCTCAAGGGTTACAAGAAGGCCGTCGGTAAGATAATGCCAACGCGAATCTTTTATGAAATTAAGAAAAAACCTTTCCTTAAATGTCATTTTACCGGATTCCTTTCAAAATTAGATTATACATTATAAAAGAGGTAGATAGAATCCTACCTCTTTTATAAGTTCCATAACAGAATTTATACTGAATTATTCTTCAATATATTTGTCCATAATTGCATCGATTGTGCCGTCTGCAAGAAGTTGTTCGAGAGCACCGTTGATTTTATCAAGAAGTTCTGTATTGCCTTTTTTGATAGCGATAGCATATTCTTCAATTGAGTATGCATCAGCAATAATTTCAAGGCCTTCGTTTGCAGCAACAAGTGCTTTTGCAACTTCGCCGTCGATAACTACACAGTCGATTTTACCGTTTTTGAGGCTTTCTACTGCAAGAGCGCCGTTCTGGAAACGTTCTACAGCATCATCACCGAATTCTTCAGTAACCTGTGTATCGCCTGTTGTGTTAATCTGAACACCGATTTTTTTGCCTTCAAGATCTGCCTTTGCACTGATTTCGCCATCTGCTGCTACGATAATTGACTGAGCAGTTGATGTGTAAGGGATTGTGAAGTCAATCATATTTTTTCTGTCTTCTGTAATTGTTATACCGCTCATAGCGATATCAGTTTTACCTGTCTGTGTAGCGCCGATAACTGAGTCAAAACTCATATCCTGGGGCTCGAGTTCCATACCGATTATTTCGCAAACAGCGTTCATAATTTCGATATCAATACCTACGATTTCATCATTTTCGTAGTATTCATACGGCGGGAAGTCCGCGCTGGTAGCCATTGTGAGTTTGTTATCGTCTTTTTTGTCTCCTGCGCATCCTGCGAATACGCATACACACATAATAAGTACGAGTACAAGTGATAAAAGTTTTTTCATTTTTGTTTCCTCCTAAAATTTAAATGTAGAATTTGAAAAGTCAAATCCCCTTTGCTTGAAACTAAGTTTAGCACAACATTTTCTTCTTGTCAATAACTTTTATGCAAAATTTTTGCATTTTATTTAAATTTTACTATATTTATGCATCGTAAAGTGCCATTTTACTGTATTTTTTATGTATATTGATACATTTTATGCATAAAATTATGTATTATTCATCTATACCAAGAAGTTTTTTTGCATTTTTTGATGTTATTTTCTCATATTCTCCGTCCGAAAGAGAAAGCGATGACAAAAAACCAAGTTCCTGACTCGGTGTATGCCAAGGGGAATCGGTGCCGAAAAGAAGTTTATCGGTCGGGTGCTTTTCTAAAATTGTGAGCCCATAGTATTTAGGCATCATAAAATATCCAAGCGAAAGGTCAAAGTAAACATTTTGTCCTGAAAGATACTTTAAAACATCATCTCCTGCCCCTGCTCCGCCCCAGTGTGCCGCAATTACGGGAGTGTCGAAGTGCCCCAGCGCTTTTAAAAAGGCTTTGGGCATAGCCTTGTAAGGAGGGGGATAGCCATAGTCCTGACCTGCGTGGAATGAAGTTATAAGACCGAGAGATGAAATCTTCTTATATATAGGTATCATTTTTTCATCGTCTATTTCAAAGCCCTGATAATCGGGGTGAAGTTTTACGCCGAGAAGTCCCATATCTTTTATGCGTTCGAGTTCATAGAGAGCATCGGGGCTGTCGGGGTGAACAGAGCCGAAAGCAAAAATGTCTTTCTTATTATTTATTGATGCAGCAAAATCATTTACATTTTTTTGCTGATGAGGGTTTGTTGCTATGTTTAAAACAACGGAAGTCGCAATTCCCTCTTTTTTCATATTGTCTTTAAGTCCCGAAACCGTGCCGTCATAGAAAGGCTCAAGATTTCCCGACACAAATTTAAGTTTTTCTATGGCTTTTTGTGCTATGCGGTCGGGAAAACAATGGGTGTGAAAATCTATAATCATTGTATCTCCTCTTTTCTTTTTATAAAATAGCACAATCGCAAATCCTTGTCAACAAAATGCTCTTAAACCCTCAGAGTTCTTATTATAAACTTTTCATCGCAAAAGATGACACAAACCAAATCGATTACCTTTCAAACGGCAAGGCGTGATTTGTATTTAGACGGGAAATTGTTTTTTGTGTCTTTGTGTGCCGACCGAAAGAGTTTCACATATCTCTCTATAAATGCTATAATTTTATTGGTAGGAAGGTACAGACAAAAAACCAAAGAGGAGGTAAAATTTATGGCCTTATTATCAAAATTCAAAACCGTTTTGCCGGTAACTTATACTGATGAATACAAAGAATTAAAAGCAAACGGTACACTTATTCATATTCCCATTCACCGCATCAGAGCAAATCCGTCCCAGCCAAGACGTTCGTTTGACGATGCCTCGCTTTCAGAACTTTCCGAGTCAATAAAAAGATACGGAATTATTCAGCCGATAACCGTAAGACAACTCTCCCCTACAGAATATGAACTTGTCGCAGGGGAAAGACGCCTGAGGGCGTGTTCACTTGCAGGGCTTTTGAAAATCCCCGCAATTGTAACCGGGATTTCCGATACAGACTCTGCAGTTGTGGCTCTTATTGAAAATATTCAGAGGGAAAACCTTTCTTTTATGGAAGAGGCCGAGGGGTATAAAAATCTTCTGTGCTCACACGGGTTTACTCAGGAAGACCTTGCAAAGAAAATAGGAAAAACCCAGAGTTTTATAGCAAACAAGGTAAGACTTTTAAAACTTTCGCGCCTTGTAAGAGATATTATAAAGGAAAATTCCCTCACAGAACGCCACGCAAGAGCGCTTTTGAGGTTTGACGATGAAGAAATGCAGATAAAGGCACTTTCCAAAATAACGGCCGATAACTTAAATGTTGCACAAACTGATGAACTCGTAGAACAAATGCTTTCTGAAAACAAAGAGGAGAGCGAGAAGTCGCCTTTTGAAAACTGCACAATACGGTTTAAAGATGTGAGAGTTTTTGCAAATACCGTCCGCCACGCCGTTGATATTATGCGAAAAAACGGTATTGAAGCAAACGCTCAGGAAAACGAATTTGACGCATATTACGAATACATTATACATATACCTAAAAGTTAAAATCCCCCTTTCCTATGGCAGTAAAAGACTGCCAAAAAGGGATTGTAAAAAAAGTCCGGAACGCAAAAAGGCGAAAATAAAACTGGCACAAATTTTGAGAATATTTGTTAGTCTTTGAACTTTGGGTTAATAGGTTGAAAAATATCTTTTTCAAGACATTTTTCTTCGAAATTGTGCCTTTTTGCTATGAGCAAATCTCACCGCTAGCAGTACTTTTGTACAGCGTCGGGCTATCGCTCAAAGCAAGAATTTATCTTGCTTTGAGTTCGATTTACTCATTCCAACTCTTTTTTTCCTAATCCCTAAAACAGGACTGTAAAAAATTATTTTTTACAGTCCTGTTTTCTATATATATTATATTTTTGCATCGCCTCTTGAAATTTCTATCTCAAGGCCGATTTTTTCAAGTTCTTTTTTTAAGTCAGATAGCCTCTGGGCAGATTCTGTACCCGTGTAGGCTTTGTTATCATATATTTTATAGTTTTTTCTGGCACTTTCGGGCGAAAGGTTTGGCATAACAACATTTGCACCTGAGCGAAGTGCTCTTTTGGTACCGTCAGGAAGAAGCGTTGCCAGGGCAGTTGTTGCAGGAATAAGTGCTTTTGGGAACATCAGCCTTAAGATTGATACAAGTTTTATTGTAAGTTCCCCTGAGCCGTTTTTCTCATTTGCAAAGGCCGTGTCTTTTTGTGCAATAAAGGGGCCTATTCCTATCATTTCAGGCTGGAGTTTCTGAAGAAAACGGATATCTTCTATTAAATTTCCTGCTGTCTGCTTTGGAGAGCCGACCATAAATCCGCTTCCCGTCTGATAGCCAAGATTTTTCAGATTAAAAAGACATTCCAGTCTTTTTTCTATCTTCATATTTTCGGGATGAAGATAGCAGTAGTGGTCTGCATTTTTAGTTTCGTGCCTTAAAAGATAGCGGTCTGCACCTGCTTTTTTAAGCGCGGTGTAACTTTCCTTTTCTCTTTCGCCCAGAGACAGTGTTACTGCGCAGTCGGGAAAGAGTTTTTTAATTGAAGAAACGATATCGCAAAGAATCTCGTCTGTGTAATAAGTATCTTCTCCGCCCTGAAGGACAAAAGTGCGAAAACCGAGTGTGTATCCTTCGGCGCAACATTTTAAAATCTCATCTTTTGTAAGGCGGTAGCGTTTTACATTTTTGTTTGATAAACCTATTCCGCAGTAAAGGCAGTTGTTTTTGCAATAGTTTGAGATTTCTATAAGTCCTCTTATATAAACCTTGTTGCCGTACTCTCTTGTCTTTACTTTATCAGCAAACTGAGATAAAATTTCGTCTGCCTTTTCAGATGTAATTAAAAATTCAAGTTCTTTATCTGTAATATCTTCCGTTTCATAAAGTTTAAGAGCGAGTTTTTCTTCATTCAAAGATATTGCCCCCTTTTTCTTTAAGACGCTCAAGGAAAGAGTGCCTTTCGCCTGAGAGTTTATACTCAGGGAAAGTGTCTGCCATTACATTATGCAGACTTTCAAAAATATTGTGTTCAATGTCGGGGTTATCTTTTCTTAAATTTTCTATGATTTTTTTGGTCTCAAGCCTTTTTGACTCGCCCGTACCGTCGCCCGACTCCGTCTTTTCAGTAAAACGACAGGCACACTGCAAAAACGAAAGAGAGTTATAATCCCTCCACGCCTCTATATCCCTCTCTAAGATGCAGTACATCGGGCGTATAAGTTCCATACCGTCGAAGTTGGTACTGTCAAGTCGAGGAAGCATACCCTGAAGTTGACTGGAATACATCATAGCCATAAGAGTGGTTTCTATAACATCTGACATATGGTGGCCGAGGGCAATTTTATTGCAACCCATTTCCTTTGCCTTGGAGTACAGATATCCCCGTCGCATACGGGCACAAAGGTAGCAGGGCGATTTTTCTATTGTTTCGGTAATGTCAAATATGTCTGATGAAAAAAACTCTACGGGAATTTCCATTAAACGCGCGTTATATTCAATTTTTTCTCTGTTTGCCTTGTTGTAGCCGGGGTCCATAGCAAGAAACACAAGGTCGAAACTTACCTCTGAGTGCCTCTGGAGAATTTGCATAAGTTTAGCAAGGAGCATTGAATCCTTACCGCCCGATATGCAAACGGCGATTTTGTCGCCCTCGCAAATGAGAGAGTATCTTTTTACCGCCTCGACAAAGGGACACCACAGTTCTTTTCTGTACTTTTTGATTATACTGCGTTCTATCAAAACGCTTTGTGAAAGTTCTCGCATAAAGTTCCGCCTTTTTTAAAGCCGAAGTAGTCAAAATAACTTACTTCGGCTGTTTATCACCCGTGGCAATGCTCACAGTTTCCGCAATCTGGGAAAAGCGATGCATCGTATTCGATTCCGTTTTTGTCATAGTAATCTTTCACCGCTTTTTTAACCGCTTCTTCAGCAAGAACCGAGCAGTGAACTTTTGCAGGAGGAAGACCGTCGAGTGCCTCAACAACGGCTCTGTTGGTAAGTTCGAGCGCATCGTCTACCTTTTTGCCCTTTATCATTTCAGTTGCCATTGAACTCGACGCTATCGCAGAACCGCAACCGAATGTTTCAAACTTAACATCTGTTATGATACCGTCGTCTATTTTAAGATATATCTTCATTATATCTCCGCATTTTGCGTTGCCAACCTCGCCTACGCCGTCAGCATTTTCAATGTAGCCGACATTACGGGGATTTTTAAAATGGTCCATTACCTTTTCACTGTATAACATAATTTTTCCTTCCTTCTTTTAAATCTCTCCAAACGGGCGACATATTTCTTAAATATTCTACCACTTTGGTAACTGACGAAATGATTTCGTCTATTTCTTCATCTGTGTTATATTCTGAAAGCGAAAGTCTGAGTGATCCGTGAGCGATTTCGTGCACTCTGCCGATTGCAAGAAGAACGTGGCTCGGGTCAAGACTTCCCGATGTACACGCAGAGCCTGATGAAGCACATATTCCGTACATATCGAGCATTAAAAGGAGCGATTCGCCCTCAATTCCCTCAAAACAGAAGTTTACATTTGAAGAAAGCCTTTTTTCTCTGTCGCCGTTTAGGACAGAGTGCTCGATTTTTGAAAGTTCGTCTATGAGTTTGTCTCTCATTCCGATGAGTTTAGCATTTTTTTCATCAATCGATGCGCACATTTCGTCAAACGCTGCCGCCATACCCATAATAGCGGGGATATTTTCTGTTCCGCCTCGTTTGCCTCTTTCCTGTGCTCCGCCCTCTATTAAATTAGAAAGGATAATTCCCTTTTTGCAATAAAGTGCGCCGACGCCCTTGGGTCCGTGGAATTTATGAGCAGAAAGACTAAGCATATCTATGTTTTGCTCATTGACATCAATCTTTATATGACCTGCAGCCTGAACTGCGTCTGTGTGGAATGTAACTCCTTTTTCCCTGCATACTTTTCCGATTTCGGCAATCGGCTCGATTGTACCGATTTCGTTGTTTGCATACATTACTGTAACAAGGCAGGTGTCGGGGCGGATTGCTTTTTCAACCTGCTCCGGTGTTACAAAACCTTTTTCGTCAACATCTAAAAGGGTAATTTCAAAGCCGTCTTTTTCTAACTTTTTAAGAGTATGAAGAACGGCGTGATGTTCAATCTTTGTGGATATTATGTGCTTTTTGTCTTTTTTAGCGCCCTTAAGTGCAACAGATATAATCGCCTGATTGTCCGCCTCAGAACCGCCCGATGTAAAGTAAATCTCTCTTGCTTCGCACCCGAGGTTTTTAGCAATCGTTTCCCTTGCGCTCTCGAGAGCCTCTTTTGCTCTCTGCCCCATAGTGTGAAGACTTGATGCGTTGGCATAGTCTGTATCAAAGTACGGAAGCATCGCATCAATTGCGGTTTTGCTCATTTTTGTTGTTGCTGCGTTGTCTGCATAAATCTGCATAGTAAAATACACCTTCTACCTGATTGTTAAATCCTTTATTACTTCACCCGCAAGAATATAGCCCATAACGGGCGGTACGAATGAAACAGAGCCGATAACTTTTTCTTCTGTGTTTTCATTTTCTCCTCGGGTGGTTTTTTCTTCTGAATATACGCACTTAACTTTATTAATAGCGCGTTTTTTAAGTTCATATCGCATAACCTTTGCCAAGGGACACACCTTTGTGTCCTCAATATATGCCACTTTAAATGCCGTCGGGTCAAGTTTATTACCTGCTCCCATAGCAGATATTACTTTTGTTCCCTTAATTCTTGCTCTGGTTATGATTTCAAGTTTAGCACTCACCGTGTCTACCGCGTCTATCACATAGTCATAGGCAGAAAAGTCAAACTCTTCCTGAGTTTCGGGAAGAAAAAAGCAGTCGCAGGTTGTGACTTTTATTTTGGGGTTAATGTCCTCTGCTCTCTTTTTTAGTGCTTCAACCTTTTTTTCGCCGATGTTTGATGTAAGTGCTATTATCTGGCGGTTTATGTTAGACTCTGAAATGGTGTCGAAATCAACGAGCACAAGATGTCCTACACCGCCTCTTGCAAGTGCCTCAACACATGCCCCTCCAACTCCGCCGACGCCGAATATGGCAACGGTTGATTTTTTTAATTTTTCAATCGCATCTTCTCCCAAAATGGCTTTAGTGCGGGAAAATCTTTCTTCCATTAAATTCACCATATATAAAATTTTTATCCCTTTGCTTTTTACAGCAAAGCGGTTTTATATTTCAAACGGATATTTTAAGCCGATTTGCTCTCTTATCTCGTCCATCTGCTCTAAGATTTTTATGCTTTCTTCCATCGGCATAATATCGCTTTTTGTTTTTCCTTTTCTTATACAATCACAAACTTCTATGATTTCTTCTTCAAAGCCGTCGCCGATGCTTTTTCTCTCAATATGCTCTGCATTTGTGCCGACATTTATGAAAAATTCCTGTGCTCCGTAAAAGGTCGGGATTTCCAGATGCCCTTTTGTGCCGTAAACAAATGCCGTTTCGCTCTTTTGCACATCTATCGCAGAGGAAAGTTGGGCAATTGCACCGTTTTTATATTTTATCAAAACATTTGTATGGCGGTCAACACCGTCTTTAATATCTGAAACCGCAGTTGTTTTCTCAATATCATCGCCAAGGAAAAGCCTTGCAAAATTAAGCGCGTACACGCCCACATCTAAAAGTGAGCCTCCAGCCATATCTTTTTTATAGAGTTTAGGGTCTTCTTCAGGTGGCGAGTTATAGCAAAAGTCTGCTCTTATGCCCCTTATTTCGCCTATCCTACCGCTTTTTGCAACATTTATTGCTTCGTTTACGGCAGGTAAAAACCTTGTCCACATCGCTTCCATTAAAAATACGCCGTTTCCTTTGGCACATTCATTAAGACTTTCGGCATCTTTTGCATTAACGCAAACAGGTTTTTCGCAGAGCACATGTTTTTTTGAGTTCAAAAAAATCTCGGCACAGGGTTTATGAAACGGGTGCGGAGTTGCAACATATACTGCGTCAATAAGGTCTGAATTTGCCATTGCTTCATAGCCCTCAAATGCATTAGGTATGTCATATTTTAAAGCAAACGCGTTTGCCGTCTCCATTGAGCGAGAGGCAACTGCCACAAGTTCAGCACCCTCTACATTTTTAATTGCTTTTGCAAATTTATTTGCTATAGTTCCGGGTCCCAGAATACCCCATCTGATTGTTTTTGTCATAATAAAACTCCTCTATGGGTTTTGTCAATTCACCTTGCACATCATTTTATTTTACCACAAATCCCCTTTAAAATCAAGTTGCACACCTCAAACGAGGAAACCAATAGTAAAATCTTTTTTATTCTTTACCGCCCAATGCATTTTCATTATCTTTCAACTGTATGAAAATGCCGCCAACAATAAGCACAAGACCAACAAGAAATTCTTTCTTTATCGGGTCTCCCAGTATGATATTTGCCCAGATGAGCGAAACAAAAGGTGTTATATAGGCAAGGTTGGAAATTTTTGCGGTGTTCCCTTTATCAAGTGCTGTCACCCACAGCGTTTTGGTAAGAGCCATTGTGACAATTCCGTTCCACGCAAACCCTGCAAAATGAGAAAGCGGGGGCAGAAAAAATTCGCGATTGAAACAAAGTATTACAGATGTAATTACAAAGGTTGCAAAATAATTGAGCATCATTGAAACGCCCTTGTTAAATTTGTACTTTTTGTAATAGGCGGTAAATATGCCGTAGGAAACTGCACCCATAGCACAAAAAAACGCACCGAAAAGAACGGATTTATTAAGGTGAATAATCTCCTCGCCCATGACAACCGCCACGCCGAGAAAAGAAAGAGCAATAGCACACCCTTTTCTTATGCTGAATTTGTCTTTGAGCACAATACAGGCAAAAACGACACACATTATCGGCCTCAGATAGTTTACGATGTTGGCTTGTGAAGCATATGTCATTTTACTCATTCCCGCATACAAGAAAATATTGTAAAGACAGACACCGATAATACCGAAAAACAGGGACAGGAAAAGGTCTTTCCTACTGTAACTCTTTATGTTTTTAATGTTGCCCGAAAAAACATTTGAAAGAAAAAGGGCAAATGCGGCAAAGGCGGAACTCAGCCACAGTGCTTGAAAATTTGAATACGAATTCAAAAGAAGTTTTGTCACAACGGGCATGGTTGACCAGGCAAAAATTGATATTGTTGCATAGACATATGGTTTTTTCATACGTATTCCTCCTTCTTGAAAATTCAAGGAAAATTATAACACTAAAAGCCCCCATAGTCAATAACGGAGCAGAAATTTAAAAGAAAACCAAAATAAAAAAGGAATGACCTGCGACCGACTCTTTACATCAATCACAGGTCATTCCTCTTCTATTTTAATATCTAGCATTTGGTTAACCTCTCTTTCTTTGTCTGCCTTTTCTTTACCCTTAAAACCTATCTTACACTAAAATTATTTTTCCCGTAAGTCGGAAAGCCTGATGCGTAGATTTTTAATTCGTTCAAAAAGGCGAATGTGAGCATTTTTAAATGACAAATACTTTTTCCCAAACCTTATTTCTTTCTATATAAATTTTGCGTATCTCCGCCGAGTCTTACTGTTTTTCCTCCGCTTCCCGTTTGGGTCATTGAGTGTTTTTCATTTAAAAGCCCGTGTGTTACATTCTCATTGGACTGTACCTCTCTTTCTTTTGGTACCTTTAATATATCATATTTTCCCCTGGATTTCCATTGACAGAATTTTTAAAAATTTATGCATCTCTTTGTGCAAAGCAGAGAAATTGGGCGTTTCGACAAAAAAGTATATTTACAACCAAGAGAACCTTATGATATAATTAATTTATGGTTGTTTTATAAAACCCCTTTACTCTTTTGTTGAGCAGAGGGGTTTTTTGTTTTTTTATTATTTCTGTTTTAATATTTCTAACGCTTTTAAAAGTTGATTGTCTTGGGGGTTTGTTTCAGTATAGTTTTCAATTTCCACACCGTCTGTAAGAGGCAAATAAATATCAGGTTCAACACCGACGCCGTCTATATCATTTCCTTTTGATGTATAGTATCTTGCGATTGTAACTCTTACGCCCGTATCGTCGCCAAGGTCGAATATTCCCTGAACTACGCCTTTGCCGAAAGTTTTTTCACCGATTAAAACCGCTTTGCCGTTTTCTTTAAGGCTTGATGCCAGAACCTCTGATGCACTTGCACTTTCTGAATTTACCAAAACGCAAATAGGAAGTTTTTCTTCTTTTTTATCTGATTTATAAACATCTTCTTCCCCGCCCTTGTACTTGACGGTGAGAATTGTTGTCTCTCCGAGAAGATAATCTGCGATTTCCACAACCGAATCAAGAGAACCGCCCGGGTTTGAACGAAGATCTATCACAAGAGATTTTGCTTTCTTTTCTTTAAGAGCGGAAAGTGCATTTTTAAACTTTTCATCTGCATCTGTACCGAAAGTTTCAATGCGGATATAACCTATATTATCTTCAAGCATTCGATAGAGTACCTGCTCTATTTTTATTTCCTCGATTTTTATTTTTTTCTCGTAAATTTTGAGGTCTCTTTCAACGCCGACAGTTATGGTTTCGCCAACCTTTAATCCTTTGATGGTTGTAGTTACATATCCGACATTTTCTGCAGAGCAAGGCACAGAGTCGAGCGAAATAAGATAATCTCCGCCTCTTATTCCGGCTTTCTCGGCAGGGGAATCCTCTTTTACAGATTCGATTAAAATTTTCCCGTCAACTGTTTTTATGTGGATTCCTATTCCTCTGTATTCTCCGCCAAGACTCTCTTTTATGCTTTTATATTGGGTTTCGTCAAGATACGAGGTGTATTTATCTCTGACTGTTGCCACATACTCTGTTGCTGCTCTGTTTGTCATCCAGTCCCCGTTCATTTCGCCCATATATGTTGCGCCTATTATCTGTTCAAGTTTTAAAAGTTTTGTGTTCTTCATTCCGCCGATTTTGTCGGAAAGTTTACAGTAGAGAGTTGTTCCATGCTCTGATGCGATGAAGAGAGATGTCAGACATGACGAAAGTATAAAGGTTATAAGAACAAGTGCCAAAACGTTTCTTTTTTTCATAATATCAACTCCGATATCTTTATATATATGCGAAAAATGTTTGCCGTAAACTCTCACGGCAAACATTTTTTGTTATCAGTTAAAATACTGCATCGGATTGGTCGTCTGACCGTTGTACTGCACTTCAAAATGAATATGCGGTCCTGTAGACATTCCCGTAGAACCGCAGGTTGCAATAACCTGTCCTCTGGAAACCTTCTGTCCGACACTTACCAGAAGCGAACTTGCGTGTGCGTAAAGTGTGGTGTATCCGCCGCCGTGGTTTATTACAACATAGTTTCCGTAACCACCGGCATTATAACCCGCAACGATAACAACACCGTCATTTGCAGCAAGAATTGATGTTCCGTACGCTGCACCTATATCGATACCTGCGTGGAAACGGGATTTTCCTGTAACGGGGTGAATTCTGTATCCGTAGGGCGATGTTACAAGATGAGTGGTGTTTGACGGCCACATAAACTGCCCTCCCACATATGATGCAGGAATATTATATTTGCCCTGTGACTGAATTCTCGCTCTTTCCGCTTCGGCTCTTGCCTGTGCTTCAAGTTGTTTTGCTCTTTCGTATTCTTTTTCAAAGGCATTGATATCTTTCTGAAGTTTATCGATTATTGCCTGGCTTTCGGCTCTGTATCCTGAAAGTTCTTCCTTTTTCTCGTCCTGAACCTGTTTTAATTTAAGGACATCTTCTTTCTGAGAAAGAAGGTCTTTTTTCATAAGGTCAACCTCTGTCATTGACTCTTCAATTTCTTCGAGTTTATCAGAGTCATACTCTGCAACTCTTTTTACAACAGACATTCTTGTAAGAAGATCTTCAACCGATTTTGAACGAAGAATTATTTCAGAATATGAAACATTGCCTTTTTTTATAAGTCTTTTTGCTCTCTCATTGTAATCGGCATTTTGTTTCTGAAGATCCTGTGTAAGTTTTGC
This sequence comes from Clostridia bacterium, assembly GCA_045546535.1. Taxonomy (GTDB): domain Bacteria; phylum Bacillota; class Clostridia; order UMGS1810; family UMGS1810; genus RGIG1828. The sequence continues at coordinate 3,158 of JAZQDA010000132.1, read as the reverse complement.
AATTTTTTGTTCACTTGCTTTTATCGCACTGTTTTTTGCGTCGATTTCTTCCTGAAATTTATTTATTTCTTCCTGAACGGCTGAAATCTGGGCATCTATTTCTTCACGCTTTGCTATTTCTTCTTTTTGAGTTTTCTGCGTCTGTTCTTTCTTCTTTTTTGCCTCTTCTTGTTGTCTTTGAGCCTCTGAAATTGAAACTGCAAAGGCGGTCCTTGGCGGAAGCGATGCGAAAATTGAAACTCCTACAAACGCCAAAAGCGCTATAATTGCAAAAACACGTATGAGCAGGGTTTTCTTTTGCATTTGTACCATTCCTTTCTTCATTTGCATTTTTTATAACCTTTATACATTAAGGTAACGCCTTGTTGAAATTGCACTTCCGAATGCCCCGATAACTATGCCGAGTATAAGGTAAGCACCCAAAAGTTCAGACCATATCGCACCGAATTTCAAAAGTCCGATATTTGCGCTTATTGAAGATGCGCTGTGGCTTATTGCCGTCATAAGTCCCTCATATGTCCACTGAGATACAAAGAACGAAAGAACCGCTGAGATAAGTCCTATCATAATGCCCTCTGTAACAAACGGGCCTCTGATGTATGAGTCGGTTGCACCGACATATTTCATTATATTTATTTCTTTGCGTCTGTTGTGAACGGTAAGTTTTATAGTGTTTGAAATGATGAAAAGACTCACAAGTGCAAACGCAACTATTATCCATATTGAAACTTTCTGAACTATATCTTTGAGGTTGTCTACTACCTCTATAAATTCACGGCTGTTTTCAACGCTCTCGACATTTTCAATTGCTTCGAGTTGTTTTATGGTTTCGTCCGCTTTTGAAAGGTCAAGAAGTTTTACCGTAAAAGCATCAGGGATAAGGTTTTCGGGAAGTCCCTCAAAGTCTTTGAGTTCTTCCTCGGAAAGCCCCTCTTTGAAACTTTTGAACTTTTCTACGCCGTCGATGAAACCGATCTCGTCTGTATCAACATTTTCAAGTTCTAAAATTCTGTTTTTTACAGAGTTCTTTGTTTCTTCATAGCGGGAATCCGATACATTGGTTGAAACTCCGCCCAGCGATGCAATATATGAATAGGCATCTTTTGCGTCCAAAACATCGCTTACGCCCGAAATGGCACTGAGCGCAGTCAGAGTTTCGCTCTTCTTTGACTCGTCCTCCAGATATAAGATAAGACTGTCGTCAACCACTCCGTCAGACGGTGCATAGAAAGAAGAAAGTTCAGCCTCGGAAAGATTGCTTTTAAACTTTTCAACTCTTTCATTTCCCGTAACAAATTCTATGTTTGAAACATTTACGTTGGAAACACCCATAATATGAGTTTTTAAGGAATTCACCTTTCCCATATACGCTGCGTCATCTAAAGAAAAATCTCTTTCCACAAAGACAGATATTTCGCCCTCGTCAACACTTATCTCTCTTGAAACATAAACATCTACCTGATAGTCGTCTGCCATCTTCGCTGTCATATGGTTGATATTAAATATACACATAAGGAAAACACCGAAAACGAAGATACACGCCGTTACAACAAGCAGTGATGTTACTGTCATAAGGCCGTTTTTCACCATTCCTCTGACGCCTTCGGTGAACGCTCTTCTAATTGCTCTGAACATATCCGTATCCACCTTCATTCTCATCGCGGGTGATTATGCCTCTTTCAACCACAATTACCCTTTTTTTCATATCGTTTACTATGTTTTCTGCGTGTGTTGCCATTACAACAGTTGTTCCGCGTTTGTTTATGTCTTCTATTATAGTCATAATTTCGTGTGCGGTTTCGGGGTCGAGATTACCCGTCGGTTCGTCTGCTATCAGAACAACAGGATTATTCACTATCGCCCTTGCAATAGCAACTCTTTGCTGTTCGCCGCCCGAGAGTTGATGCGGGTACATTTTCGCTTTAGCACTAAGTCCCACCTGACTTAAAACAAGGGGGACATTTTTTCTTATCTCTTTATTCGATGCACCTACAATCTCCATAGCATATGCTACATTCTCCTGAACATTTTTGTTCGGGAGAAGTCTGAAATCCTGAAAAACAACGCCGAGAGTTCTTCTAAAGAAAGGTATCTCGCGTCTTTTCAGTGTGTTTACATCGACATCATTTATAAATATACTTCCGCCCGTTGCGTTTTCTTCTTTCATCATAAGTTTGATGATTGTCGATTTCCCCGCTGCAGATGAACCTACAAGGAAAACAAACTCACCTTTTTCTATATGAAAAGATATGCCTTTAAGCGCACCGAAGCCGTTATCGTATATCTTTGAAACATTTTCAAAAGTTATCACTTGTAAAACTCCTTTAATGAGCACAAAAATCTTTTAGGATCAACTGTGCCGCTATTTAAAAAATCAAAGTTTCGCAGAACTTGATGTGAGGTATTTATTTACCATCATGGCAACTTTGAAAATAATTGCCTGGTCAAACATTCGAAGATCAAGCCCTGTGATTTTCTGTATTTTGTCAAGTCTGTATACAAGGGTGTTTCTATGAACGTAGAGTTGTCTTGATGTTTCAGAAACGTTTAAGTTGTTTTCAAAGAATTTCTGAATTGTGAAAATGATTTCCTGATCGAGTTCTTCTATAGAACCTTTTTTAAACACTTCTGTGAGGAAAAGTTCGCAAAGTGTTGTGGGAAGTTGATAGATAAGTCTTCCTATTCCAAGGTCTTCGTAACTCAAAATCTTTTTCTCATCATCAAATACTTTTCCGACCTCAAGTGCTACTCTTGCCTCTTTGTATGAGTGTGCAATTTCTTTTAAGTTTGTAACTATTGTGCCGATACCTACAGTTGCGCTTGTCATAACTTCTGTGTTTATGTTATGACAGATGTTTTTGGCAATGTTTTGAAGTTCGGCAAGTGTTGATTCGTTTTCTAAAAGTTTAACGAGTGCGATATTGTTTTCGTCAATACTTACAACAAAATCATTTTGCTTATTGGGGTACATATTTTCTACAAGTTCAAGCACAGAAAAATCAGACATTTTCTCTGTCTGGATTAAAAATACAACCCTTTTTGCTTCTATTGCAAGGTGGAGTTCTGCCGCTTTTGCCAAAACGTCGCCGGGGAGAATATTATCAAGCAGAAAGTTTTTAATAAAGTTAAGTCTGTCGTGCTTATCATCATAAAGCGAT
>JAZQDA010000131.1:0-6247 GCA_045546535.1 Clostridia bacterium | reverse complement strand
ACAGCTAAAAACAAAACTGACACCACAAGAAATGCGATGTCAGTATGTTGCTTAAAGTTAAATATTAACTACCATAGTAGCCTTTTTTGTGTTGTCTGCACAAACTGGTGCAGTTCAAATCCGTTATACACCTTTTTTATTTATTGTGCTGTTGTTGGATTTTCTTCTCCAAGTATCAGTTGAATATTATGTGAATAGCCCCGTCTGTAAACTTTAAAAGAAATCATATCTCCCGGTGACTTTTTGTTTTTGATTTCATTGATATCATCAACTGTTTCAATAGGTTCACCCTCACATTCAGTTATGATATCCCCTATCTGTATACCTGCCATATGTGCAGGTCCGTTTGGCGTAAGACTTGATACATATACACCGACTTTGAGTTTGTATGCCTTAGCATCTTCGCTTGTTACTGCTCTTCCGGCAATACCTATAACGGGACGGCCTGTTACATAACCGTTTGTTATAAGTTCTTCAATTATAGGTTTGGCTTCATCAATCGGGATAGCGAATCCCAAACCCTCTAAAGTTGTAGAAGAAATTTTAGCGGTATTTATACCAATGAGATGTCCGTACTCATCAACAAGTGCACCACCTGAGTTACCAGGGTTAATTGCAGCATCTGTCTGAATGAGGTTGAGAACTTTATTATCAATGGTAACTGAACGGTTAAGTCCGCTTATAATACCCTGAGTAGTTGTACCTGCAAATTCCTGACCGAGAGGGTTACCTATAGCAATTGCTCTTTCTCCTACACGAAGAGTCGAACTTGTACCCATCTGAGCATAGGTAAGTCCCGTCGCTTCTATTTTAACAACTGCGAGGTCGGTGGACGCATCTTTTCCTACAACCCTGCCCTCATATTCATCTCCGTTATTTAAAATAACCATTATTTTGGTTGCTTTATCAACAACGTGATTGTTGGTAACAATGTAACCGTCTTGACTGATTATAACTCCCGAACCGCTTCCCTGTTCTATCTCTTCATCTACGCCCGATCCAAAAAAGCCAAAATAGCCGTATGCGTTTCCAAAAGTTGTTTTATTTACAATTCCTACTACTGCAGGACCGACTTTATCAACTATTTCAGGTGTTGTAAGAGGTTCACCTGCTATGGTTACATTAGTCTGTGTTCCTTTTACGATATTTTCAGATGCATTAATGTTATCTTCAACGGTCACAGAATTTTTTAAACCATTCATATATGATTTTGAAGCATTCATTATTTCATCATAATTGTATGCAAAAGTTACGCCGAGCGCTGAAACAACAAGCGTGGCTACAATAGATGCTATAAATGCGGGAATTGATATACTTTTTTTCTTTTTGGACGGTTTATAACTGGTGTTATAAAATTCTGAAGAGTTTTTCTGGATATTGGTTAGATAGTCAGAATCAGAAGTGATTTCATCAACTATCGGTATAAACTCCTGCTTTTCTTCAGATTTAATCTCTATCGAATTGTCATTTTGTTCATAATCAGAACTTGAGCCAGAAGATATTTCGTTTTGTTCAAATTCGTTGAATTCATTATAATTATCGCTCATATTTACACCCTCCTGTATAGATTTTGTAATTTAATTATAACACCATTATTTTAACAAAGTGTGAATAAAGTGTAAAAATATTTATGAAAGCGTTGCGGTGAATGTAAATGTTGTGCTTTCACCGACACTTGTTTCAACTGTTATTTTCTCATCATGAGCATCAATTATTCTTTTGACTATATATAGTCCAAGACCGACACCGCTCTTATCTGAGCCTCTTGAAGAATCGGTTTTATAAAATCTTTCCCATATAAAAGAAAGTTTATCCTTTTCTATGCCGTCCCCACTGTTTTTTATTGAAACAGTGCATTTTTTCCCGTCATCTTTGAAACAAATTTTTATATAACCATTTTCGGGTGTGAATTTAACTGCATTATGAACAAGATTTATTAAAACCTGTGTGTAACTGTCTTTGTCGCCATTAATTAAATATTTATCACTGTCGGCTTCAAACGTAACATCTATATTCTTCTGCGTTATTTCATTTTCAAAGTTTAAAAGCACTATTTTTGCAAGTTCATATATATCAAAATCGAGTTTGTTTAATTTAATATTTGAACTTTCAAGTTTAGTTGCGCTTAAAAGATCATTTATTATCCTTGAAAGGCGTCGTGTTTCAGAAAGAGCGATTTTAAGATATTTATCTCTTTCAGTGTCAGGAATTGTGCCGTCGATTATACCTTCAATAAAGCCTGACACCGATGTCAGCGGAGTGCGGAGTTCATGAGAAACATCAGAGATAAATGAAGAACGCATTTTTTCAAGATTCTCAAGACCGTCTGCCATTGAGTTTACGTTTGATGCCAGTTCACCAAGTTCGTTATGCGAATTGTATTCAACACGCCTTGAAAAATCACCTTTTGAAAATTCCTTTAGCGCTTTGTTGATTTTTGCAAGAGGATTCGTTATATTTCTTGAAAAGAGATATAGAAAAAATGCCACAAAAACAAGTGCAACAAGTTCCATAAGCATTACTTCGAAGAGCATATCAAAAAAGCGACCAGTTATTCCAGGAATTTTGGCTGTACAGAATATATACAATATATCCTTTGTCACATCGCTTTTCACAAAATCTACAAGAGTAACTGTGTTTTGGCCATATAAAGAGGAAAGAATATTTGCTTTATGTACGCTTTCCAAAGAGATATCTTTAATTATTGGCGAAAGTACATTGCGCATTTCACTTGGATGAAACGGCAAATCTGACCATACAATATCACCATTTTGCGTGGATATTATTATATCGTATTTTGAAAAGTGAGAAAACTGTGAAATAGTTTCATTGAAAAATTTCATCATTCTGCTTGTCGAAAAATCAAGTGACATTTTTGTTATCGGCTTTACATGCTCGACAAAATCTATCATCTCACCTGTAGTATATGTTTCGAATCCTGTTTTCACATTATAAAAGAACACAAGAGTCACTATAAGCAAAGATATGAGCATAACTGCAAGTGAACCAAAAATCATACTTTTGATAACACTTTTTTTCATCATTTCACCTCAAATTTATAACCGACTCCCCATATGGTACGAAGCGACCACTTATCTGATACTGCGTCAATTTTTTCGCGAAGTCTTTTTACATGAACATCTACTGTGCGCGAATCACCAAAATAATCATAACCCCAGACCTCATTTAAAAGTTGATCACGGGTGTATACTTTATTTGGATGTGAACACAGAAAAGTTAAAAGTTCAAATTCTTTTGGCGGAATATCTACAAGTTTGCCGTTAACTTTTAATTCGTATGTGGATTTATTTAGATAAAGATTTTCAAAATTGAGTGCCTCGTCTTCAGTGTTATCTGTCCCTGTACGACGTAGAACTGCTTTAAGACGGGCAAGTAGTTCTTTGGAATCAAAAGGTTTTACAACGTAGTCATCTGCACCGAACTCGAGTCCTAAAACTTTATCTACGGTTTCCCCTTTTGCAGTTAGCATTATTACAGGAAGTTTGCTTTGTTTTCTGATTTCTTTAAGTACCTCCATACCGTCAACGAGAGGCATCATAATATCAAGTATGGCGGCTGAATACAGACCTTTCGAAAGTTCTTCAAGTGCAGTTTTTCCGTCATATACACATTTTGCACTGTATCCGTCTTTTTCAAGATACAGTCTTAGAAGTTCACATATGTTTTTATCATCATCTGCAACAAGGATTTTTTTCTGAGTATGCATATATTTACTCCTTAGAATTATTTTTTATAAATCTATCCATAAGTTTATAACCTTGTTTAATCACAATTCCGCTTTTTTGAGCAGATTCTTCAGAGAAAGTTTCAACACCGCTATTACCTTGCAAAGTAGAATCATATATAAGATACGGCACTGCATCACGTGTGTGAGTTCTGAGTGCAATCGGGGTGGGGTGGTCAGGCAAGATAAGCATACGGAAATCTATTCCCTCTTTTTCGAGTTCGGAAATTACATAGCCTACAACTTTTTCATCTATAAGTTCTATTGATTTAACTTTATTTTCAAGTTCTGCCCTATGACCGCATTCATCAGGTGCTTCCATATGTACAAAAACATAGTCTGCTCCGTTTCTTATTGCATCGACACACGCTTTTGCTTTTCCATCAAAATTTGTGTGAACATTTCCTGTTGCACCCTCAACTTCGATTGATTCAAGACCTGAACATATGCCTATTCCTTTTATAAGGTCAACCGCAGAAATTACGCATCCGTTTAATCCGTGAAGTTGTTTAAAGTTTGTAAGATTCGGCTTTCTGCCTTCTCCCCATATCCATATCGTGTTGGCTTTTTTCAGTCCGCGTTTTGCTCTTTCAATGTTTACGGGATGATTATTTAAAATGTCATAACTTTTTTTCATCATCTCATAAATAGGCTCACCGTTTACGCCTTTAGGCATATAGTCCCCTATTCTTTTTTCAAGTATATCGTGCGGAGGTGTAAGGTCAAATTCATCAGGACCGTTATTCCACACAAGGGCATGTCGGTAACTTATACCGGGGTAAAAAGCGAATGTGTCGTTTGAAAATGCGTCTGAGACCGCTTTAATGAGTTCGGTTGCTTCTTCGGTTGAAATTTCATCTGCACTATGGTCTGTGATAATTTTATCATCGTAATTTTCTTCATCTTCTGTAATATTTACAACATTACATCTGAAAACCATATCGGTAGGTTTAACGTCTATTCCGATGCTTACTGCCTCCAGCGGTGAACGCCCTGTATAATATTTCTGAGGGTCATATCCCATCGCTGAAAGATTGGCAACATCGCTTCCGGGTGAAAGGTTTTCGGGGACATTGCAAACAAGACCTACTTCTGACATTGAGGCAAGTCTATCCATATTTGGTTTATTTGCATACTGCATTGGGGTTTTACCGCTGAGTTGTTCAATTGGATAATCTGCCATACCGTCGGCAAGAATTACTATGTATTTCATAACTTACTGTTCCTTTCAAAAAAAATTAACACACATATATTATGCAACAAAAAAGCGAAAAAATCTACCCCCTATTTTAAAATTTACATTTTATTCAAAAAAACAAAGACAGTATTGCAAATTTTTTCCGTTTAATGTATAATAATAGTAATTAAGTAGATATTGAAAGGAATGAAATTAAATGATTTTAGTAACAGGCGGTGCCGGTTTCATCGGAAGCCACACAAGTGTTGAACTTTTAGAAGCAGGATATGATATTGCAATTGTAGATAATTTTTGTAATTCAAAACCTGAATCGTTAGATAAAATAAGAGAAATTACAAAAAAAGATTTTAAATTCTATGAGTATGATCTTGTTTGCCGTGAAGACGTTGAAAAGATTTTTCAGGAGAATAAGATTGATGCTGTTATTCATTTTGCAGGATTAAAGGCCGTGGGCGAATCTGTCAGCATACCTCTGAGTTATTACCACAACAATCTTGTAAGCACTCTCGTTCTTTGCGAAACCATGGCTAAATACGGTTGTAAAAACCTTGTTTTCTCTTCTTCTGCAACTGTTTATGGCGACCCCGCATCTGTTCCGATCAAAGAAGATTTCCCTCTCAGCACAACTAACCCCTATGGTGCAACAAAGCATATGATTGAAAGAATCCTTACAGACCTCTATATTTCTGACAACGAATGGAGTATTGCACTTTTAAGATACTTTAACCCGATAGGCGCTCATTCAAGCGGTCTTATAGGCGAAAATCCCAATGGTATTCCAAATAATCTTGTCCCCTATATCGCACGTGTTGCAAACGGTCAACTTGAGTGCCTGAGTGTATTCGGCGATGACTACAACACCCACGATGGAACAGGTGTGAGAGATTATATTCACGTTGTTGACTTAAGCAGAGGTCATATAAAAGCGCTTGAAAAAGTTATGAAATCAAAAGGCGCTCATGCATATAATCTTGGAACAGGAACAGGATACAGTGTGCTTGATGTTGTAAAAGCATATGAAAAAGCATCAGGTAAAAAAGTTAACTACAAGATTGTTGACAGAAGACCGGGTGATATTGCAATGTGCTATGCGGACCCCGAAAAGTCAAAACGCGAACTTGGATGGGAAGCAGAATATGACCTTGACAAGATGTGTGCAGACAGTTGGAACTTTACTATAAACAATATGTAATTAAAAAGGTTGTTACCCTTGAACTGCACCAGTTTGTGCAGACAACACAAAAAAGGCTACTATGGTAGTTAATATTTAACTTTAAGCAACATACTGACATCGCATTTCTTGT
>JAZQDA010000130.1:0-2873 GCA_045546535.1 Clostridia bacterium | reverse complement strand
TATAGCGGTGTTGAGGGCGCATTTGCAAATATCGCCGCAAAGAGAATTTTTCCGGATAGCAAATTGAATTCATATCCTGATTTCGAAAAAGCGTACAGGGCAGTTGAAAACGGAGAATGTGACCTTGCGGTACTTCCGATTGAAAACAGTTTCGCAGGAGAAGTAGGACAGGTTACAGACCTTATGTTCGAGGGTTCGCTCTATGTAAATGCCATTTATGACCTGCGCATTACGCATAATCTTTTGTGTGTTCCCGGTGCCGAATTTGCTGATATCAAAAAGGTCATAAGTCATCCTCAGGCACTTGGACAGTGCTCAAAATTTATTACAGAACATAATCTTGAATGTATCGAATCTCAAAACACCGCAATAGCCGCAAAACAGGTCTCAGAGAGCGGAGATAAGACGCTTGGTGCGATTGCAAGTAAGGAAACTGCAAAACTTTACGGTCTTAAAGTCATTGAACATCACTTAAATTCAAGTGATACCAACACCACCCGTTTTGCAGTATTTTCAAGACTTGAAAACAAAAGCGAAATAAATAAGAATCCTAATTTTGTACTTATGTTTTCAGTAAATAACGAAGCGGGTGCCCTTGCAAAAGCGATAAGTGTTATAGGTGAGTACGGCTTTAATATGAGGGTTTTAAGAAGCAGACCTATAAAGAAAGAAAACTGGCAGTACTACTTCTATACCGAAGCAGAGGGCGAAATTTTAAGTGAAAACGGTTTTAAAATGCTTTCATCTCTTTCAGAGTACTGTGATAAGATAAAATTAGCAGGAAGATTTTCAGACGAAAGCATACTTTCAGACGGGGAGGAAGATAAATGAATATCCGAATGAACCTTGACGAAAACAGTTACGATATTATCATAAAACGCGGTATTTTAGCCGATGCGGGTAAACACCTTGATTTAAATCGCAAAGTTTTCATAGTAACCGATGACAAAGTGCCGTCTGTTTATGCAGAAACTGTTGCAAATCAGTGCCTTGATTCTACAATCGCAGTTGTAGAAAGCGGAGAAGGAAGCAAAAGTATAGAAGTATATGAATGTCTTCTTTCCCAGATGCTCTCAAACGGTTTTGACAGGGGTGATTGCGTTGTCGCAGTAGGCGGGGGCGTTGTCGGTGACCTTTCAGGCTTTGTTGCATCGTCATATATGAGGGGCATAGATTTTTATAATATCCCCACTACTCTGCTTTCGCAGATAGACTCATCTATCGGCGGAAAAGTTGCGGTAAATCTTGACGGTGTAAAAAATATTATAGGAGCATTTTACCAACCAAAAAAAGTACTCATCGACCCAGATGTTTTAAAAACTCTAGATAAGCGTCAGATTTCAAACGGACTCTCTGAAGCAGTTAAAATGGCACTTACATCTGATAAAGAACTTTTTGAACTTTTTGAAAAGGGCGATGTTTTATCTTTAATCGATACAATAATTGAAAAATCTTTGATGATAAAGAAAAGCGTAGTTGAAAAAGATGAGAAAGAAAACGGCTTAAGAAAGGTTTTGAATTTCGGCCACACTATAGGACACGCAATAGAGGTGCAAAGAAAAGACCTTTACCACGGCGAATGTGTGGCACTTGGTATGATACCAATGATATCGCAAGGTATAAGAGAAAGACTTATAAAAGTTTTACAAAAACTTTCACTGCCTACAAATGCTGATTTTAACACAGACGAAGCACTTGAAACTCTTTCTCACGACAAAAAGACTAAAAACGGACAAGTTACAGTGATCTGCGTAGATGAAGTAGGAACATTTTCTTTTAAAGAAGTAACTCATGAAAGTCTGAAATCAGACTTTGAAATTATAAAAAGGAGTTGAACTGAAAGTGAAAAACACATTCGGAACAAGTGTTTCAATAACGCTTTTCGGCGAAAGCCACTCTGAAGCAATAGGTGTTGTAATTGACGGTTTGGCTCCCGGAATAGAGGTAGATAACGATTTTATCTCCCACAATCTTTCACTTAGAAGACCGCAGGGGGAGATATCTACTTCAAGATGTGAAAAAGACGAATTTTCTATTGTGTCAGGAGTGTTTGACGGCAAAACTACAGGCACCCCCATATGCATCATAATTCCAAATTCAGACACTAAAAGCAAAGACTATTCAGATATGCGTTATCTTGCACGTCCCTCTCACGCAGACTATACTGCCGAGGCAAAATACCACGGATTTCAGGACTATCGCGGAGGCGGACATTTCAGCGGAAGACTCACTGCACCCATAGTTGCCGCAGGTGCAATAGCAATCAAGGCACTTTCTGAAAAAGGCATTAAAATAGGCACACATATAAAAAAATTAGCAGGTATCTCTGACCGCAGTTTTGAATCATTTGATGTAGATTTTGAAAAACTTTCAAATCTCTCTTTCCCTGTTTTAGATGATGTTAAAGCGGAAGAGATGAAAAAAGCAATTTTAGATGCTAAAAATGACGGCGATAGCGTAGGTGGAATACTGGAAACAGTTGTAACAGGGCTTGATGCAGGTCTTGGCGAACCGTGGTTTGACTCTATTGAGAGCGGACTTTCACACATTCTTTTCTCAGTTCCCGCCGTAAAGGGAGTCGAGTTTGGTCTCGGATTTGGATTTGCAGAAAAAAGAGGAAGCGAAGTTAATGACCTGTTTTGCATAGAAAACGGAAAAATAGTAACCTCAACAAATAACAACGGCGGTATAAACGGCGGAATAACAAACGGAATGCCTATAATGTTTTCCTGTGCAGTAAAACCCACACCGTCAATATTTAAAGAACAACAAACAGTTGATTTTAAAAGCAAGACACCCCACAACTTAACCATTAAAGGAAGACACGACCCTTGTATAATCCACAGAGCAAGAATAGTAATTGACTCTGTGTG
>JAZQDA010000129.1:0-3873 GCA_045546535.1 Clostridia bacterium | reverse complement strand
TTGAAAAAGGTTTCGACCTCGCGGGAGGCTCTGTTATAGTATTTGAGCCTAAGGTAGATGATATCTCTAAAGTGTCAGAAGAACAACTCGATGCAGCAGTTGCCGCACTCAGACTTCGTCTTGACGCAAACGGTCTTAACGAAGCAACGGTTTCAAAACAGTCAACCGAAGAACAGAAAAGACTTCGTGTTGAAATTCCCGCAGTAACAGATCCCAACGAAGCAATTTCGTATCTCGGTGCAATGGCAAGTCTTTCTTTCAAAGACCCTCAGGGTGCAGAAGTGCTCAACGGAACACATGTAAAAGAGGCACAGCCTGTTTCTAACGAAGGCCAGATAGTCGTTCAACTTCAGTTCACATCAGAAGGCCAAAGTCTTTTTGCAGAGGCAACAGGCAGACTTGTTGGTCAGCAACTTTCAATATATGTAGACAATGTTTTAATCTCAAGCCCTAATGTAAAAGAAGCAATCAACTCAGATACTTGTATAATTGAAGGCGGCTTTGATATCGAAAGTGCAAAACTTTTAGCAAACCAGATTAAATCAGGTACACTTCCTTTTGCACTTGAACCCATAAGCCAGAGCAGTGTAGGCGCACAACTTGGTGACGATGCTTTAAATAAGAGCCTTATCGCAGGTGGTATCGGGCTTTTACTCGTAATGCTCTATATGATAATTATGTATAGACTTTTCGGTGTGGTATCTAGTATCGCACTTATCGGTTATGTCGCACTCTGCGCTCTTGTTATAAATGGATTCGGTATTCAACTCACACTTCCCGGTATTGCAGGTATAATCCTTACCATAGGTACTGCGGTTGACGCGAATGTAATTATATTTGAAAGAGTAAAAGAAGAAATTAAAACAGGTAAGAGCCTCCGTTCATCAGTTTCTGCAGGTTTCAACAGAGCATTTTCTGCGATTATTGATGCAAACATAACAACAATTATAGCCGCAATCGTACTTTGGTATTTCGGTTCAGGTACAATTATCGGTTTTGCAAAAACCTTACTCATAGGTACAGTTATAAGTATGTTTACTGCAATTTTTGTTACAAGATTCCTTCTCAATCAGATTATAGGTTTCGGTATCAAAAATCCTAAAGTATACAGTGCTTAAGAGGAGGGTGAAAATATGTTTAACATTATAGAAAAAAGAAATATTTTCTTTATCATACCAAGCATCATTATTTTAGCAGGTATTATATGCTTTATAGTTTTTGGTGGTTTTAATGCTGATATCGATTTCACTGGCGGTACAGCGATGGAAATCGACTTAGGTCAGGCTTTTGATGAAGATGCAATCAGAGATGCCATAAATCCTGTCGAGGGTGTAACCGTATCTACAGTTCAGTCTACAGGAACAAACAGTGCACTCGTAAAAACAACACCTATTGAACACGAAAAATTCGAGGAAGTTCAAAATGCAGTTATCTCTGCTTTCCCCGACTCAACTATTATTTCAAGAGATTCTATAAGTGCAACAATGGGCGGAGAAATGTTCTGGAGCGCTTTCAAAGCAGTTATTCTGGCAGTTATTCTTATGCTTATCTACATTTCGATAAGATTTGAATTTTTCTCAGGTCTTTCTGCAGTTCTTGCTCTCTGCCACGACGTTTTAATTATTCTTTCTGTCTATGCAATATTCCAACTTCCTATTAACACCACATTTATTGCAGCACTTCTTACTATTCTCGGTTACTCAATCAACGCAACAATAGTTGTTTTTGACCGTGTAAGAGAAAACAGACGTCTTATGAGAAAAGAAACTTTTGCAAATGTTGTAAATAAAAGTATCTGGCAGACACTTGGCCGTTCAATCAATACAAGTGTTACCACACTTTTAACACTTGCTTGTCTCTATATCTTAGGTGTAACATCAATAAGACAGTTTATGTTACCTCTTTTAATTGGTGTTATCTGCGGTACATTCTCATCAGTATTCATCGCAGGTCAGTTCTGGGTACTCTTTAAAGGCAAGAAAAAATAATATAAATAAAAAAATCTGCTTTGCAAATGCAAAGCAGATTTTTTTATTGAAACATATTATTTAGAAAAAATTTCGTCAACCTCTTTGTATGATTTAGGGGTACCTATATCATAACATTCACCCTCAAATTTATAAGCGAACACGTCTTTTTTCTTATACAGCCAACTCGGGAAAAATCCGGGAGCATCGGGATTGTTGCCCTCATCAAGATACTGTTTAATCATTTTAACAGTTTCTTTTTTGTATATGTAAGAAGCAAATGCGGCAATGTTACTTTTCGGATTTTGCGGTTTTTCTTCCATATCAGTAACCTTCATATTGTCATCGACTGAAACATTTGCCATTCTTCTTAATTCTTCAATTTCATTTATTTCTTTAACGAGAATCATATCGGCATTTTTTGAAACGTATTCATCATAGAAATCTTTAAGTTTGAAAGTGAATATGTTATCTCCCGCCATAACCAAAATTTCGTCATCTATACCAAGAGTTTCGATTGCAAACTGCATATCGCCGACAGCACCGAGTTTGTTTGAATCGTCAGTTGTTTTGTCGTTTAAAACAGTGATTTCAAATCTTGATTTTCTGTTGTCTTTCCATTCGCAGAAATGAGGGTAGAACTTTTCGTTGCTGATAACAATAAGTTCATCAACGCAAGGAATAGTTTCAATTTCATCAACAATATAGTCAATGATTGGTTTGTTTGCTATAGGCAAAAGTGCTTTTGGCTGATTAAGAGTAAGCGGATAAAGTCTTGTTGCATATCCTGCTGCAAGAATAATTGCTTTCATAATTTACCTCCAAAGTTTATTATACATAGATTATATAACATGGCATAAAAAAATGCAACATAATATTTTATGTTGCATTCAAATGGGTTTTTTCATATATTTGATTTTAGTTGCATTTCCGCCCCTTATGTGCCTTTCCTGCTTATTTGTCTCTAAAATTTTTTTGACTTCAAAATGCATACTCGGGCTTATCATTTTAAGCCTTTCGCTTATATCTTTATGTACAGTTGATTTTGAAACGCCGAATTTTTTTGCTGTCTGACGTACAGTTGCCTTTTTTTCTATTATATATTCACTGAGTGTTATTACTCTGTCGGATATGTAGTCTTTCAACACCATTCACCTCTATATTCTTGTTTTGTAAAATATATGAGATTTTTGGCGTATTTATTATCTTTATTTTCACCTTGTATTAAAAATAATTTTAGGAGGAAAATAAAAATATGACGATTATGTTAATTATTTGTAATATAAGTTGAAATGGGAATTTGTTTATGCTATACTAATAAAAGGAAGGGGGACGAAAAATGAAACTGGATTGGAAATCGTGTATAAGAATTGCAATCACTGTATTCGTACTCTATATAGGGATTTACTACTGGAAAAATGTATCCCGTTTCATATCACTTTTTGTAGGGTCACTAGGCCCTGTATTTATAGGGGTTTCGATTGCTTATGTTTTAAACATCATAATGTCTTTTTACGAACGGCATTATTTTATAAAACATTCTGATAAACCTATAGTAGCGAAAAGCCGCACACTAGTATGTATGATTGCATCTGTGGTTAGTATGGTTGCAATTATAGCACTTATACTTATGCTTATTGTTCCTGAACTTGTGAGTTGTATTAAGTTTCTTGTGTCACAGATACCGCCTTTTGTAAACTCGCTTTTAGGTAATGATTTTGTTGTAAGATTTATTCCAGAAGATGTTATTAAAGCCTTGTCTTCTGTAAACTGGCAACAACTTGTTTCAAAAGTAGTTCAGTTTATAGCAACAGGTGTCAGCACTGCAGCGGAAGCGATTTTCTCCGCGCTTTTCTCAATAGTGTCGGTTATTGTCACAATTTTTATCAGTGTAATTTTTTCAGTA
>JAZQDA010000128.1:0-30502 GCA_045546535.1 Clostridia bacterium | reverse complement strand
GCATCTGTCCATTCTGTGCGATGCATGACGACCTTGAAAAAGAAGCAGTACGCTACACGCTCGGACCTGCTATGATGGAGCCTGATTTCCGCATAATAACAAACGAAAAAGGCTTTTGCCAAAAGCATATGAAGGACCTTTGCTCAGAGAGTAAAGCACTTGCACTTTCTTTGGTTTTAGAAACTCATCTTTCATCTGTTTCGGATATTTTCAGCATCGACTATACCGAAAAAGGCGGACTTTTCAAAAAGGGGAATTCAGGCAAAGAGAATTTTACCAAAGCACTTGAAAAAGTGTCAGATTCGTGTGCAATCTGCACTAAAATTGAAAACACATTTTCTCACTATGTACGTTCGTTTTTCTATATGCTCAAAAATGAAAAAGGGTTTCTCGAAAAAGTACTTTTATCAGACGGTTTCTGCCTTGAACACTTTTCGCATCTTGCAAAGTGTGCAGATGAATTTCTTTCTGCATCTGAGTATCAGAAACTTTTTGCTCCCATAATCGAACTTCAAAAGAAAACTCTTTTTTCATACCTCACATATGTAAAAAACTTTTCACTTAGTTTTGATTATCGTAATGTCGGCAAAAAGATGGATTTCCCTAAAGATATTTTGCAAAAGACGGGAATGTTTTTAAACGGTACATTTGTACCTAAAGATAAAAATTTAGAAGATGTATGAAAAAGGTATATCTGACCTCTCTGAGTCAGATATACCTTTTAAATTTGAAAATCCTCTTTTGAAAATTTAAACTCTTTAATTTTCTTTTCAGGCTCGTATTTAAATATATCATATTCAAACTTCTTGCAACTTTCCTGAGCCTGTTTATCTTCTCCTGAAATCATACAGGTGATACAAGAGTTTTCCGCATTGATAAATGCGTTGGAACATAGGGCGCACTTGGGCTTTTTGCATCCTCTTATCTGCATAAAATCACCTCTTCAAAGATTTTATCACTAAACATAGAAAAAGTCAAAGGCAATTAAGAGAATTTTGTGTAAAAAACTGTTGTAATTTCTTAAGAAAAATTATATAATAAAATGGTATCATAGATAAAATGGAGGTTATTATGACCGTTTTAAATATTTTGGCTCTGATTATTATGGCATATCTATGTGTGTTTTGCATATTTGCCATCATAAACGTAACGCAGATTATGGGCAGAGACCCCGCTGCGCGTAACCCACTCGAGACACTTTTTCTCTACTCGGGAATTCACGCAGTAGCCCATCACCGTATTGCACACTTTTTCTACCGTATCCGTCTTTATTTTATAGCCCGTGCCATTTCTCAGATTTCACGGTTTTTCACAGGAACTGAAATTCACCCCGGTGCAAAAATAGGCAAAGGACTCTTTATCGATCACGGTATGGGAATAGTAATAGGCGAAACTGCAGTCATCGGAGATAACTGTACTCTGTATCAGAATGTAACGCTTGGCGGTACAGGCAAGGATAAAGGCAAACGACACCCTACAATCGGAAACAACGTAATGATAGGAAGTGGTGCAAAAGTACTCGGACCATTCTCTGTAGGAGATAATTCCAAGATTGCCGCAAATGCCGTAGTTCTTTCAGAAGTGCCTGAAAATTCAACTTGTGTAGGTGTACCTGCAAGGGTTGTAAGGATAAACAACAAAAAGGTCGGTCAGGACCTTGACCAGATACATATTCCTGACCCCGTAAGTCAGGAACTTTGCAGAATGCAGGTGAAGATAGACGAACTCACCAAAAAATTAGACAAACTGGAGGCAGACAAAAAATGAAACTCTATAACAGTATGACTGGTAAAAAAGAAGAATTTATCCCCATTGAAGAAGGCAAGGTAAAAATGTATTCCTGCGGACCTACTGTCTATAACTATTTTCACATAGGCAATGCCCGTCCGTTTATAATTTTTGATACCTTAAGAAGATATTTTGAATATATTGGCTATGAAGTTAGTTTTGTTCAGAATTTTACCGACATCGATGATAAAATGATAAAGAGAGCAAACGAAGAGGGCATAACAGTTAGAGAACTTGCCGAGCGTTTTATCTCTGAATATTTCAAAGATGCAAAAGGCCTTGGTATACGCGAAGCAACAGTTCATCCAAGAGCAACCGATAATATTGATGCAATAATTGATTTGATTAAAAATCTTGAGGAAAAAGGCTATGCCTACAATGTTGACGGCGATGTTTATTTCAGCGTAAAAAAATTCAAAGAATACGGCAAACTTTCTCATCAGCCACTCGAAAATCTTGAACTCGGTGCCCGAATTGAAATAGGGGATAAGAAAAAAGAACCTATGGACTTTGCGCTCTGGAAAGCACAGAAAGAGGGCGAACCTGCATGGGAAAGCCCATGGGGTATGGGAAGACCCGGTTGGCATATAGAGTGCAGTGCTATGGCAAATAAATACCTCGGCGAAACAATAGACATTCACTCAGGCGGAAAAGACCTTATTTTCCCTCACCACGAAAATGAAATAGCACAGTCTGAATGTGCGCACGGAAAGGCGTTTGCAAACTACTGGCTTCATAATGGATATATAAATGTTAATAATCAGAAAATGAGTAAATCTCTCGGCAATTTCTTCACTGTAAGAGATGTCGCCGAGAAATTTGATTATGTTGTAATAAGATTTTTTATGCTGTCTGCTCACTACCGTAACCCTATAAATTTCAGTGACGAACTTCTCTCACAGGCAAAATCAGGACTTGACCGTATAAATACCTGCCTTGAAAATCTCTCGTTCCTTTCACAAAATGCACCCGAAGGTGAGATTGATGTGAAAATAAAAGCAGATGCAGATGAATTTAAAAACGCTTTTATAAAGGCTATGGACGATGACATCAACACAGCAGATGCAGTTTCTGCTATCTTCGATATAGTAAAATATGCAAACACAAACTTTGATGAAAATACAAATGCCCAGACTTTAGCACTTTATTCAAACCTTATAAAAGAACTTATGAATGTGCTCGGAATTCTTGAAGAAAAGAAAAACGATTTTCTTGATTCAGATATCGAAGCGCTTATTGAAGAAAGAAACCAAGCAAGAAAAAATAAAGACTTTAAACGCGCTGACGAAATAAGAGATATGCTTAAAGACGCTGGTATAGCCCTTGAAGATACACGCGGCGGAGTAAAATGGAAAAGAGTGTAATATGATAAATTTTGATATAAATCTTCCCCCGCGAAGTATTTCGCCTTTATCACTTGCATATATAGGCGATGCAGTGTACGAACTCTATATTCGGTCCCACATTATGAAAAACACAAATATGCCTGTTTCAAAACTTCATAAAACTGCAACTCATTATGTGAGTGCTAAAGCGCAGTCTGCAATTTATCATATGATAAAAGACAGACTTACCGAAGAGGAAACCGACATATTCAAAAGAGGCCGTAATGCACATTCAAATACAAGTGCCAAAAATACAGACATCATAGACTACCGTATTTCTACAGGACTTGAGGCGCTTATCGGTTATACCTATATAAAAAAAGACACAGAGCGTCTTGAAGAAATTATCTCAATGTGCATAGATGCAGCCAATTCACTAACGTAAAATTAAAAATTATATCGAGGAGGACAATTATGACAAACACACAACTTGAACTCAAAGCCTACAAAATCAGAAAACATGCAATAGATGGTGTCTATAGTGCATCATCGGGACATCCGGGTGGCTCACTTTCCATTTCCGACATTTTATCAGTGCTTTATTTTGATGAAATGAATGTTAGCGTTGAAAATCCTAAGGATCCCGACAGAGACCGTTTTGTTCTTTCTAAAGGTCACTGTGCACCTGCACTTTACGGAGCACTCGCTGAAAAAGGCTTTATCCCTAAAGAAGATGTAAAAACTTTAAGAAAATCAGACAGTTACCTTCAGGGGCACCCTGATATGAAAGGAATTCCGGGCGTAGATATGTCCACAGGCTCTCTCGGTCAGGGCATATGCACTGCAAATGGTATGGCACTTTGCGCAAAACTTGATAATAAATCATACAGAGTTTATACAATACTTGGCGACGGTGAACTTCAGGAAGGACAGGTATGGGAAGCAGCGATGTTTGCATCACACTATAACTTAGATAACCTCGTTGCTTTTGTAGACTTCAACGGACTTCAGATTGACGGAGACATAACAAAGGTTATGAACCCGACTCCAATTGATAAAAAATTTGAGGCATTCGGCTGGAATGTAATTATAATTGATGCGCATGATATTGAGCAGATAAAAGATGCACTCTCTAATGCAAGGGAATGCAAAGGTAAACCCACCTGCATTATTGCAAAAAGCGTTAAAGGGAAAGGCGTTTCTTTTATGGAAAACAATCCTTCATGGCACGGAAATGCACCTAAAGAAGAAGAATACATAGCAGCATGTAACGAACTTGATGCAAAAATAAAAGAACTGGAGGCAAAAATCAATGGCTGATATCAAAAAAATAGCAACAAGAGAATCTTATGGCAACGCCCTCGCAACATACGGTGAAGAATATGATATATTGGTTTTAGATGCCGACCTTTCAAAATCTACTAAGACAGATACTTTCAAAAAGAAATTTCCTGAAAGATTCATAAATATGGGTATTGCAGAGGCTAATATGATGTCCACTGCCGCAGGTATTGCATCTTGCGGGAAAACAGTTTTTGCAAGTTCTTTTGCAATGTTTGCCGCAGGAAGAGCATTTGAACAGATAAGAAACTCAATCTGCTATCCAAATCTCAATGTGAAAATCGGTGCTACCCACGCAGGAATTTCTGTCGGTGAAGACGGTGCAACCCATCAGTGCCTTGAAGATATCGGTATAATGAGAACACTTCCCAATATGGTTATTTTAAATCCTGCTGATGACATTGAGGCAAAAGCGTGTGTAAAAGCAGCAATCGAGCATGACGGTCCTGTATATCTTCGCTTTGGACGACTTGGTGTACCTGTAATTTATGATGAAGATTATAACTTCGAACTTGGAAAAGGCGTTATGCTTAAAGACGGTAAAGATGTAACTTTAGTTGCGACAGGACTTTTGGTTGCAACTGCTCTTGAAGCAGCGGAAACTTTAGAACAAGAGGGAATAAGTGCAAGAGTTATAAATATACACACAATTAAACCTATAGATGCAGATATAATTGCTAAAGCATCTTGCGAGACCGGTGCAATTGTAACATGCGAAGAACATAATGTAATCGGCGGTCTTGGAAGTGCAGTTGCAGAAGTCCTTTGTGAAAATGCTCCCTGTCCTCTTTTAAGAGTAGGAACACAGGATGTTTTCGGTAAATCGGGAAAACCAAACGAACTCTTTGAAATCTATGGTTTAACTAAAGAAAACATATGCGAAAATGCAAAAAGAGCAATTAAAAAGAAAAAATGATAATCTGAAGCCTTGTTTTTTGGAGGAATCCTATGAATAACACCGGCAAAGAACATACAAAACTTAAAAAAATCTTTGCTTTTGTTCTTTTAATAATTGCAATAGCAGTATTTGTTTTTATAGCCTATAAACTTGCAACA
The DNA here is from genome assembly GCA_045546535.1 of Clostridia bacterium. Taxonomy (GTDB): domain Bacteria; phylum Bacillota; class Clostridia; order UMGS1810; family UMGS1810; genus RGIG1828. The sequence goes on along the minus strand of JAZQDA010000128.1, from coordinate 24,992 downwards.
AAGTTTATGAAAATAGCATCAGACGGTGTCCAGTTCAAAGATTTCATAAAAGGCTATGGAGCACTTGGCATACTTGTTGCAATAATACTTCAGATAATACAGGTTTTTGTTGTACTGATTCCTGGCGAATTTATGGAAATAGGTCTTGGATTTGCATTTGGTTGGCTTGGTGGCTGTCTTGTATCGCTTACGGGTGTCGCTATCGGTTCAACGCTTATTTTCCTTCTGGTAAAAAAATTCGGTATGCGCATAATCGGATATTTTATGCCTGTAGAAAAAATTGACAAGTTCAGAATTATAAATACCGAAAAAAGACTGCGCCGTGTTACATTCATTCTCTTCTTTCTCCCGGGCACTCCAAAAGCACTACTGACATATTTTTTCGGTCTTACAAGAATCACGCTCGGCGAGTTTTTATCCATAACACTCTTTGCCCGTATACCTACAGTTATATCATCAACAGTAGGTGGCAACTTTATAGGTTCAGGGAAATATGCAGAGGCAGTTGCTTTGTTCGTTTTGACGGCTCTTGTGAGTGTTGCGGGACTTAAACTGTATGAAAAAATGATGGCGAAAATCAAGGCGAAATATGATGGGAACCATCATAGTTTTTCATCATTTATTGAGAAACACAAAAATAAAAAAGATAAATGATATTAAAGGAGATATTACAATGTCCCAAAGACAGGTACCGCTTGTGGTAATAAAGAGATTGCCAAGATATCACCGCTATCTTGGAGAACTTCTTGACAACAAAATATACAGAATATCTTCCACCGAACTCAGCGAAAAAATGGAAGTTACTGCATCACAGATAAGACAGGATCTTAATTATTTCGGCGGTTTTGGTCAGCAGGGATACGGATATAATGTTGAGCACCTTTATGCATCTATAGGCAAAATTCTCGGAATGAATAAATGTCATAAAACTATAATAATAGGTGCGGGTAATATCGGACGTGCTATAGCAAATTATACTGGCTTTGCAAAAAGGGGATTTTCTGTTACAGGCATATTTGATACTGACCCTAAAGTAATAGGAACTTCTGTTTCAGGACTCGTTGTAAAACCATATAGTGAAATCGAAGATTTTATAAAGGAAGAAAAGCCTGACATAGCAGTAATAGCAGTTCCGAAACTGGGTGCTCCCGCTGTCAGTGAACAGGTTGTAAGATGTGGTATAAAGGCTCTTTGGAATTTTGCAAATGTAGACCTTAAACTTCCTGAAGATGTTATTGTTGAAAATGTTCATTTGAGTGACTCTCTTATGACGCTTTCTTACCGCATTACAGAAATAGGGGATAATAAATGAAAACAGTAGGTTTTTCGGGCAAAAGCGGTACGGGTAAAAGTTATCTTGCTTTAAATGTAGCAGCATCAAATAATATTAAACTTATAATAGATGACGGTCTTTTGATAAGCGAAGGTAAAATTTTAGCAGGAAAATCTGCAAAAAAAGAGCGTTACCGCTATGCGTCAACTTTGAGAGCAATATTTAATGATGCCGACCACGCCAGAGAAGTGAGAAATGCAATACAAAAAAGCGGCGAAGAAAGTATACTCATAATCGGCACAAGCGAAAAAATGGTAGAACTTATCGCCGAAAGACTCGCAGTTGCGCCAGTGGATGAGCATATCCATATTGAGGATGTTGCAACTAAAGAAGAAATAGATACAGCAAAACTTATGCGGACGCGATACGGGAAACATATTATTCCCGTTCCTACATTAGAAATAAAACGCACTTTTTCCGGATACTTTTTAGACCCGCTCACTTCAATAAAAAAACTTGCCGACGGTCTGTTTGACAAAAATACATCAGAGTCTGACCGTACTATAGTCCGTCCAAAATATGGATACTGCGGAGATTTTGAAATTTCAGAACGCGTTCTTTGTCAGATAGCAAAATATGAAGCGTCACGCATAGACGGTGTTTATGAAGTAAATAAAGTAGTATATTATGATAACGGAGTAACTATAGAATTCAGAGTGGATGTAACACTTGAATACGGCATAGATTTTCAGAGTGTTTGCACTCAGATTCAGAGAAAAATCACAAGTTGTGTAGATGAAAGTGCTTCGATTTATGTTGACAGCGTCTTTGTAAATGTTATAAAAGTGCATACAGATAAGAAGAATTAAATCTAAATGAAATAAAAACACCGCAATAATTTCAAAAAATGCGGTGTTTTTATTGTTTTTTAGTGTAAAATTAATGAAAAATGAAATTTTGTGTAGACAAACTTGCAAAATGCGTTGACAAATATCGTCAATAGTGATATACTGAAAAAAGTTTTTATATAATAATATGAATAGCCATTGGAGGTATAGATATGAGCATCAAAAATGAATATCTTTTAAGCGTAATTGAAACAGTAAAAAAACGCAATCCCAACGAACCCGAATTTCATCAGGCGGTTACTGAAGTTTTAGAATCTCTGGAACCTGTAATTGATAAATTTCCTGAGTTTGAACAGACAGGTCTCATCGACAGAATAGTTGAGCCTGAAAGACTTGTATATTTCAGAGTTCCGTGGGTAGATGATAACGGCAAAGTTCAGGTAAACCGCGGTTACAGAGTTCAGTTTAACTCTGCAATCGGACCTTATAAGGGCGGACTTCGTTTCCATCCTTCAGTTTATGCAGGTATCATAAAATTCCTTGGTTTTGAACAGACTTTCAAAAACTCACTTACAGGTCTCCCTATCGGCGGAGGTAAAGGTGGTTCTGATTTTGACCCCAGAGGCAAATCTGACGGCGAAATTATGAGATTCTGTCAGTCATTTATGACCGAACTCTACAGATACATAGGCCCCGATGTTGACGTACCCGCAGGTGACATCGGTGTAGGCTCAAGAGAAATCGGTTATCTTTTCGGTCAGTACAGAAGAATTAAGAGTTGCTGGGAAAACGGCGTACTCACAGGTAAAGGAATTGAATATGGCGGTTCACTCATCAGACCTGAAGCAACAGGTTTCGGTGCAACATATTATACATGCGAAGTTCTTAAACATTTTGGCGAAGATATCAAAGGCAAAACTGTTGCAATGTCAGGTTTTGGTAACGTTGCATGGGGTGTTGCTCAGAAGGTGTCAGAACTTGGCGGAAAAGTTGTTACTCTTTCAGGACCCGACGGATATGTATATGACCCCGATGGCATAAACACAAAAGAAAAATTTGACTATATGCTCGAAATGAGAGCATCAGGCAGAGATAAAGCGCAGGATTATGCTGAAAAATTCGGTTGCAAGTTCTTCCCCGGCAAAAAACCCTGGGAAGTTAAAGCCGACATTTGTATGCCTTGTGCAACACAAAACGAAATCAATATTGATGAAGCAAAGAAAATCGTTGCAAACGGTACAAAATACTATATCGAAGTTGCAAATATGCCTACTACTGCTGAAGCAGTTGAATATTTCAAACAGAATAATGTTGTAATCGGTCCGTCAAAAGCAGTAAACGCAGGTGGTGTTGCGGTATCTGCAATAGAAATGGCACAGAACTCAATGAGATACAGTTGGACTGCTCAGGAAGTTGATGAAAAACTTCGTGCAATTATGATAAATATTCATAAGGTGTCCGAAGAAGCAGCCGAGGAATTCGGCTTTGGCTATGACCTTATTGCAGGAGCAAATATTGCAGGTTTTATGAAAGTTGCAAAAGCAATGCTTGCACAGGGTATTATCTAAAAAACTCAAACCCCTACACTCAACAGTAGGGGTTTTTGTATAAATAAAATAATTTGAGTTGACACCTGTCGCAAATAGTGTTATAATAGGCATATAAAAGTAACCGATTAGTTGGTTTTTGAAAAGGAATTGATTTTATGTATAGAATTTCAAGAAAAACTTCGCTCAATCCAACAGTAACTCTTATGGATATAGAAGCACCGCTTGTTGCCAGAAAAGCAAATCCAGGGCAGTTTATAATCTTAAGGGCCTGTGAAAACGGAGAGAGAATTCCTCTTACTATTGCAGATTATGATGCGGTAAAAGGCACAGTGACCATAATATTTCAGATTGTTGGCTCAACCACAGAAAAACTCAATCACAAAAACGAAGGTGACTTTATCTGTGATTTTGTGGGTCCTCTCGGCAGAGCCACTGAAACCGAAGGGTTAAAAAAAGTTGCCGTTGTTGGCGGCGGAGTAGGGTGTGCCATAGCATATCCCGTTGCAAAAAAACTTCATGAGCAGGGCTGTGAGGTTCATTCAATTATCGGTTTCAGAACAAAAGACCTTGTAATACTCGAAGATGAGTTTAAAAATGCATCTTCTAAACTTGTAATAATGTCTGATGACGGTTCTGTAGGAAAAAAAGGACTCGTTACCGATGCACTTAAAGAACTTATTGAAAGCGGAGAGCAGTATGATGAGGTTATCACAATAGGACCTCTTATTATGATGAAATTCGTATCAAAACTCACGAAAGAATACGGCATAAAGACCGTTGCGAGTATGAACCCCATAATGATAGACGGCACGGGTATGTGTGGCGGTTGCAGACTCACCGTTGGCGGAGAAACAAAATTTGCCTGTGTTGACGGACCTGAATTTGACGCTCATTTGATAGATTTTGACGAAGCGATGGCAAGGTCAACAACATATAAAAATTTTGAACGTCATAAACACGAAGAAACATGCAACCTTTTCAGTCAGGAGGTGCGCTGATGCCTAATATGAGAAAAACAAAAAATGAAATGCCGTCTCAACTTCCGGACGTCAGGAATAAAAACTTTGATGAGGTAGCGCTCGGTTATTCTCCGGAACAGGCAATAGACGAGGCACAGAGATGCCTTAATTGTAAAAATAAGCCCTGTATGAGTGGCTGCCCCGTTTGTATTGATATTCCGTCTTTTATAGAAGAAGTGTCAAAAGGTAATTTTAAAAAAGCGTATGATATAATTTCTGAGTCAAGTTGTCTTCCTGCTGTTTGCGGAAGAGTGTGTCCTCAGGAAAATCAGTGCGAAGGCAACTGCGTACGAGGTAAAAACGGCGAAAGCGTTGCAATAGGCAGACTTGAGCGTTTTGTTGCCGACTGGTATAATTCAAACTGTGACGAAAAAATTGAAAAGCCTCAGCCCAACGGTCATAAAGTAGCCGTTGTAGGTTCAGGGCCTTCAGGTCTTGCCTGTGCAGGTACACTTGCAAAAAAAGGATATGACGTCACAATATTTGAAGCACTTCACACTCCTGGCGGGGTACTGGTATATGGTATCCCCGAATTCCGACTTCCAAAATCAATAGTATCCAAAGAGATTGAATCCCTTTGCTCTCTTGGTGTGAAAATTTCAACTAACACAGTAATCGGAAAAACACTTTCAGTTGATGAACTTATGGAAGATGAGGGATTTGAGGCTGTTTTCATAGGTTCGGGTGCGGGACTTCCAAAGTTTATGAATATAAAAGGAATTAACTCAAAAGGTGTATATTCAGCAAATGAGTTTTTAACTAGAGTAAACCTTATGAAAGCATATCTCCCCGAAAGTGACACTCCCGTTCAGAAAGCGGAAAAGGTAGTTGTTGTAGGCGGAGGTAATGTTGCTATGGACGCAGCACGTTCGGCAAAACGACTCGGCGCAAAAGATGTTTATATTGTATACCGCCGTTCACTTGACGAACTTCCTGCAAGAAAAGAAGAAGTTGAACACGCAATGGAAGAAGGAATTGTATTTAAACTTCTCACAAACCCCGTCGAAATTCATACAAATGATGAAGGCTTTGTAAAATCTATCCGGTGTGTTGAAATGGAACTCGGTGAACCTGATGCATCGGGAAGAAGAAAACCCGTTGAAAAGACTGGCAGTGATTTTGAAATTGAATGCGACAGCGTAATTATGTCAATAGGCACATCGCCCAACCCTTTGATAAAATCTACTACAGAGGGTCTTGAAACGCAAAGTTGGGGCGGCATTATCGCTGACCCGGTAACAGGTAAAACAACCAAAGAAGGTGTATATGCAGGCGGCGATGCAGTAACAGGAGCCGCAACGGTTATTCTTGCTATGGGTGCAGGAAAATCGGCAGCCGAGGCAATAGACGAATATATAAAAGGAAAAGATGCGGTGTAATACACCGCATCTTTTATAATATTTCACAAAGAAGCAGATAACCGATAATTATAAGAGTAATCGGGTCTTTGTCATCTGAGTCAGCAAGAAGAAATATAAGCACACCAATTAGAATAATATCGTCAAGTTCGAAGTTTTTAAAAGGGAAACCATTTGAAAATGATGTAATGCTAACTTCGTCATTTTTGATTTCTGAGTTGTTTTTGTCGGGTTCATATGTAATTTCATTTGTGCTTTCTGGAACAATTATTTCACCGCTGTTTTGAAAACCAGAGTTTCTCGGAAATCCGTCATAATATCTTCTATACATACTTTTCACCTCACAAATCTTTAAAAATTGAAGATAACTGCGAGAGTTTAAGCATTTTAATTGCTTTGTCAATATTCGAAGCCCTTGACTCTCTCATATAGGGCCTTAGTGCATTTAAAAGATTAACTCTCTTATCGCTTCCTGAGTTCATTTTACTTATGGCATTTTTGACATTTATAATAAATTCGTCATCTTTTTTAGGCTGCGGTTCATCTGACCCGAGAAGCGAACTGAACATATTTAGTGCTTCTGGATTTGACAGGAGAGATTTTAATTTTTCACCTAAATCATCATTCATATTTATACCTCCTTATTTAAGAAATGAGTTTATCTTTTTTAAAAGGGCAGGGTTTTTTGAAATCATTTTAACAAGTTCATCGTCGGATATATTTTTAATTTTCTCCGCAATGTTTCCAAGCCCAAGTTCATTGAGTTTTTTAATGGCTTCATTTTTATCAATAGATTTAATTCTTTTTTTGATATCATCTTCACTATTTAAAGGTTTATGATTTGCCGTAAGTTTGTTTTCTTCTATAAGTTTTTTTATAAAATCCTCACCTTTGTCATAATTCATCAGACATCATCCTTTCCTAACTAAATATATGCATAGTGACTCAACTTTGTTCCAGTTTGCACATATAAACTTAAAATAACCTTTTTGTGCATAAAAGCAGAGATTATACGCATAAAAATACATTCTCGCTTATATAAACAAGAGAACATAATACTGTTTTGTTAAAAATGCATATTGAAAAAACCGTATAAATGTTGTATAATTATACAAACAAATAAAATCGGATTGTATCTGTGATAAAGGAGATAAAAAATGAAACACCTTATAAGCCTTTACGATTGCACAACTGAAGAAATACATAATATTTTAAATCTTGCAATCAAACTAAAAAAAGATAATAAAAATGGAGTGGCGCACCACCTTTTAAAAGGAAAATCACTCGGTATGATTTTCACAAAATCTTCTACCCGTACCCGTGTATCGTTTGAGGTAGGTATGTATCAACTCGGCGGACAGTCACTCTTTCTCTCCGGAAGTGATATACAACTCGGCAGAGGCGAAAGCATCTATGACACCGCAAATGTCCTTTCACGCTATCTTGATGCAATAATGATTCGTACCTTCGACCATCAAGACGTGCTTGACCTTGCAAAATACGGTTCAATAAGCATAATAAACGGTCTCACCGATTATCTTCACCCCTGTCAGATACTTGCAGACCTTCAGACCGTTTATGAACATAAAGGCAAACTCGAAGGCTTAAAACTTTGTTATGTAGGTGACGGAAATAATATTTCAAACTCACTCCTTCACGGTTGCACAAAAGTCGGAATGGATATTGCAGTTGCATCTCCCGAAGGTTATGAATGCGACGCACTTTGCATAGAACACGCAAAAGAAACTGCCAAAAAGACAGGCTGTGAAGTCATCTTAACAAATGACCCGACAGAAGCCGCAAAAAATGCCGACATCATAGTAACTGACACCTGGGTAAGTATGGGTCAGGAAAGCGAAAAACAGGAGCGAATTAAAATTTTTGGCGACTATCAGGTAGATGACAAACTATTTTCGTATGCAAAAGAAGACGCAATCTTTATGCACTGTCTTCCTGCCTACAGAGGATATGAGGTTACAGACTCCGTAATCGACGGCCCCAGAAGTGTGATATTTGACGAAGCAGAAAACAGGCTTCACGCACAAAAAGCAGTACTTGCAACACTTCTTGCAGATTAAAATTTACAAAATTTAAACATTTGATTTAATTATCTTTTTTGAATTTTGGCAGATAATAATACTGGTGAATATGCATTGAAAAAATTATATATAAATATAGTAAAATGTCTTTTCTGGATTTGCCTCGTGTTATTTATTCTGTCTCTCGTAATGCAAAGCATAGCGCTTATAAATTTAAAAAAATCTTTCAATGCCACTTTTAATTCTCTGAATTTGAAGTGGCATAATGTTTTTGGCAAAAAAAATTTTACAATGCTTAAAAATATATTTGCAAATGGCACACATATTACAATAAAAACTGAAGAAAACGGGTCAATATATGCTTTTGTAGACAAAAATTATATAGGAATATGTCCAAGTGAAGAGGATGGAACATATTACACTGTCGAGATGAGTGAATTAAAAAACTCTTCAGGCAGCGACTATTCTTATTTGTCCTTTGTGAAATCAGACATTCTTAAATTTATACTTGCCTGTGCTTTTAACGCAGAAAATTTAGAAAGTAAAGAATTTTCTCATAAATTAAAAAGTTTCGTTAAAAATATTCATCCTGTAAGTATAAAATCTGAATATATAAACGGAAGTAGCAAATCCGAAAGAGCAACAAATTATAATTTTGCAATATATTCAAGACATTTTTCTGACTTTTTGAAAAGTTTTTGTAAAAATTTAAATATAGATAGGGGAAATAGACTTCTAATCGAAACATTATTTGAAAAACTTCCAGACGGATATGACAGTAAATACAGACTCAGTATAGTTTCCTCTGAAAATGAAATAAATAAAGTGAGCCTTTTAACGCCTGATATTGATGGCAGACGCTATAATGTTTCCCTTTTGTTTGAAGAAGGTACGCAGAAAATAGAAATGTCACTTAATGATATAACTTTCGCAAATGACGGGTACAGATTAACTTTGCTCAACGAAGAAGAAAACATATATTCTAATCTTTCATCGCCTGAAATTTCACTGATTTCTTCCTATGATAAAAATAAGCACAGTCTTTATATGTCTGCATCTCTTGACGGGCAAACGAAATACGGTTTGAAAGGGAATAAAAACAACAATTTATATTCTGCATCATTGACCAGATTAAATGCCGAAAACCCTGCTCTTACCTTAAGTTTCTCTAAAAAAAGAAGCGAAGATTTCAAAAAAATATGCCCACTTGATAAAATGAGCATAAAAGATTTTTTCAAAATGTATAAAAAAATATATTCGTTTCGTAATTGCTTTAAATAAAATAGAACTGACTTAATTGTAAGTCAGTTCTATTTTTACTTGTTATATATTTTTTTCATAAATTTAATTTCGTTTTTGTCAACAGAACTTGTGATAAATTCTATAGTGCCTTTTTCTTCAGATGTGTTCAAAAGTCCCATAGACTCAATCTGACGTTTTGTTTCTTTTGCTGTTCCGACTGCGCCGTCATAAATTTCAGTTTGCGGGTCCACAACTTTTTCAATAAGATGTCTGATATGCGGATAATGTGTGCATCCAAGCACCACCGCACCTATTTTTTCGTTTTTAAACGGTTTTAAAATTTCAGTAAGATATGAAACTATCTTTTCTTCATTTTCCAAATCGGTTTCAATAAGTTCGGCAAGGTCAGGGCAGGGGAGGGGAATAATTTGTGCCATATCTTTGTAAGAGTTCATAAGATTTAAGAACTTTTCTCTTTTAAGAGTAACAGGAGTTGCCATAATAAGAATTTTTTCGCCGCAGTGCTTAAGTGATGCAGGTTTAACTGCGGGTTCTATTCCGACAACAGGGACATCAGCAAACTCTCTCATCTCACCAATTCCTACACTTGTGGCAGTGTTACACGCAATGACAATACATTTTACACCAAGTTCAAGTAACCTTTGTATAGCATTTTTTGTAAGATGGGAAATTTCTTCATCTGTTTTAGTTCCATAAGGAGCATTTGCCGAGTCGCCTAAATATATAAAATTTTCATTTGGCATAAGGGTAGAAAGACTTTTCAGCACGGAAATTCCTCCGACTCCTGAATCAAATACCCCTATAGGTAAACTGCTTTTATCCATGATATTAACTCCAGACATAAAACTTTTATAGTATGTATGTGTTTTCAAAAGAAACTTATTATGTGATGATTTTCATAATGTCCCTCAGGCGAAAGCGAGATAATATCTTGCTTTTTGCTTATTTCCAGAGGTGATTTCTCGGTATCTGGCAAAATCGTCCAGGGCTCGATGCATATAAACTGAGAGCACGGTTTTGTCCATAAAAGAAGATGTTTGGCATCTTCAAACTCAACCCTTATTTTATTGTCTCCGTTTTTGTTTTTGAGATACACAAAGTCGCTTGAAAGATTTTCGAATATAACAGTTGCATCTCCCTCAAAAAGTTCATCGCAAAGACTTATCACACTGTGATTATCTCTGACTTTGAAAAACTTTTCTGGAAGATTTCCCGTTTTAAAAACATACGGATTTTTTTCTTCTTTTTCAAAATGAATTTCGTATTCTCCCAGTCCGTCAATGCAGATATAACCCTCGTGAGAGCCAACAGCGAAATACATATTTTCATTTGAATCGTTTATAACTTCGTAACTTACATCAATAGAATTGCCTAAAAGTTTGTATGTAACAATAAATTCAAAATCAAACGGATATATCTTTTTTGTTTCTTCGTTTGCAACAAGCGAAAACACTGCAAAATCTTCCGCCCACTCAAGTAAATCAAATTCACAGTCCCTTGCAAAACCGTGTCTTGTCATAGGATATTCTATGCCGTTGTGAACAATTTTCTTATCCCTTAGATTTCCGCAAAAAGGAAACAGGACAGGTGCCTGACCTGACCAAAAGACCATATCGGGCTGATGTATTCTTTCTTCTGATTTTTCATCTTTTACGCTTACAACTTGTGCGCCGTGAGAGGATATAGTTACATTTAAAAATTCATTTTTGATAATTGTATTTTCCCAGTTCATAAAAATTATCACCTTCTTTAGTTATGATACCACAAAACAAACAAAAATCAAAGAGAAAATTAAAAAAACATTTAAATAAATGACTTGAAAAACATAAAAATATGTAGTATAATCAAATATGTATGTACAAATAATTTCCATAATATACAGGAGGAAGAAATGAGCGCATTTTTAGAAACTATCAAACAGAGAGCAAAACAGGATAAAAAAACCATCGTTTTGCCTGAATCAATGGACAGAAGAACTTTTGAGGCTGCCCAGACTTGCCTTGAAGAAGACATCGCAAACATTGTGATTATCGGTACACCTGAAGAAGTTGAGGCAAACAGTAAAGGTCTTGACATTTCAAAAGCAACAATTATCAACCCTTTTACATATGAAAAAACAGAAGAGTATATCAATCTTTTCGTAGAACTCAGAAAATCCAAAGGTCTCACATATGAAGAAGCAAAAAAACAGGCACTTAGCGACTATATGTACTATGCTTGTCTTATGGTTAAAGCAGGTGATGCTGACGGTGTTGTATCAGGTGCTTGTCACTCAACTGCAAACACTCTTCGCCCCAGTCTTCAGATTATTAAAACTAAACCCGGTGTTAAACTTGTTTCCGCATTCTTCGTAATGGTAGTTCCTAACTGCGAATATGGTGCAGACGGCACATTTATTTTTGCAGATTCAGGTCTTGAACAAAATCCTGACCCCGAAAAACTTGCAGCAATTGCCGCATGTAGTGCCGAGTCTTTTGAACTTCTCGCACAGAAAGAAGCAATAGTTGCAATGCTTTCACACTCTACAAAAGGAAGCGCAAAACACGCTGATGTAGATAAAGTTGTTGAAGCAACACGCATCTGCAAAGAAGCAAATCCCGGCTTAAAAGTCGACGGTGAACTTCAACTCGACGCTGCTATCGTTCCAAGCGTTGGCTCATCAAAAGCACCCGATTCAGATGTTGCAGGTAAAGCAAATGTTTTAGTATTCCCCGACCTTGATGCAGGTAATATCGGTTATAAACTCGTTCAGAGACTTGCAAAAGCAGAAGCATACGGCCCTGTAACTCAGGGTATAGCAAAACCCATCAACGACCTTTCAAGAGGTTGCTCTGCTGACGATATTGTTGGTGTTGTTGCAATCACTTGCGTTCAGGCACAGGCTCAGTAATTAAATTTTAAGTAAAGGCGGTAAATGTTATGAATATTTTAGTTATAAATGCAGGTAGTTCCTCACTTAAATATCAGTTTATCAAAATCGAAGAAGAAAAAGTTTTAGCAAAAGGTCTTTGCGAAAGAATAGGAATTGAAGGTTCAAAACTTACACTTAAAGTTCCGGGCAAAGACGATTATGTAGTTGAAAAACATATGGATGACCACTCGGTTGCAATTCAGATGGTAATCGATGCACTTACAGATAAAGATCACGGCGTTATTTCCGATATGAAAGAAATCGATGCAGTAGGTCACAGAGTTGTTCACGGCGGTGAAATTTTTGCTTGTTCTGTTGTAATTGACGAAAAAGTAAAAGAAGCACTTCATATCTGCTCTGACCTTGCACCTCTTCATAACCCTGCAAATATCATCGGTATTGAAGCATGTGAAAAAGCAATGCCCGGTGTTAAACAGGTAGGCGTATTTGATACCGCTTTCCACCAGACAATGCCACAGAAAGCATATATGTATGCTCTTCCCTACGAAATGTATACAAAACATAAAGTAAGAAGATACGGTTTCCACGGCACAAGCCATCGCTTTGTATCAGAGAGAGCAGCCGAGATGCTCGGTAAACCTATAGAAGAACTCAAAATCATCACTTGCCATCTTGGTAACGGCTCATCAATCGCTGCAGTTGACTGCGGTAAGTCAGTTGATACATCAATGGGCTTTACCCCCCTTGCAGGTGTTCCCATGGGTACACGTTCAGGCGACATCGACCCTGCCATCGTTACATTCCTTATGGAAAAAGAAAACCTTTCTGCAAAACAGGTTAATGACCTTCTCAACAAACAGTCAGGTGTGTTCGGTATAAGCGAACTCAGCAGTGACTTCCGTGACCTTGAAGGATCAATGGATACAAACCCCAAATCTGACCTTGCTCTTGAAATGTTTGCATACAGCGTATCAAAATATATCGGTGCATATGCCGCTGCTATGGGCGGAGTTGACGCGGTTGTATTTACTGCAGGTGTAGGTGAGAACACTGCTCTTACCAGAGGACAGGTTACAGAAAAACTCGGATTTATGGGTATCAAAATCGATCCTGAACTCAATAAATGCAGAGGAGAAGAAAAAGATATTTCCGCACCTGATGCAACCGTAAGAACTCTCGTAATTCCTACAAACGAAGAACTTATGATTGCAAAAGATACTGCAGCACTTGTAAAATAATTAATTTTTCGGGCGGAATTTTCCGCCCGTTTTTTTCAGGTGGTAATATGTCTAAAAAAGCAAATCAAAAACTCAAAATCTTATATCTTGCAAAAATCTTTATGGAAAACACCGATGAAAATAATCCTATGACAATGAGTGAGATTATTTCCGCTCTTTCCTCCTACGGAATAAGTGCAGAGAGAAAAAGTCTTTATGACGATTTTGAAAACCTTAATTATTTCGGACTGGATATATGCAGGACTGACGGAAAAATTCCCGGTTATTTTAATGCATCGTCTGCTTTTGAAGTTGCAGAATTAAAACTTCTTATTGATGCCGTAGAGTCAGCAAGGTTTATAACAGCGAAAAAGACAGAGCAACTTATATCAAAAATTGAAAAACTTACAAGCCGTCATAATGCCAAAAAACTGAATTTCCAAGTCTTTTCATCTGATAGGGTAAAGACAGTAAATGAGCAGATATTTTATAATGTTGATAAGATATACGAGGCAATAAGTCAGGACAAAATGATATCTTTTTTGTATTTTGACTATATGCTTGACAAAACCAAAAAGTACAGAAAATCAGGCGGGGTTTATCTTGAATCACCTCTTTCACTTATGTGGAATGACGAAAATTATTATCTCGTAGCATACAACCAAAAACATTCGTCACTGGTCCACTACAGAGTTGATAAAATGGAAAATATATCAATAACACAAAATAGCCGTGTTTCCCCCGACTTTTCCTTTGACCCTGCACAGTATGCGAAGAAAACTTTTTCTATGTATTCGGGGAAAGAAGAATTTGTGACCGTGCGGTTTGACAACTCTCTTATAAATGTTGCTCTTGACCGTTTCGGAATGGATACCACGCTTCATAAATGCGGTGAAGACTCATTTGAAGTAAAAGTTAAAATATCTGTAAGTCAGCAGTTTTTCGGTTGGATTGCATCTCTTGGCGGTAGGGCAGAGATTGTATCGCCTGAAAATGTAAGAAAAGATTTTCTCGGCACTATGAAAAAAGTTCTTGAAATGCATAAATAAATCGAAAACACTCATAACATACGCAAAAAAGCACAATATAAATAATAAAAAACACTGATTTTTTTGTTATTTTGGTATTTACATTTTAAAAATACTATGATATAATGCAATATGTTGGTTAATAATGTAAAACCGGCAAAGCCCAAAGCAAGGGTCACGGATTCTCCGACCAGATACTTTGCTCTGAGGCGATACCGAAAGGTAAATATTAAAAATGGAGGTGTTTCCAAATGCTTAAGGAAACAAAAGACGCAATTATTAAAGAATACGCTACTCATGAAGGTGATACCGGTTCTCCGGAAGTGCAGGTTGCAATCCTCACATACCGCATCAACCACCTCACCGAACATCTCAAATCTAACATGAAAGACCATCACTCAAGACGCGGTCTTCTCAAAATGGTTGGTAAGAGAAGAGGTCTTTTGCAGTATCTTGCAAAACTCGATATCGAAAGATACCGTTCACTTATCGCAAGACTCAATATCAGAAAGTAGTTTGTTCAAAGTGCGTGGCAAAGGCGGTCTAATGGTCCGTCTTTGCCAGTTTTACTAATTGAGATTAAAAAATTGCAATGGGAAAATGGACTTGTTTTAGCAGTTAGATATGTTCTCTATAGAGCATAGAGGGTGTATCTAAGTGCTACAGCAAAGAATTTTTCCCGTTGCCACAAAGACAATAGGAGGAAAGATTTATGAATCAGAAATTCACCACAACCATCGCAGGTAGAGAATTTACAGTAGAAACAGGCGAACTTGCACAACTCGCATCAGGTTCTGCACTTGTAAGATACGGCGATACCGTTGTTCTTGCAACAGCAACAGCATCAGCAAAACCCAGAGACGGAGTAGACTTTTTCCCTTTAAGCGTTGACTACGAAGAGAAAATGTATTCAGTAGGTAAAATCCCCGGCGGATTTTTAAAAAGAGAAGGCAAACCTTCTGAAAAAGCAATACTCACAAGCCGTGTTATAGACCGCCCAATCCGTCCGCTTTTCCCAAAAGATTACCGTAATGATGTAGGTCTTGTAACAACAGTTATGTCAGTTGATATTGACAACTCACCTGAAGTTTGTGCTATGAACGGTGCATCAATTGCAATTTCAATTTCTGAAATGCCTTTCGCAGGTCCTGTAGGTGCAGTTGTTGTAGGTTTAGTTGATGGCGAATTCGTTATTAACCCCACTCTCGAGCAGAGAGAAAAAAGCGAAATGTATGTAACCGTAGCAGGTACAAAGAAAAAAGTTGTTATGATTGAAGCAGGTGCCAATGAAGTGCCTGAAGATGTAATGTATGATGCAATCGTATTTGCTCATCAGGAAATCATAAAAATCTGCGAATTCATCGATACTATCGTTGCAGCAGTAGGTAAAGAAAAAGCACCTTACGAAGCACACGAAGTTGACCACGACCTTTATGAAAAAGTATATAACTTCTCATACGATAAAGTTTGTCAGGCTATTGATACCGATGACAAACGTATTCGTGATGACAGAATGAAAGTCCTCACAGATGAACTTATGGAATACCTCGGCGAAGAGGGCGAAGGCAGAGACGCTGAAATCGGCGAAATCTTCTACAAAATTCAGAAAGAAATCGTAAGAAAATGGCTCATTGAAGACCACAAACGTGTTGACGGACGTAAAATTGACGAAATCCGTCCCTTAAGCGCAAGTGTAGGTATGCTTCCCAGAGTTCACGGTTCAGGTCTTTTCTCAAGGGGTCAGACACAGGTTCTCACAATTGCAACACTCGGCGCAGTTTCCGAATCACAGACAATTGACGGTCTTGACGAAGAAACCACCAAGAGATATATGCATCACTACAATTTCCCCTCATATTCAGTAGGTGAAACAAAACCCTCAAGAGGTCCCGGCAGAAGAGAAATCGGACACGGTGCACTTGCAGAAAGATCACTTGTTCCCGTTCTTCCTTCAGTTGAAGAATTCCCCTATGCAATCCGTCTTGTATCTGAAGTTTTAAGTTCAAACGGTTCAACATCACAGGGTAGTGTATGCGGAAGTACCCTTGCTCTTATGGACGCAGGTGTTCCGATTAAAGCACCCGTTGCAGGTATCTCCTGTGGTCTTATCACAAAACCCGATTCAGACGAATTTCTTACTATGGTAGATATTCAGGGTGTTGAAGACTTCTACGGCGATATGGACTTCAAAGTTGCAGGTACAAAAAAAGGTATCACAGCAATTCAGATGGATATTAAAGTAGACGGTCTTACTTACGATATTATCAAAGAAGCATTCCGCAAAACAAGAGATGCACGTTACTATATTCTTGACGAAGTAATGCTCAAAGCAATTCCTGAGCCACGCGCAGAACTTTCTCAGTATGCACCAAAGATTATCACAACAAAAGTTCCCGTTGATAAAATTAAAGACGTTATCGGTTCAGGCGGTAAAACAATTCAGAAAATCATTGCTGAAACAGGCGTTAAAATCGACATCGAAGACGATGGCAGCGTATTTATTCTCACAAATGACTCAGAGGCAGGTAAAAAAGCACTTTCTATCGTTGAAGGCATCGTAGCAGAACCCGAAATCGGCAAAGTTTACACAGGTAAAGTTGTAAAAATCATTGAAATCGGTGCTTTTGTAGAGTTCCTTCCCGGAAGAGAGGGTCTTGTTCACATCAGCAAACTTGAAAATCGCAGAGTTGCAAAAGTTGAAGATGTTGTTTCCGAAGGCGATGAAATCAAGGTTAAACTTATGGAGATTGACCGTCAGGGCAGATTTAATCTTTCCAGAAAAGACGCTTTGGCAGAAACTGAAGAAGAAGCACAGAACTAATCAGAATTGATATTTAAAGACTGTTGTATTAAGGATTTTATAGGTTTTATGATTTTTCAGGAAATCATTTATTTGCTATGTAACAATTCTTAAAGCAACAGTCTTTTTGGCTACAATATAAAAGTGAGGTTTAAAATGAACATTAAAAAAGGTAAAATATTTTATGTTTTAATAGCCGCAGTAATTATTTTCTTGCTCAACTATTTTGTGTTTCCCGTGCTTTTCGGAGACGGAATAGAAGATGTAACTTATGATAAGTTTCTTACAGAATTGAACAAAGGTGCAGTATCAAAAGTTCAGATTCAGGAAGATACAATTCTTTATACTCTAAAAAGTGATGAAGAAAAAAATCAGAATTCACTTCTTGGTCTTTCAGCCCAAAATACCCCTGATGTTTACCGCACAGGTCTTATGGACGATTCTGAACTTGTATCAAAACTTGAAAAATCAGGAGCGAAATTTGAAAAAGTGCGTAAGGAAGAAATGTCGCCGGTACTTGCACTTTTGATGAGTTATGGTGTTCCGATAATTCTTATGATAGTATTCTGGAAATTTTTATCAAAGCAGATTTCAAAAGGCGGATTTGGCTCAAATGCAATGTCTTTTGGTAAATCCAATGCGAAAATATATGTAAAAGCACAGACGGGAAAAACCTTTGCCGATGTTGCAGGACAAGATGAAGCGAAAGAAGCGCTTACTGAAATCGTAGATTTTCTCCATAATCCCAAAAAATACGCCGCAATAGGCGCCTCGCTTCCTAAAGGTGCGCTTTTGGTAGGACCTCCGGGAACTGGTAAAACTCTTCTTGCTCAGGCAGTTGCGGGAGAGGCAAATGTTCCGTTTTTTTCAATTTCAGGTTCTGAATTTGTCGAAATGTTCGTCGGAATGGGTGCGGCAAAAGTGCGTGATCTTTTTAAACAGGCGAACGAAAAAGCGCCATGCATTGTATTTATAGACGAAATAGACACAATAGGCAAACGCCGTGATTCAGGGAACATAACAGGCGGCAACGATGAAAGAGAACAGACTCTGAACCAACTTTTAACTGAGATGGACGGTTTTGACGGCAAAAAAGGTGTTGTAATCTTAGCCGCTACAAACCGCCCCGATTCGCTTGATAAAGCACTTTTAAGACCTGGCCGTTTTGACAGAAGAATACCCGTTGAACTTCCTGATTTAAGAGGAAGAGAAGCAATCTTAAGAGTTCATGCTAAAAAGGTAAATATAGCAGACGGTGTAGATTTTAAGGCTATAGCAAATGCAACTAGCGGTGCATCGGGTGCAGAACTTGCAAATATTATAAACGAATCTGCTCTTCGTGCTGTAAGACTTGGAAGAATTGAAGTTCAGCAGTCAGACCTGGAAGAAAGCGTAGAGGTTATACTTGCTGGTTATCAGAGAAAAGGCGTAGTTATTTCACCAAAAGAAAAAGAAATAATAGCATATCACGAAGTCGGCCACGCCTTAGTTGCTGCACTTCAAAAGCATAGTGCACCCGTTCACAAAATAACAATAATCCCACGAACATCAGGGGCACTTGGCTACACTATGCAAGTTGAAGAAGACGAAAAATTCCTTATGACAAAAGAGGAAGCGTTTAATAAAATTGTAACTTTCACAGGCGGAAGAGCAGCGGAAAAACTCATGTTTTCAACTGTGACAACAGGTGCTGCAAATGATATCGAACAGGCAACAAAAATTGCAAGAGCAATGGTAACACGTTACGGAATGAGTTCGGAGTTTGGTATGGTTGCATTTGAAACACTCAACAACCCATATCTTAGCGATGACACATCTCTTGTTTGCTCTCAGGAAACAGCAAATAAAATTGATAAAGAAGTTGTTGCAATAGTCGATAGTGCATATAAAAAAGCCGAATCAATTTTAAAAGAGAATATGCAGAAATTAAACAGCATTTCCCGCTATCTCATTGATAAAGAAACAATAACGGGCGATGAATTTATGGATCTTCTCAATATGTAAACAAAAGAAAAGGAGCAAAAATATGCTTGGTCTTGTATTGGAGGGCGGAGCAAACAGAACATACTACTCTGTTGGTGTACTTGACGCATTTATAGATAACGCAATTAAACCCGATTTGCTTGTGGGCGTTTCTGCAGGTATTGCAAATTCGGTGTCATATATCTCAGGCCAAAGGGGAAGAAGCCTCAGAATTGGTCTTGAATTTGTCCCCGACAAAAGATATATGGGAACAAAGTATTTTTTCAAAAAAAGAAACAGAAGTTATTTTAACAGAGATTTTGTTTTTTCGGATATGCCCAATAAATACCTGCCTTTTGATTATGACGCCTACAGTAAGTATGACGGCGAAGTTTATGCTGTGGTAACAAATTTAAAAAGCGGAAAGCCTGAATATATATTGCTTAAAGAAATCGACAAAGACTGCAGTGTAATTCAGGCAAGTTGTGCTCTTCCTTTTATGTTTCCGCCGATAAAAATAGGAAATAATAAGTATTTTGACGGCGGTTGCAGTGACCCTCTTCCAATTAAATTTGCATACGAAAAAGGGTGCGATAAACTCATAACTATTTTGACCCGCGAAGAAAGTTATGAAAAAAAGAGTGAAACAGATGTAAAACTTTCTGCACTCCTGTATCATAGACATAAAGAATTTTACAGCGTAATGAAACAAAGAACACAGATATACAACGATAGCCGTAAATTCTTAAGTGAAAAGCAAAGCGAAGGTTCGGTATTCGTATTTTCGCCAAAGTCAACAATTGGGTGGAAACGCACTGAGAAAGACCCCGGAGTAATACAGAAAATGTACGACGAGGGCTACAGGGATGCAATCAGGAGAATGGACGAACTTAAAAAATTCATTGAAAAATAATACAAGGTGTAAAATTATGGACAAACTTATAAAAAGAATAAACGAACTGGCTAAAAAATCAAGAGAGCAAGGCCTTAACGAAGAGGAAAAGAAAGAGCAAAGTTTGCTTCGCGGTGAATACATTAAAAGATTTAGACAGGGTATGGAAAACACTCTTTCAAATGTGTATATAATGGACGAAAAAGGAAACAAAAAGAAAGTAGAAAAGAAAAGCAAAGGATATAAGAACTGACTTTAAAAAAAGGATGATACCATTGACAAAAATAAGAGATATCATAGCGATAATAGCGTGTAAACTTTTAACCCGTATAGGCAGACTTATGGGTAAAATGAGCACATCTGCCCCGGGGGGATTTGCGCTTAAAATTTCTCCCACTCTTTTAAAACGCCTTTCATCAAAACTAAAAGGCCCGGTTATAATGGTTTGTGGAACAAACGGCAAAACAACGACCAATAACCTGCTGTATTCGCTTTTAACATCGCGTTCAAACAGGGTGGTATGCAATAATATCGGTGCTAATATGCTTCCCGGAGTTGCATCTTCATTTATTGAGAAAGCGTCAATTTTTGGAAAACTTAAAGCTGATTGTGCTTCACTTGAATGCGATGAGGCAAGTCTCAGAAGAATTGTCCCTTTTGTAAAACCTGATTATATAATAGTAACCAATCTTTTCCGTGACCAACTTGACCGTTATGGGGAAATTGACACAACCATATCAATGCTCAGTGAAGCCTTTGATATGGCAAAAGATGCCACTCTTATTTTAAACGGCGATGACCCTTTGAGTGCTCGTATAGCAAAGGGAAGAAAAGTTATATATTACGGCGTAAACGGGAACTGTAATCCTCAGGTTCAGGAAACAAAAGAGGGGAGATTTTGCCCGGTCTGTCAGTCCGAACTTTCTTACAACTACTATCACTACAGCCAACTCGGCGATTATTTCTGCCAAAACTGCGGATTTAAAAGACCAAGCCTTGACTGGAGTGTAACAAATGTCGATATGGCAAACGGTCTAAATTTTGATGTAACACACCTTGATAAAACAGTTTCTTTAAATCTTAACTACAGAGGTTTCTATAATATCTACAACATCGTTTCGGCCCTGATTGCATTTTCAGAATGCGGAAACTCATTGGACGGAGTAACAGAAGTTTTTAATTCTTATAAACCCCAGATTGCAAGAATGGAACCTTTCACAGTAAACGGGAAAACAGTAATATTAAATCTTGCAAAAAATCCTGCAGGATTTAATCAGGCAATAGCAACAATTTCTCTTGACAAAAGACCTAAAGATATAGTTATTGCCATAAATGACGCAGCAGGGGACGGTAAAGATGTTTCGTGGCTGTGGGACGTTGACTTTGAAAAACTCTCAAGCGTAAATATGACATCTCTTACAGCCTCTGGAATAAGAAAGTATGAAATTGCTCTTCGCTTAAAATATGCAAATCTTTGCGTCAGTGATATTTTGGACAATAATATCGAAATGCTTAAAACAGTACTTGCATCAAACGGCGAAGTCTTGTATGTTCTTGTAAACTATACAGCAATGTTCTCGGCACACGATAATCTTAAAAAACTTTCAGAAAAAGGGGAGGGGCAAAAATGAACTTGAAAATTCTTCACCTCTATCCTGACCTTCTCAATCTCTACGGTGATAACGGAAATATAACCGCCCTTAAATACCGACTTGAAAAGAGGGGAATAAAAGCAAATATAAAAACTGTCCTCACAGGCGATGAACCTGATTTCAGCGGTGTAGATATAGTCTTTATAGGCGGAGGTTCCGACAGGGAAGTCAGTTTAGTAAATAAAAAACTTTCAAATAAAAAAGAAGACCTGAAATCATATGCAGAAAACGGCGGAGTTCTTCTTGCAGTATGCGGCGGATATCAGATGCTCGGCGAAAGTTTTGTAATAAACTCTGAGAAATTTAAAGGGCTTGGTATTTTAAAAATATCATCAAAAGAGTTAAAAACCAGAATGACAGGAAATATCATTTGTGAGTGCGATATGATAAATTCTAAAGTTGCAGGTTTTGAAAACCACTTGTCAGTTACAGATATCGGAACACACAAGCCTTTTTCAAAGGTTATAAAAGGGTTTGGTAATGACGGAAAGTCAGGCTATGAAGGAGTAGTTTATAAAAATGTTATAGGCACATATCTTCACGGACCGCTTCTTCCTAAAAATCCAAAATTTACCGATTATATTATTTCAAACGCACTTGTTAAAAAATACGGCAAGGCAGAACTTTCGCCACTTGATGACGAGATTGAAAATCTTGCACATAACTATGCCGTAAACAACCTCTGATTAGTGATAATGCTTATGTTCTGGCATTGAAAAGCAAAAAAATTGAACATAATTATAGTAATAAAAAGTGTTGACATACAAAGGTATTTATGCTATAATTTTACGGTAACCGCGCAAATATGGTCGCAAACTTGACATAAGGTCAATACCTGATTTGGCGAGATTGGATGAGGGAGGTGCACAACTTATGTACGCTATAATCGTAACAGGAGGCAAGCAGTACAAAGTTTCCGAAGGTGATGTAATCTTCATAGAGAAACTTGCTGCTAACGAAGGCGATGCTGTAAAATTCGACCAGGTTCTTGCTATCGGCGGCGAAAATGCTGTAATCGGTACACCCGTAGTTGAAGGCGCAAGCGTTGATGCAAAAGTAGTTGCTCAGGGCAAAGGCAAAAAAGTTATCGTTTTCAAATATAAGCCCAAAAAAGGCGAAAAATCAAAACAGGGTCACAGACAGCCCTACACAAAAGTCCAGATTGAAAAAATTAACGCGTAATTATGATTAAGGTTGATATTTTCAGAAAAGACGGCAATATCGTAAAACTCGAAATGAAAGGCCACGCAGGTTTTTCAGAGTCAGACGATATTGTATGTGCATCCGCTTCATCAGTTGTTTTCGCGTGTATTAACGGCATAGAAAATGTACTCGATGTGCCTTGCGGATATGAAACGGAAGATGAAGAAGGTTATCTTTTTTTCGTTCTTCCCGATGATTTAGATACTAATACGCAGGAAAAAGTGAATATTTTAACGGAAAGTTTTTCACTTTTTATTAAAGAACTTGAAAGTCAGTACCCTGCGAATGTAACTGTTACCGAATTGGAGGTGTAGTAAATGTTTGCTTTAAACATTCAGTTGTTTGCGCATAAAAAAGGTATGGGTTCTACCAAGAACGGCCGTGACAGTGAGTCCAAAAGACTTGGTGTTAAAAAAGGTGACGGTCAGTTTGTTCTCTCCGGCAACATTTTAGTTAGACAGAGAGGTACAAAAATCCATCCCGGTCTCAATGTAAAGAAAGGCTCTGACGACACACTCTTTGCTGTTGCTTCAGGAAAAGTTAAATTCGAAAGAGTAGGCAAAGACAAAAAACAGGTAAGTGTTTACGAGATTGCTGAATAAAAACATTGAATAAATTTTAATCTCAAGCGCAAATACCTTTGTGCTTGAGATTTTTTTTAAGTTATAAATCGTGTTTATTTATGATTTAAAAAGAAATACTCTATATGTAAGGAGGAATGCGTAATGCTCGCAGATACAGCCCAGATTTATATAGAAGCGGGTAACGGCGGAAACGGACTTGTGTCATTTCACCGTGAAAAATATGTCGCAGCAGGTGGACCCGACGGCGGCGACGGCGGACACGGCGGTGATGTCATCTTTGTAGTTGATGAAAAAATAAGCACACTTATGGATTTTCGTTACCGCAAACACTATAAAGCCCAGAACGGCGAAGATGGAAAGGCTGCAAAATCAAGCGGTAAAAACGGACAGAATTTAACTGTCAAAGTCCCCGCAGGTACCATCATAAAAGATGCCCAGACAGGCAGAGTAATAGCCGATATGAACCAAGTAGGACAAACCTTTGTTGCTGCAAAAGGTGGAAATGGCGGTTGGGGAAACTGTCATTTTGCAACTGCAACACGCCAGATCCCAAGGTTTGCCAAAAGCGGAACAGAGGGCGAAAAAAGAGAAATTATAATGGAACTCAAACTCCTTGCAGACGTTGGTTTAGTTGGATTTCCAAATGTCGGCAAATCAACTCTTTTATCTGTTGTATCAGATGCAAGGCCTAAAATTGCAAACTATCATTTCACAACACTCGAGCCAAATCTCGGCGTAGTTGATCTTGGTGTCGGCAGAAGTTTTGTAATGGCAGATATTCCGGGTATCATTGAAGGTGCAAGTGAAGGTATTGGCCTTGGGCACGAGTTTTTGCGCCACGTTGAGCGTACAAGACTTCTTATTCATGTTGTTGATGCATCAG
Source organism: Clostridia bacterium (assembly GCA_045546535.1). Lineage (GTDB taxonomy): Bacteria > Bacillota > Clostridia > UMGS1810 > UMGS1810 > RGIG1828. Next base: position 549 of record JAZQDA010000128.1, on the reverse strand, counting down.
GAATTGAGGGTAGAAACCCCATAGAAGATTTTGACCTTATAAATAAAGAAATTGAGATGTATAATCCCACTCTTGCCACGCGTACACAGATTGTTGCTGCAAATAAGCGTGACCTTGTATTTGATGAAACTCTATATGAAAGTTTTTGCACAGAAATGGAAGATAGAGGATACAAAGTTTTCAAAATTTCCGCCGCAACAAACTCAGGCGTGTCAGACCTTATGAACTATGTATCTTCAATCCTTGATGATATCCCGATTCCTGTGCTCTTTAATGATGAAGAAGATGAAGTTCAGATAATTTCATATGAAGACGAAGCACCCTTTACCTGCAGAGTGGAAAACGGCACCTATATTGTAGAGGGCAGATGGCTTAAACGTCTTATTGGTTCAACTAATTTTGAAGACTCAGAGTCGCTTCAGTATTTCCAAAATGCGCTTCGTAAAAAAGGTGTTATAAAAGCACTTGAAAAACTCGGTATAACAGAGGGCGACCCCGTTGTTATGTATGAGATTGAATTTGATTATATCAAGTAAAAAATCTTAAAAT
>JAZQDA010000127.1:0-3181 GCA_045546535.1 Clostridia bacterium | reverse complement strand
CGGTGACAAGGGTACACCTGTAGTACTTGTTCAGGGTTATTTTGACAACTACACAAACTGATAAATCACTCAAATGGAGGTAATAATATGCAAACTGATGTTCGTCCGGATTCTATGGAAAGAATAACTACAAAAGAACTTGCTGATAAATTTATTGAAGAGCAGGTATCACTTGTAAAAAATCAGGTAGGGGACAAAAAAGTATTACTTGCACTCTCAGGCGGTGTTGATTCTTCTGTTGTAGCAGCCCTTCTTATTAAAGCAATCGGCAAACAACTTGTTTGTGTTCATGTAAACCATGGACTTATGAGAAAAGGCGAGAGCGAACAGGTAATCGAAGTTTTCCGTAACGGTCTTGATGCTAACCTTATCTATATTGATGTAACAGACAGATTCCTTTCTAAACTCGAAAATATTGATAATCCCGAACAGAAAAGAAAAATTATCGGTAATGAATTTATTGAAGTTTTCAATGAAGAAGCAGGAAAACTTACCGATATCGATTTTCTTGCTCAAGGTACAATTTACCCCGACATCTTAGAAAGCCACGGCGTAAAAGCACATCATAATGTTGGCGGTCTTCCTGAAGATGTTAAGTTTGAACTTGTTGAACCCGTTAAACTTTTGTATAAAGATGAGGTCAGAGTTGTTGGTAAAGCACTCGGTCTTCCTGATGAAATGGTTGACCGTCAGCCTTTCCCCGGACCAGGTCTTGGCGTAAGATGTCTCGGTGCTATCACGCGCGATAGACTCGAAGCACTTAGAGAAGCAGACGCAATTCTTCGTGAAGAATTTGATATTTGCGGTCTTTCTAAAAAAGTATGGCAGTATTTTATCGCTGTTCCCGATGTTAAAAGCGTCGGCGTAAGAGATGATAAAAGATATGAAGGTTGGCCTGCAATTATCCGTGCAGTCAATACAACCGATGCTATGACAGCAACTATTGAAGAAATTCCCTATAGCGTTCTTCACAAAATTACAGACCGTATCACTCATGAAGTTGAGGGTATAAACAGAGTTCTTCTCGACCTTACACCAAAGCCGATAGGCACAATTGAGTGGGAATAATAAAATTTAATTTACTTTGTTTTATTTTGCAGACAGTTTTTTAACTGTCTGCATTTTTGTTGTATTTCTTTTTCGTTTGTTAATATCGTATATCCGCAAGTGCCTTTAAAAGCATATAATTGTACCAACTTATACTTGCAAATTTTGTATTTGTGTTATATAATAATATGTTGTAATGTGAAATATTATATTTTTTAACATACAGGAGGATTTTATGAGAAACGTATATGATGTTTTAAAAGAAAGAGGTCTTATTGCACAAGTAACACATGAAGAAGAAATCCGTGAACTTTTAGCAAATGAAAAAGTTACTTTTTATATCGGTTTTGACCCGACTGCAGATAGTCTTCACGTAGGTCATTTTCTTCAGATGGTAGTTATGCGCCATATGCAGATGCACGGACACAGACCTATCGCTTTAGTCGGCGGTGGAACAGGTCATATCGGCGACCCCTCAGGCCGTACAGATATGCGTCAGATGATGACTGCAGAAATAATAAATCATAACTGCGAATGTTTTAAAAAGCAACTTTCCAGAGTTATCGACTTTTCTGACGGTAAAGCAATTATGGTTAATAACTCAGATTGGCTTTTAAAACTTAACTATATCGACTTTTTAAGAGATATCGGCTCATGTTTCTCTGTAAATAAAATGCTCACTGCAGAATGTTTTAAACAGAGACTTGAAAAAGGTCTTTCATTCCTCGAATTTAACTATATGCTTATGCAAAGTTACGACTTTCTTATCCTTAACAGAGAATACGGTTGTAAACTTGAACTCGGCGGAGATGACCAGTGGAGTAATATCCTCGGCGGTATTGACCTTTGCAGAAGAAAAGACCAGAAACAAGTTTATGGTATGACTTTCACACTCCTTACAAACAGCGAAGGTAAGAAAATGGGTAAAACACAAAGCGGTGCACTCTGGCTCGACCCTGAAAAAACATCTCCCTACGATTTCTATCAGTATTGGGTAAATGTTGACGATGCCGATGTTATAAAATGTCTTAAACTCCTTACATTCCTTCCATTAGAAGAAATTGATGCTATGGCAGAATACAAAGATGCTGAAATCAACAAAGCAAAGAAAGTTTTAGCATACGAAGTTACAAAACTTGTTCATGGCGAAGAAGAAGCAAACAAAGTTCAGGCTGCAGCCGAAGCGGTATTTGGTTCAGGCGGTGTTTCTGAAAATATGCCCAGCACAGAAATAAATGCATCAGAAATTGAAAACGGACTTTCAATCTTAGATTGTATGGCGACTTGCGGACTTGTTGCTTCGAAAGGCGAGGGCAGAAGACTTATTCAGCAAGGCGGTGTAAGCCTTAACGGAGAAAAAGTAAATGATGTGAATTATGTTCTTTCCACATCTGACTTTGAGTCAGGAGAAGCAATTATCAAAAAAGGTAAAAAAGTATTCCACCGCATAGTGTTGGCTTAATAAGTGAGGTTTTTATAATGAATTACCAAAGTACGAGAAATAAAGAATTAAATGTTACTGCATCTTTTGCAATCAACAAAGGTATATCTGATGACGGCGGTCTTTTTGTGCCTATTGAAATTCCAAAAATTTCTTCATCTGATATTGAAAAACTTTGCTCTATGACATATCCGCAGAGAGCGTCTTATGTTCTTGGTATGTATCTTTCAGATTATACTGATGAAGAACTCAGCAACTGTGCAAAAAATGCATACAGTGTAGAAAAATTTGATTCTGAAAATACAGTTCCGCTTAAAAATTTGACAGATACTTTAAATGTTTTAGAACTCTGGCACGGACCGACCTGTGCATTTAAAGATATGGCACTTCAGATACTTCCTTATCTTTTAAAACTTGCAGTTAAGAAAAACGGCGAGGATAAAGAGGTTGTAATTCTTGTTGCAACTTCAGGCGACACAGGTAAAGCAGCACTTGAAGGCTTTAAAGATGTTGAGGGAACTAAAATTCAGGTCTTTTATCCCGTTGACGGTGTATCTGACATTCAGAAACTTCAGATGACCACACAGGAGGGTAAAAATGTTTGCGTATGTGCAGTAAAGGGCAACTTTGATGATGCACAGACAGGCGTTAAGAAGATATTTACAAACGAAGAATATAAAAAAGAATTAAACG
>JAZQDA010000126.1:0-2660 GCA_045546535.1 Clostridia bacterium | reverse complement strand
AGAGAAAACAGAAGAAAAGTAAAGAAAAACGGAGAAAATAAGAGATTGGCAGTAACATTTTAAAAATTTTTAAAAAAGTTATTGACAAACCGGTAAAAAAGTAATAAAATAACTAACGTTGATTTAAATAAAATATGGAGGTAAATCTATTATGAGTACATTTATGGCAAAACCTGCCGAATTAGAAAGAAAATGGTACATTATAGATGCTGAAGGCAAATCACTTGGTAGAATTGCAGTTGCTGCCGCATCTATCCTTAGAGGTAAAGTAAAACCCACATTCACTCCTAATGTTGACTGCGGTGATTTCGTTATCATTCTTAACGCAGACAAAGTAGTTCTTACTGGTAAAAAACTTGACCAGAAATACTACAGATATCACACAGGTTATGTAGGCGGCCTCAAAGAAGTTCAGTACAAAAGAATGATGGCTGAGAATCCTGAAAAAGCAGTTATGCTTGCTGTAAAAGGTATGCTCCCCCACAACACACTCGGTGCTAATGCACTTACAAGACTCAGAGTTTACAAAGGCACAGAGCACAACCATGCGGCACAGAAACCGGAAGTTTATACCGGTTTGATTAAATAAGGGAGGTAAATGAAGATGGCAAAAGAACAGTTCTACGGCACCGGAAGAAGAAAAAGTTCAATTGCGAGAGTTCGCATTGTTCCCGGAACCGGCAAAATCACTATAAATGACAGAGATATCGACGATTTCTTTGGTCTTGAAACACTTAAGGTTGTTGTTAGACAGCCCCTCGTTGCTACAGATACTTTAGGTAAATACGATGTTATTGCTAAAGTTACAGGCGGTGGATTCACAGGTCAGGCAGGTGCAATCAGACACGGCCTTTCAAGAGCACTTCTCACTGTAGAAGACGAATACAGAGCACCTCTTAAAGCAGCAGGTTTCCTCACAAGAGACCCCAGAATGAAAGAAAGAAAGAAATACGGTCTCAAAGCGGCTCGTCGTGCACCCCAGTTCTCAAAGAGATAATTACATTGTTTACAAAACCCTACAACTACCGCAGTTGTGGGGTTTTTCTTGATATTTTTTGATATAAGTGTTATAATTTAGTAAAGTTAGAAAAATTTTTTAATCGTTTTGGAGATAAGTTATGAATATTACAATCGAAAAAATGAAAAGTAAATATAAAGATGAAATCACTGAAATGATGAAAGAATTCTACTCTTCTGATGCTGTTTCAACAAATGGTTCGTACGAGATTTTCTCAAATGATATAGATGAATGTGTATCTAATTCACAATATCTCGAAGGCTATGTGTTCAAATGTGAAAACAAATTAGCAGGATATGCGATGCTTGCAAAAAGTTTTTCAACTGAATTTGGCAAACCTTGTATATGGATTGAGGATATTTTCATTAAGAAAGAATACCGCAAAAAAGGTATTGGCAAAATGTTTTTCGATTATATATTTGAAAAATACAAAGGCAAAGTTTTCAGGCTTGAAGTCGAGCACGAAAATGAGAACGCACTGAAACTTTATAAAAAATCAGGGTTTGATTTTCTCCCTTATGCCGAAATGATTAAATTTAAATAAAAAATCCCGTTTTACTAAAAATAAAACGGGATTTTTTATTATTCTTCTTCAAACTGTTTACCGCATTTAGGACAAAAATCAAAACCTTTGTCAACTGAGCCATTACAGTAAGGGCATCTTCTCTTATTTGTGAGATCGTCGATTGTATCTCTTATGTCTGATGCACTTGATTTAAGCGCAGTAATCTCATCACAAAGTTGCTGAAGCTTTTCTGTAATGCTCGTTCCGGGTTCACTCTCATATACAAGTTTACCTATTTCGGAATATTTTTTCTCAATACTTGATTTAATTTCGGAAAGTTTGAATTTATACTTTGTTGCTTCTACTACATTGACCGAAACTTTTTTTGCTTTTTCAGCAGTCTGTACTACTTGTTTTTTAATTTTTTCAAAATCAAAATCAAAATTCATTTTCTTTCTCCTTTTATAGATTTTTAAGTTTATCAAGATAGGATTTGAATTTATCCTCAGTAGCATTGATTCGGGGATTGTAATATTTCTTATCTTTAAGAGAATCGGGCAGATATTGTTGTTTTACATATGCTCCGGGGAAACTGTGCGGATAAAGATATCCTACTGCCCTGCCAAGTTTCTCTGCACCGCCGTAGTGTCCGTCACGCAGATAATCGGGAACCGAACCCGCATTTCCGTTTTGAACATCACCTATTGCTTCATCTATTGCACAAATTGCAGAGTTTGACTTTGGAAGACATGAGAGGAAAATCACCGCTTCACTTAATGGTATTCGTGCTTCGGGAAATCCAAGTTGCATCGCAGCATCTACACACGCTTTGGTAACAGAAATTGCCGTAGGATAAGCAAGACCTACATCTTCAGCGGCTATCACCAAAAGCCGTCTGCATATAGAAACCAAATCTCCGCCAACAACTAACCGTGCAAGATAGTGTATTGCAGCATCAGGATCAGAACCTCTGATTGATTTTTGGAAGGCACTGATTGTATCATAATGATTATCAGAGTCTTTATCATAGTAAAATGCCGACTTCTGAGTAACTTCCAATGCATCATCCTGAGTTATGAGAATTTCATTGGCAAGTGTTGCAAGTTTACTTTTTACTGCTATATCAAGTGCCGTAAG
>JAZQDA010000125.1:0-2391 GCA_045546535.1 Clostridia bacterium | reverse complement strand
ATATAGTCAGAAAGTGAGGTGAGAATATATGAAAAGATTTACCATAGAATACAGACAAGGCGATTATACAGTACAGAAAGACAATGAAAATGGTTATTTTGCGGTATTCAAAAAATGCTATGGATTTTCGCAACAAGTCAGTAAATGGTATTTGCGTTGTGGTTATGCAGTTAGAATATGCAACAAAAAATTTTCCAAAAATTTTTAAAAAAGTACTTGACAAGTTTCCAAAAATATGCTATAATACTAACAGAAAACAGGCAAGCGGAAAGCCTATAAACCGATGAAAGGAAAATAATATGGTACATTGTACAAGAGGATTTATGGCGGAAAAACTTAGAGATTATAATCATTCAAATTTATACACATTAAACCATTGTTATCTAAAATATAGCAACGCAAAAAATAACGCTTTTAGCTATTGCTTAAATCTTATGCGAAAATACAACGGAAGTGATTTAAGAATACTCTCCTACAATACTTTCCACTTTACAGTTGGATTTATAGGAGAATATGAAGGGCAAAAAGCATTTTTCTACATTACCCCCCGTTACGATAGATATATCCTAATAAATTAAACCCTCTGACGAGTCTTTGAAAATTAAGACGAAACCGCCTGCAAAGGCGGTCAGGGTAAAGCCCAAAATATAAGCCAGTGGATAAGGCAACAAACCACAAGGAGAAAAACTATGCAAAGAACAGTAAAGGCAACAAAGTTTACTTATGCAGTAAACGAAATCAACGAAAAGGGTGAGCTTACCGCCAAGATTGCAACCGTGGAAGTCCCCGAAACTGACCCTAAGAAAGCACTTAAAAAGGCTTTTAAGGAAGTAGGAACTTTCGCACCTCTTAAAACAGAAACCACCGAAACCCTGTATATACTCGATGATGAAATCTTCTTCAAGTACGCAGTAAAGGCAGAACCCAAGAACGAAACCAAGGAAGAGCCTAAGCAGTAAAAGGTGGACAGATATGGGGAGAGAAATCTCCCCAAATCTGAAAAATAAACTTCAAAAAAGGTGGTGAATATTTTGCAGAAATCTACACTTAGGAAGTATCTTCTCGATAAGCGTATCGAATTGTATGAAACTGTTAACGAGTTGAAAGATAAAATGCTCGGCAACAATTTCACGAAAAGAGATGAAATCAATCTCGAAGTAGCAGAAGCACAATTAAATACCGTTAGAGATATTATCACAATCTGCGTTAACAGAAACAAGTATTAAATTCAATTAAATTACATTAAAATTAAATTAAAAGGAGATTAAATTATTATGGAAACTATTAGAAAGATTACTTTGCACGCACAGGAAGTTAGAAAGGACAAGCAGAGTTTTATCGCTTGCTCCGCAGAAATCAACAAAAAGTGGTTTAAGATTAAGTTCACAAAGGACTGCGATAATGCACCCAAGGAAAAAGGTCTGTATGAACTGACTATTGACTTTGATGATTGCTCCATTGAAAAGGGTAAGCCTTTCACCAGTAAAGTAGGTAGAAAGGGCGTAGCAAATGACAACATTTGGGTTCGTAAGATTACCGCTATTCGTAAGTTCACCGACGAGGAACTGAAAGCTGCAAATCGCATTGATATGTCCGCAATCTTTGACAACAACGATGAACTTCCTTATTAAGAGGTAGATACTTATGTTAGCAAGTCAACTCTCACCACGAGAAATGCGTCAAGAGAGTAGGCGGTTAATTAAAAATATATCACGAAGAATTGCTCGTATCGAGGGGTTAGGTTCGTCCGCCCCTCAATACGCAGTTAATGCTTATCGTGAGTTAGAGAAAAGAATACCTAAGAGATTGACGCAGTTATCTCAAAAGGAATTAACCACTTTATACCGAGATTTGAGATACATAAATGCACTCAAATCCTCAACAGTAAAAGGTGCGTTGCAGACTCAGAGCAAATTTGAGCCAATTAAAGAGAAACTTGAAGTGTTATCTCCAGACACCAAAAAGAAGTTCTGGGAAATATACGGAAAACTGTATGAGAGAACGAGTGGCACAATGGAGAATTTCAAGTATGAACTTTTTGAAACAAATATCGACTATATTTATGGCGGTCAAGAAGTAGATAAAGCCGTTGCAGATATAATCGAAGAATACGATAAAACATTGAAAGAGTTGGGAGGAAATGTAACAGATGAAGAAATTAAAGTACTGTTCACCTCAAAACTCCATTCACTTCGCAAGTAAATTAGATGATATTTTGTGTGAAATAGACTTTCTCAAAAAAGGTAAAAAGACGAAAATATCAAATGTGGCTTCGGTATTTGATATTGAAGCCACATCTTTTTACAAAGGAGAAGAAAAACAATGCTGTATGTATGCTTGGGTTTTCGGTCTTAATGGTAGATGTATAAGAGGTAGAACTTGGGCAGAATT
>JAZQDA010000124.1:0-29753 GCA_045546535.1 Clostridia bacterium | reverse complement strand
GCTATGGATTGCGATGTAAATACCGACCTTTACCGGCAGCAGTCCTCTTTCGTAAAGAGCCTTGAAAAATTGGCACAGCAGTACGATGTTGCAATTATTCTTGTGGCTCACCCAAAGAAAACACAGGGCGATTTTGATAATGATACTGTCAGCGGTTCAAGCGATATTACAAATGCCGTTTCTTTTGTGTTTAACTACCAAAGAGCGAAAGACGGAACAGAACACGACAGCGAATTGATGATAACCAAAAACCGCTTGAATGGAAAAATCCTTACGGGCGAAAATTCCATAAAATTGTATTACAGCGAAAAGTCAAAGAGAATTACTGCAAATCCGTATGAAGATAAAGAATATTCTTGTTTTGCTCCAAAATGGGAAGATATAACCGACCTTGACGAATTACCTCTGTAAAAAATATCAAAAATATTTCAAAAACTTTTCAAAAACCTATTGACATTTTGATTTTTATGTGTTATAATATAATCACAGTAAGGGGAACACCCCAAGAAAGAAAGAGGTATTTAGATATGTACACCGTAAAAGAATTGATTGAAGCGTTGAAAGAATGCCCACAAGATAATGTGGTATTTTGCACGAACATTAAGACAGGGTTTTCGTGTGAGGTTGTTTCGGTGGGTAATGACCTTGTTAATGGAATGGTTGACATTTTCTTTGAGGAGGAATAAAGGATGAGGTTATGGGCGGCTCAGTTGCTCCCATATTTGAGCGAGGCACAATTTAAGGGTCAACTCCGTGAGGTTGTTGCAATAATGAGGGCGTGGCGTGATACAGGCAAGACAAACCATTTGCTTATTAACAAAGTTATGGAGTATGATAAAAAGCATTTAACAAGTTATTTTTTAATGTATAATCAAGAATACATAAAGAGATATAATAAAAATATAGACCGAAATTTATTTTGGGAGTTCTTGGAATTTGGAGATTATGAGTATGGAAAAGATTTTACACTTGATATTTCTTCTCTTGATATTATTTCAATTAGACTTGTTAAAGACATTTTCCCCGATTGGCACAATAAAGAATATCTCCGAGTGTGTATGGCTAACCTCTATGAAAAGCACGTTTTCGGTGTCGGCAAGTCGAGGATAAGTGATGACGAGTGGAAGACTTTACTTGACGGATATAGGCAGATTACAGGGGAGGATTATGTGATATGAGCAAAGAGAAGCAGATTGAGGAAATGGCGAAAGCAATATGTTCTGCTTGCGCCATAAGAGAAAATTGCAAACTTGAAGATGTTTGCAGAGCCACCTTGCAAGAGAGCGAAGCCCTTTACAACGCAGGCTATCGTAAGCAGAGTGAGGTTGCGAGGGAGATTTTTGAGGAGATTGAAAATCTATCGGTAAATACGGTTGACGATTGGGGAAATAGTGTGCAAATTATCAGTGAAATAGATTATGCCGAACTCAAAAAGAAGTACAGTGAGGACAAAAATGAATAAATTTGAGAAATCGCTTGAAAGAATTGAAAAGAATGTCTTTCCGCAAGATGATTGGAGCGAGGAAGATTTCGAACACTTTAAAACAATTATTGAAGCGTTAAAAATGGCAAGCGAAATGACCGAAAAGGCGGTGTTTGAATGAAAGACATATATAAACCTATAAACCGTTTCCCTATGGTTTATAAGATACAGGCGCAAAAGGCTATTGATTATGCAGTTAAAGATGCCGTAAGAACAACAGCCGACAGTTTTGTAATGGGTTCCGTTCTCGCAATTATTGAGACTTTTAGATGCGGAACAAGAAAAAATTCGACAAAAATAAAAGAATTTGTTTCAAATTTGCAAGGTATTATTGACACAAACGCAGACTTTTATGATGATGCCGTAGCAGAGGGGCTGAAAAACAAACTCCACAATTTAGGCATTGAATATGACCTCAAATAACGTTCTTGACTTTTTTAAATGAATGTGTTATAATATAAAAGAGCGAGTGTGAGGGCAATAGCCCTTACTGCTCGTTCAAACAATGAAGCGTAGCCAAGACGGTTAAGGCACAAGACTTTGACTCTTGTATTTCGTAGGTTCAAATCCTTCCGCTTCAGCCAATGTATAATAGGGCATTATACATCCTCCTTTCTTTTTTATAATATTTTTGACGGCTCGGAACAAGATAAGCTCTTCCTGTTCGGTGGAGCGAATAGACGAGAAGTGCCGATGGGGGAAATTTAGACCATCGGTGCGAAATATGGAAACGAGATGCTGATTGGCAAGTGCAGGGCGATTACGTATTGCTTGGTTTGTTGGTTCAAATCCAACCGTTTTCACCACTCACACGGGGCGGGTAAAATGCGATAGCCCTACCAAATATTTGTAGTGCCTTCCCTACGGAATTATCGTTATCCGCTACGCACAACATTGTACATTTGGTCGCAACCCCGTGTGATACCAAAATAACTATACAAGGAGTTGATACAATATGCTTTTTACACACAGCCGATTGTGTCGGCTCTTTTGTGCATAATGGGGTGAATGTATGGAATTAAAAATTGAGTATATTGCGGTTGAGGATTTGAAGCCGTATGAGAAGAATAACAAGAAGCACGAAGATTTTGACATTGGCGAAATTGAAAAGTCTATCAGTAAGTATGAAATGATTGACCCTGTTGGAATATGGGGAAAGGATAATACCATTGTTGAGGGACACGGAAGAGTTCTTGCCTGTAAGCAATTAGGCATTGAGAAAGTGCCTTGTATTCGTTTAGACCATTTGACAGACGAGCAACGCAGAGAATATGCGATTGTGCATAACAAGTCGCAGGAGTTGGCTCTGTATGACTTTGACAATTTGGCTGATGAATTGGCTGACCTTGATTTGAGCGATTTTGACTTTAATTTTGGATTGCCGTCAAGTGATATTGATTGGGCGAGCGTTGAAGATTTAGACGAAAAGACCTACGAAGAACCTGAACACAAAATGCTTCAATGTCCTCATTGTCAGCATATAGATAGAGATATTCATTTCAAAAAAGTATGAAAATATTTTTGATTTCATTAGAAAACGGTTCAAAAGAACTTATAGAACAACGACAGCATTTTAGGTGGAATTTAATATCGTATTATTATTCAAGAAAAGCTAATTACAAATTAGCAGAAACAATAAGAGATAAAAGTGAACTCATTCTCGTGGATAGCGGTGCTCATACTTTGCAAAAAGGAACAAAGGTTGATTATCTTAAATATACCTATGAATATGCAGAATTTATAAAGCATTTTGACCGTCCGAATGTTATTGGATATTTTGAAATGGATGTTGATAACATTTTAGGATATGAGAAAATTCTTGAATTGCGGAAAATATTAGAAGGCGTTTCATCAAAAATAATATCCCGTTTGGCACAAAAACAGAGGAATTGAAGAATTCAAAAAGATGTGTCAAGATTATTCGGGTAAAATTGTAGCAATAACAGGATTTAAGAACGAAGATATAAAAGACGAACAATACTTGATGTTTTTGAAATATGCCAAGAAGTATAATTGCAAAGTTCATTGTTTGGGTATGACAAGACAAAAGGTTTTAGATAAAGTGCCTTTCGATTATACTGATAGTAGTTCTTGGAAACAACAAGCAATATTTGGCAAGATAGGAAATAAAAAAGTGACAAAAGAATTTAGCAAAAACCACCGAGATATTGTTTTAGCAAAAAGTTATGAAGAAGGAGAAAAAATGCAAGAGCGTTATTTCCAAAAGTGGAGGGCGTATGAAGAATAAAGTTAGTAAATTGCAACTTGTTTTGACGGTTCTTTCTGTTTCTTGCTTGCTGATTAGCAATATAGCGGTATCAAAGCAAATGCTATTGCCTTTTGGAATTGTTATGACTTGTTCAAACCTTGTATTCCCTTTGACTTATGTATTATCGGATGTGTTCAGCGAAGTTTACGGCTATAAGTGGAGCAGATTTACTTGTTATTTGGGATTTGGTATGAATTTGCTTATGGCGTTGGTATTGCAATTATCAATAATTTTGCCATATCCTGCATATTGGGAAAATCAGGCACAGTTTCAAACAATCTTTGGAACATCTTTTAGGGTTTTGATTGCTTCTTTTTCTGCATTTATTGTGGGCGATTTCATAAACGATAAAGTTTTTGAAATAATGAAAAGAAAGTCAAAAAACAAGTTCTTTTTGAGAGCGATATTGTCGAGCATAGCAGGACAGGTCGCAGATAGCGTTATTTTTTGTTCTGTGGCGTTTATAGGCGTTATGAGTATAAATGATATGCTTATGCTTTTAGTGGCTGAAATAGCGTTAAAAACGGCGTATGAGATACTTATATTGCCTATAACAAATATCGTTGTAAAGAAAGTTTCAAAATATGAAAAAAGAAGTGAGATGAATGGCGAATGAAAAGAACCTAATACCACAAGCACATACATTAACCGTCGAGGAAGCCTCGAAAGGCGGTCAAAATTCAGGCAAGGCAAGGCGAAAAAAAAAGACCTTGCGAATGTTGGCTGAAATGCTTGTTGGGTTGGAAATAAAAGGCAAAAAAAATCAGCAAGTATTGGAAGCGTTGGGCATACCAGAAGAAGAATGGAATCACAAAACTTTGTGCGTTTTGGGTATGATTAAAGAAGCAGAAAAGGGCAATGTAAAAGCGTTTGAAAAGGTGCAGGAACTTATTGGAGAGGACAGGGACGAAGAATATATTGAGGATTTGAGCGAAGCGGAGGCGAGGGCATTTGGCTACAAGGACGAAAACGCTTGATTATAAGTGGAATGATAAGCATTGCCAATATATGACAAAAACTCGTAAATGCTCAATGAATATTGCGGAGGGTTCTATTCGTAGCGGTAAGACCACAGACAATATATTTTGCTTTGCTCACGATTTGAAAAAGTCAAAAGACAAATTACACCTTGCAACTGCTTCAACGCAACCAACGGCAAAAATCATCATAGGCGATTGTGACGGGTACGGATTGGAACATATTTTTAGAGGTCAATGCCGATGGGGTAAATACAAAGGCAATGAGTGTTTGAGGATATGCGGAAAAGATACCAACTATAAAGAAAAGATTGTTTTGTTTTGTGGCGGTGCAAAGGCTGACAGTTACAAGAAATTTAGAGGTATGTCTATTGGCTTATGGATTGCAACGGAGATAAACTTACACCACGAAGAAACAATAAGAGAAGCACAACGCAGACAGATAAACGCAGATATAAAGCGGTTTTATTGGGATTTGAACCCCGAAAGCCCAAACGCAGAGATTTACCGAAAGTTTATTGATGTGTATGAGGAAAAGAGCGAAAGCGGACAGTTAAAGGGCGGTTTTAATCTTATAACCTTTAATATCTTTGATAATATCAATCTGTCGAAAGAAAACCTTGACGAAGAAATATCAAAGTATGAGGTTGGAAGTGTTTACTATAAGCGAGACATACTCGGTTTACGATGTGCGGCAGAGGGCATAGTTTTTCAAGACTTTGCGGAGAATGTCGATAAGTATATCATTGACAGAAAAGATGTGCCGAAAGATTTACGAAACTTTTCCGTGGGGTTCGATATCGGAGGCAACCTCTCAAATTATTCACTTGTTGCAAGTGCAGTTGACAGAAAAAACAATGTTTATGTATTAAAGGCAAAAGAAATATTACCGCAAGATTTACGCCCTGCTGATGTTGAAAATGCCGCAAAGGACTTTATATCAAGCATAGAAAAAGAATACGGCATAAGGGCAAATAACTGTTATGTAGACGATGCGTATTATACGATTATCAACGGACTTAACGATTGGCGATATATATTTGATAATGCCGCCTGCATCAAGTCCTCTATGCCGTTGCAGGATAGACCATTGATGCTATCAAAACTTATGGCACAGGGCAAATTCAAACTTGTAAAGGGCGAATGTGAACCGCTTATAGAACAGTTGCAAAATGCGGTATATGACCCCAAAAGTGAAAAGGCAGTCATACTTGATGATGGCACAATTAACATCGACTGCATAGATGGACTGTTTTACAGCCTTGCAGATAACTACCACTTTATTTTGGATTAAATATAGGAGCGTGATATTTTGGGATTTTGGGCGGTGTATGTATGAATTATAGAGAAACACGGTTTTGCGAAAATCTTAATATAATGCAGTTCGACACAGAGGGCGAATATAACACGCCTATATTAGAGCCGTACAAGTATGAGCCTGCGGAGTTTGTCGGATTTAATTATGCAAGGTCAGCAAAGAACAAAAAGGAAAAAGGATTGCACTTCTTTGTTGATGACTACCAATTTGAAAGGCTGTGGCGTGAGCCGTTGGCTTATGTCAATTTGATAGGCGAATTTCATTCAATAATGACGCCCGATTTTTCGCTATACACCGACTATCCGAAAGCGTTGCAGATATACAATCATTATCGCAAACATTGGCTTGGTGCATTATGGCAAAGTATGGGGTACAAAGTAATTCCCACGATAGCGTGGAGCGATAAGAACAGTTTCAAGTGGTGCTTTGACGGTACGCCAAAAGGTGCGACAGTTGCAGTTTCAAGTGTAGGCACTCAAAGAAACGAGGAAACAAAAGCGTTATTTCTTGACGGTTGGTTTGAAATGTTAGACCGATTGCAACCCGAAACGGTCATATTTCACGGAGATATACCGAAAGAATGCAATGCGAATATAGTTAGGATAAAATCATTTCAAGACAGATTTACGGAGGCGAGAGTTAATGGGTGGTAGAGGTGGTTCAAGCGGTATTTCCGCAGGTGGCGGTGGAAATCCTCGTTCAGCAGAATATAAAAGTGCATACGCCACAGAAACATCTAATATCAATGACTTTCCTGCAAGTTTTGCGGTAGAAGCAGGGGCTACAAAAGATGCTATTGGTTATCAAATGTATGTGCATAAGAGTGTTACAGGAAATAGCCTTATTGCAGAAACTCAAAGAGAAGTCGACTTTTTGAAAAGCGAATATAAAAACGCAACTGCTATGGGAAAATCTTATGGAATGTCAGCCGATGCTATTGGCGGTATGAAAGCAGGAATTAAGGCAAAAATTGAGATACAAGAAAAGGCTATTAAGGCTATGCAAGGTGCAAGAGATGAATATGAAAAGTATTCAAGACAAGCATCGGTAGGCTCTGCAAAAGCAAAACGCCGTGGCGGTAGATGGATGTAAGGAGTGATTTGTAATTGGGATTTTGGAGTAATTTTTGGGGATTTGTCAAAAAGAAGATAGACCAATATGACGAGGAAAAGAAAATTGTCGTAAAAGTGCAGGATTGGGAAAATATAACGGAGTATAACCCACTTGCTATTGCGAATACAAAACTGACCTCGCTTGTATGCGATGAAGCAACGGTGGAATTGCAGACGGACAGCACACTTGTTCAGCCGTTGATACCTCTTGCAGAAAACCTTGAAGCAAAGCGGTATGAAATATGTGCGATGATGAACGGCAAAGGTGGTTGTTTTGTAACAATGGCAACAGGTGAAGATGATGAGCCGTATCACCGCATTATTGCTCCTGCTGATGTTTCCGTTTATCGTATGGTAGCCGATAAGATGTATGAGGTTGCTATGGTTATCGACAAGAAGGTTGTCAAGCATAGGGAATACAGGCTTATTAGACACCATATTCTTGACGAAAATGGCACTTTGTATGTTTATTATTACACCACCGACAAAAGCGGTAACGAGGAATATTTGGCTGAATGGGAGCATTACAAGAATGACAATGTTGCTTATTACAATGCTAACAATATCGGTGTAGCATATTATAAATCGCCACAGGATAGCAGAGGTTTATCACAATGGGGTGTTCCGCTTAACTTTGGGTGCGAGGAAGTGGAAAATCAAATCAAGGTTGCAAGGAATAATCTTGATGAAGAAATGCACTTGATGAAAACAAAGCTCTTTGCCGATGAAACAGTTGCAAGAAAAATCGGCACAAAAGACGGTGAGCGTTTTGATTTGCCCGAAGGCATTTATGCTATTCGCAAAAAGGCAGGAGTTGACGGAACGCTGATTGATAGTTTCGCTCCGTCCACGAGATACAACGATTACAAACAAAAGTTAATTGATGCAAAAGCCGATTGGGAAGATATGGTAGGACTTGACCGAGGTTTTTTGACCGAGGCAGAACACACGGCAGGGGCAACGGCAACCGAGATACGCACAGCAAACACAAAGACACGCTCTTTCGTCAAGAAAATTCAATCCGCTATGTTTGACGGCATAAAGGCAACACTTGAAGCCGATGCGGTGTTCTTGAATATTCCGCTTGACCTTTATACAGTTATGGTGGATTGGTTTGACACCTATGAGGACTATGACAAGCAGTATGAGCGTATTGTTTCAGCCGTTGACAGAGGAGTTCTTGAAAAGGAAGATGAACTCCGTTGGCTTTACCCGAATATGACTGACGAGGAAATAGCCGAGAAATTGGCACGAATACAAGCAAATAATCAAGTTAATACAGATATGGCTATTGAAAAGATATTACAGGGAGGTTGATTTTATGGCATTAAAAGACAATTGGATTGATAAGGTTGACGGAGAAGATATTCTCGTTAAAGACACAAACGATATAGCACAGGCTGTTATTGAATTGGAAAATGAAAATGAAAATTTCGATGAGGCTTTAGACAGAATTATAGAAATCCAAAACTCTCTCATAGGTGGTGACAGTGTATGAATAGGGCAGAAAAACTTACCACTATAGCCGAGAATCAACAGAAGGTTTATGAAGCAGGCTATTCAAATGCTGTGAAAAAGATAGCTATTTTCTATTCCGAGTCAGGTTATGACGTTGAAAATCAAATTCTTACTAATTGTTTAAATGCACCTTTAATTCATTTTCGTTCTTATCCAAGCGATTTAGGCGAAAAAACAAGCCACGAGATTATAATTTCGACTGAAAGCGGAGAAACGCAAAAGGTTGAGATTGATTTAGGTGGTGAACCTATAACAATGGTATTCCTTGAGGACGACGGTAGGGTAAGAATAAACTATGAGGACTATACTGACACGGAAATCGGTAAGCAAATAAAAGCGTTGCATACTTACGCAGGAACAAATTATGTTTCAGGCGTGACGGCAATTGAATATTATACCGATGTTCGATTGACACAATATGAAGCAGGGCAAAAGAGCGAGTATGATAGGTTTTGGGATAGTTATCAAGAGAATGGAAACCGAACAAACTATCAATATGCTTTTTCAGGAGCAGGTTGGAACAACGAAACGTTTAAGCCTAAATATCCAATCATAGCAAAAGGAAATTGTTCATACACATTTGCGTATGCTGTGTTTACTGACTTCGATTTTGTTGAAAATGGCGTAGTGCTGGATGTGAGTAAAGCGGCAAACGTGACATATATGTTTCAGGCAAGCAGAGGAATAAAGAGAATAGGCGTGCTTGATTTTACAGGCTGTACAAACATAAATAGACCTTTTTATGATGCTCGTATAGAGACGATTGACAGTTTGGTTTTGTCAGAGAATAATACTTATTCAAACATATTTGATTATGCTCGCATAACTAATCTAACAATACAAGGCACAATAGACAAAAACGGCTTTAATATACAATGGTCTACCTTACTCACGCACGATAGTCTTATGAGTATAATAAATGCTCTTTCTACTACAACAAGCGGTTTAACAGTTACTTTATCAAAAACAGCGGTAAACAATGCGTTTGAAACAAGCGAAGGCGCAGAAGATGGAAGCACTTCGCAAGAGTGGATTGATTTGATTGCAATACGAAGCAATTGGACAGTATCGCTTGTATAATTAAAGGAGACGATAATATGAAAAAAGAAGTTATTACACGAATAAGAATTACTGCTTCGGAAGGAATGATATTGACTGACGGAGAGATTTACGGAACAGATATTTTTCTCGCAGAAGGTAAAAATGATAAAGATTTTTATGAGATAAGCCAAGAGGAATACGAAAAGATTCTTAAAGCAGAAGAAGAAAATGACATATTGATATGAAAAAATCACTATCTTACATATGGGCGTTACCTTTCAATCTTATAGGATTTATTATGCATAAAGTTTACAAGAAAAAAGGTTGGCAAACATTCAAATACAAAGACGCCACAGTTACAGTTTATGGCTTTGGGAGCGGAGTGTCTTTAGGTAATTATATATTTATTCCTCTTTGGGCTATGCTCGATATTGAGGAAAAAGAAAACTATATAAAACACGAATACGGGCACACTTTACAAGCGAGAAGGCTCGGCGTAGGGTATTTAATAGTGTTCTTTTGCTCTATGCTTTGGAATGTCTACAGTAGGCTTTGCACAGTCGATTATTATTCATTTTGGACAGAAAAATGGGCTGACAAGCTTGGCGGAGTACGCAGAAAGTAAATAAAATTTACCGAGAACAGAAATGTTTTCGGTATTTTTTTTGAAAAAATTAAAAAAAGTTTTGAAAAAGGTATTGACAAAGTAATTACAATGTGTTATAATATAGGTGTAAGGTAGATAAGACCTTGCGGAAGGAGGCATTAAAATGAAATCCATTGTAACTCAAAAATCTGTATTAAATCATCTTAAAGGTATTTATCCGAAAATGAAAACTTTTGATGAAATTGCGAATGATATGAATATTTATGGTGTTGCGCTTGTTGATTTGCAATATGCTTTGAGCCGTTTATACCAAACAGGTAGATTGGTAAGAATTTGTTGTTCTGACCAATGTGCTCGATATAAATTTTCACATTGAAATAGCGCAACTATGTGGAATTTCCAGATAGTTGGATTTATAATGGAGGTTTTTAGATGAGAGTAAGTAAAAAAATAGTATTAGAATATCTTGAGAGCGTTTACCCAGATTGGAAAAGTTTTGAGCAGATATGCAACGAAATACCAATTATGTTTAATTTCGATGTATTTGAATTACAGAGCAGAATTGATGGGCTGTTCAAAAAGGGGAAAATAGAAAAAGATTTTTTTGATGAAGAATTTATTGGAAAATTGAAAATTAAACGATATAGAATTATTAAAAAATAAGAAAGGAACGATAATTTGAAAAAAGAAACATTCCAAATGCGAATAAGCAAGGACACGAGGGCAGACCTTGACAGAGTGGCAAAGCATTATAATCTGACTGCATCTGCCACCGTTGATATGCTTATAGCGAAAGAAACAAGGCTGATAGATAAGCAGAGAAAGGAAGATGAAAAGAATGATTAAATTTTATTGTGATAGGTGCAAAAAAGAAACAGAAAAATTAGTTGAAATAAAAATACCCACAGTAAAAAATAATTATGGTGGTTTTGACACAAAACTTTATCAAGTATGTGTTGATTGCGAAAGCGAATATGACGATATTATTGGCAAATTAACCGACATTAGATTTGTTTTGTTTGACGGATTTATGAGAAAGGAAGATGAGGGGAAATGAAAGAAATTGTACCATCAATACCGTTTGCGAATGGTATGAGTTATGAGTTTTTTCTTGATAGTTTTTGTTATCGGTGCAAGAAACACAAAGTAAATGATGACGGCTTTTGCGATTCTGTCGAGCAAGGCGGTTGTCCTATTGAAAATGCTATGGAAGATGCGAGATTTGGAGAGCCTTTTCCGAGCGAGGATATTGTCAGAATTATTGAGGATGGCAAAACAAAGTATTGGAATGTTTGCAAGGCATTTGAAACTGACGATGCAGACCTTATGAAATCATTTCAAGCATTGTTTGATGACCACCCAACCGAGAAAGGCGGTGTTGACAATGACGAGAAATGAGTTGTATGAAATAGAAAGACAAGCATACGCCCAAAAACTTGAAGTGTTAAAAAACGAAATCCGCACAGAAAAAGAAGCATACATTAAAGGACTTGAAAAAGGTTGGGATATGTTTTTCTCTGTGGTTAGAAACGCATTAGCAGAAGATGAGAAAGGCGGTGAGGGGTGATGGCTGAATGCAAGAAATGTTTACATTTTGATATATGCAAAATGTATGCAGATGATGTTCGTGGAGATTATGAAGATAGTTGCTTGTTTGAAGATTGTTCAAATTTCAAAAACAAAGAAGATTTTGTGGAAGTGGTAAGGTGCAAGGATTGCATCTACAACGAGATAGGAAGTTGTACGCATAGCCAAAAATATGATGAAGATAATTACAGAGCCGATTATTTTTGTGCTGATGGCACACCAAAAGAAAGAGGTGGGACGGTGGTATGATGGCTATTGCTCTTTTGAGAGATGCGTGGAAAGATATGTTTTGCAGTTTTGTATTGTTTGGTAAAATATTGCTATTTCCGTTTTTTGTAATTGCTACTATTGCCATTGGAATATTTGGAGTTTTAGAATTTTTCATATTTGATATTTGGCTTGTTTTGTTTGAACTTCTTTCAAAGGATAGGGATATCAAAGGGCTGATAAGATATTTTTGGGATTAAGGCGGTGATTAAGTGGAGAACATAGAGAAGTGCGGATATGAGATAAGGCGTATTGATTGCAAAACGGCAAAAAATTATATCCGCAAAAATCATTATTCGCACGGTTGCCATAACGGTCCTTCTCCTTGTTATGGGTTGTTTGATAAAGGCGAATTGATAGGGTGCTTGATGTTTGCAACGCCTTGTAGTGAGAATGTGAGGTCAAGTGTATTTGGAGAAGAATACAAAGATAGTGTTACTGAATTGCACCGTTTACACATTCTTGATGTTACACCGAAAAATACAGAAAGTTGGTTTATTGTTCGTTGCTTGAAAAAATTAAAAGAAGATAAGCCACAAATCAAAGCGGTTATAAGTTTTTCCGATAGCACAGAGGGACACGATGGCACAATTTACAAAGCTACGAACGCTTACCGATTGGGGCATACAGGAAGTGCAACTTTTTACATTGATGAAAACGGAAGATTGCGACACCCTCGTCAATGTGGTGTAAACATATCACAAGAAGAAGCAAAGGCGAGAGGGTGGAAACCTTGTAAAAGAGGGGCGAAAAATCGTTACTTGTACATTCTTGGCAAAGATAAGCGAGAAAAACGAATGCTTGAAAAATTGTGCAAATATGACTTAAAGGGTGGTGCGAATGGCTGATATTTCAAAACAAGACTTTGAAAAACAAGTAAATGAGTTTTTTAGAAGTCATAACGGATATGTGGAAAACGGTAGAATGTGTCTTTCTGTTTTATGTGATAGCACAGTGTATTTCTTGTATGAAATGACTAATTTTCTTCAAGCAATAGGTTGCACCGATATTCAAACAGAGGGATATGTTGAAAATGACGGCATTTATGGTTATCGTTATAAGGCGAGTGGAATAATGCCAAAAGGAATGGTGGCGAAAAAAATAGATGGCTGATATTTCAAAGTTAGAACAACAGGCTAATATTCTTATGGCAAATGTGTCGGGTTGGGAAATGAACACATTGCAAAGAATTGGCAAACGAATAAACCGCTACGGAAAACTAACCCTTGCGGATATTAAATCAATCAACAATATCGCTGTGGTAAACTCCGATATGGATGCCATAACAAAAGAACTTGCAAAAGTTACAGGCTACAACATATCACAGATTGAGCAGATGTATGGGGAATTATTGGAAGAACAACATCTTGCAAATCAGCCTTTGTATGATTACAGGGGCAAAAAGTTTGTGCCGTTTAAAGACAACAGAGAATTACAAGCAATTGCACGAGCTTATGCAAAGACAACAGGCGAAACGATGATAAACCTTGCAAAGACAAAGGCATTGGGATTTGTAGACGGTGCAGGCAAATTTAACAATATGCAAAGCACTCTCGTAAATGTGCTTGACAGAGCAGTTATGTCTGTTTCGACAGGTGCAGAGGATTTCAACACTGTTGTAAGAGATGCTATAAAAGAATTAGGCGGTAGCGGATTGCGAGTAGATTATGGTACTGCAATCATAAACGGAAAAGAGGTAAGAATTACAAGAAACCTTGCAAGTGTTGTCCGTCAAGATGTGTTATGGGGGGCAAAGCAGGCAAGCAAAGAATATAATGAGATGATAGGTAAGGAACTTGGAACGGATGGCGAAGAGGTTGATTTTCATTTTCCTTGCAGACCATCTCACGATTTTATGCAAGGAAAACAATATTGCAAAGGTGGAACTCAAACAATAAATGGCGAAAAGTTTATTGGATTTTCTGATGCAGACCCATCAAGTCCTGATGGATTATCGGCAGAAAGAGCATTGCAAGATTATGGGTGCAATCACTATACGACACCGATTATATGTGGAATATCCGAGCCTCGTTATGATGCCAAAGAGTTAGCAGACTTAAAAACAAAAGCAGAAACACCGATTGAAATTGACGGTGTATCAAAAAAGCCGTATGAATGGCAACAGTCAATGAGGTCATTGGAAAATGTAATCCGTCAGCAGAAATGGGAAAAGGCTATTGCAACAGGAGCAAGCAAAAATGAGATTGTAAAAGGGTGCAATGCAAAAATAAAAGCATACCGAGAAAAATACAATCAAATATCCGAAAAGTCAGGAATTGCGGTTGATACAAAGAGATTATCTATCCAAAAAACTTGACAAAACGCACTTATTATGGTATAATAATACTGTAAGAGTGCGAGACTTACAAAACTTAAATTGATATTAACCTCATTAGGATTTTTGTATATACTCGCACTATATACTTTGTCCTTTTGAGGTTTTTATATTTTAAGGAGTAGATTTTATGGAAACAAAAATTTGTACCAAATGTAAAAGGGAATTGCCGTTGGATATGTTCCAAAAAGACAGAACCAAAAAAGATGGTTTAACTTGCAGATGCAAGGAATGCAAGGCAGAATATGCAAGGCAATATGTCATAGACCATAGAGAAGAAAGGCGAGCATATAAAAAGAAATATTGGGAAGAAAACAAACATAGACTTGCAGATGAAAGAAAACAGTACAGAGATGCACATAAAGAAGATATGAAAATATATCACAAAAAGCATTATCAAGAACACAAGAAAGAAATTCGTGCGTATATGTCAAAATATAAAAAAGAAAAGATGAAAAATGATAGTGTTTATAGGTACAAAGAAAAAATAGGTCATTTTGTCCGTTGTGGTTTTTATCGTAAAGGCTTCCAAAAGCCTGATACAACAGAAAACATTGTAGGTTGTACTGCGGAAGAATTGAGAGCATATTTGAACGAAACATTTTACAAAAACTATGGCTATGAATATGACGGAACAGACAAAGTACACATAGACCATATAATACCATTAGCAACGGCAAACACCGAAGAAGAAGTCGCAAAACTATATCATTATACCAATCTGCAATTATTAAAGGCAGAACATAATCAAATGAAATCCGATAGGCTTGATTTTGAATTACCACCCCTGCCCTAAAAAGCAGGGGATTTTTTATTGTGCAAAATCAACAAAAATTAAAACACAACCATTTACATTTTTGTGCATAATTTACCCTCTATATAAATAGTAATAATTTGTTAATATGTTATTTATTGTTATTTATATATAGAAAGTGCTTATTTTATAGGGGTTTTTGGGGATTTTATAATAATTAAATTATAAATATTACTACAATTTTTTAACTCCATTTTGACCGCAGTAGTAATTTTTAAAAGTAATGTATAGTAAATCTATTTATATATTTAGGTCAAAACCTCGAAAAGCCTTATAAATCAAGGGTTTTCGGCATAAATAACAATTTGCGAAAGTTATTTACATCGGCTCGCTTGGGTGGATTTTTGAAATTTTTTTTGAAAAATTTGCGAAAAGGGGTTGACAATGTGGTTTATATGTGGTATACTGTTTATACCGAACAAAGAAAGGCAGGTATAAAAAATGGAAAATGAATTTGTTGTAAAAAAGGAATTGCAGGAAAAGCGAAAGCAGATTGAAAATTTTGAAAGCCTTATTGAGTTTTTGAAAGATGTAAAGGAGAATTACAATACAGGTTATGGAGAAGCACCAAGAGCAATGGCACAGGCTTGTCTTGCAGTTGGTGATTTTCTTGCAAGAGATTTTGGCATAACAGGATTTCAAGCAAGTTTTGTTATGTGGGATTTTATTCTTGATTGGCAGTACAGTAATAATAAGTGTGGTTTGCGTATGGTAAATTTTGATGATATGCTTTATCCTCAATATGACCATAAATTTGCAAAGACGATTTCTGTTGAACAGTTTGAGAAAATTAAAGAACAAGCCAAAGAAAATTTGGAGAAAAACGAATACGCACACCCTGATGTTATTAAACATTGGCAAAGTATTGTTAATGGCAAAGTTCCTTTTGGCTTTACAATTAGCAAAAAGGATAGGTGATAATATGAAAATGTTAATCGTAAAATTTCCAAACGAGGCAGAATATGAGCGGTTGAAAATTGATGCTCACCAACATAATTGTAATTTAAGCGAATATATCCGCTACCTCGTAGCAAAGGAAAGGAAGGAGAGGGAGAAATGAAGTTTTTCAAGGTTGGCGATAGAGTTCAAACAATGAAAGGCATTGGCACAGTAATTGCAAGGCACAAGCCATATATTATGCCGAGTGAGGTTTATACCGTTGAATTGGATAATGGCAAAGGAATATATGATTTTTACAGATGGGGATTGTGGCACATTGACACTCGCACACCCCAAAATGATGAGGTGAGGGAATGATAAGCAATAAGAAAGTAGTTGAATGTGCAAAAGTTATTGCCGAGTATTGCAAGGAACAAGGAAGTTGCCAAAATTGTATTTTCCGTCTGTTTGGTTGCGAGAATTGGCATTGTGCGATAGGTGCTTTTGAAATCCGCACAGTATTGGATAACATTGAAGCGAAGAAAAAGAAAGGTGGTTATATATGAAAAAGACATTATATTTCTGTGATTTGTGTGGAAATGAAGTAGAACCGTTTAACAAAGGAGCAGGAATTATTTACACGGCGTATGAAATTAGAGTAAAATATCCGAGCGAAATTGCTTCACGTAAGAAAGTAAAATTGTTGATGTGTCCGAAATGTCTTGATGAAATAAGGGAAAGGAATTGCAAAAATGACCGAACAAGATAAGGAATGGTTAAAGAAATGCAAGGAAGATTGGAATTATACCATAATGGTTGATAATGACGAAATATTTGTTGTTCACCCCGACCACGAAGAAGCGGTTTACACATTCAGCCTTTATGGATATGAGTTTGCAAAAGCGTTATTACAGTATTATGGATGCGATACCGATTATGTGTGATTAACCGCCTATTGACAAAACCAATTTAATATGATATGAGGTGAAAATATGGAAAAAGAAAATTTGCCGTTCAGTTACAGTTTTGATTTCTGTGATTTTTGTAAACATTGCCCTGAATTTTCTCTTGCTTATGATATGATAAAAGATGCAATGGGAAACACAGACATAATCTTTACTTGCGATAATATAGACAAATGCAGACGATTGAAACACATCTTGACAAATAAAAAATAATATGCTATAATGTAAGAGTAGAATTGTAATGTTCTACTCTTATTCTGTTTTGAAAGGAGATGTTGAAATGGAAGATAAACAATTTCAAGAATTGAAAGAACTTATCGCAAAAGATGGATTCCCTAATGATTATACTTGGATTTTGCTTTTGCTTTTGCTTGGATTTAATAACAACGGAACGGCAAGAATAAATGAAGAAATCAAGATGAAAGAAGACATTGCTGAACTCAAAGGAAAAATGTCAATTATTGAGAAAATGCTATGAAAATAATTATAAATTTTATGAATTTTATGATTGAATTTATTAGTTATATATGGGAAAGTTTCGGTTTTCCTGAACTACCCAAAATATAAAATGTTGGCAACTCGTAAAGTTGCAAAACTCAATTAAAGCAAGAGGCGATACCTCGTAAAAAATCGTAGCAATAAAGGAGATTAAGAAATTATGAAGCGTGAAGAAATCAAGGCAATTTTTGCCGATGCAACAGATGAACAGTTGAAAGCCGTTATGGATTTGAACGGTGCTGATGTTGAGAAAGCAAAGTCGAAAGTCACGGCACTTGAAACCGAATTGAAAGAAAAGAAAGCGGATTTTGACAAACTCAACACAGAATTTGAAGCACTAAAAACCGCAAATGCAAGCGGTGAAGATTGGAAAGCAAAGTTTGAGGCTTTACAGGCTGAAAATGTTGCAAAGGAAAAAAAGGCAGAAGCAGACCGCATACTTGCCGAAAAGACAGAAAGCATTAACAAACGATTTGAAGCCGTTTTGGGCGATAAGAAGTTCAACCACGATGCTATTCGTGAAGCATACCTTAAAAAGTTTGGAGATGCTCTTGAAAATACCGATTATCAAGGCAAGAGCGACACAGAGATTTTTCACGATTTGACAAAGGACGATGCCACCGCATTTACAGGCGTTACCGCCGTTAAGTTGCAGGGGGGTACACCGCAGGGAACTTTGGGTAGTAAAAAATATTCTTCAAGAGAAGAAATAAACGCAATCAAAGATGCATCTACAAGACAGGCTGAAATGATTGCACACGCTCACTTATTCCCTGAATTAAAAGTATAAAGGAGTAAATAAATATGGCAAATGTATTAACAGGTGCTGAAACCAACCTTATCACACAGGAACAGATGAAAAAGGTTCGTGAAGTTGATTTTGTAAATCAGTTTACACATAATTCGCTTAATAAACTTATTGAAGTTTTGGGCGTAACAAGAAAAATTCCTATGATGGAAGGTACAACAATGTATGTATATTCCACCACAGGCACATTACAGGACGGAGCAGTTCCCGAAGGTGAAATCATTCCGCTTTCACAGTATGAAACAACTAAAACACCTGTGGGCGAAATCACTCTTAAAAAGTGGAGAAAAGCGGTATCCGCAGAAGCAATCAAAAAGTCAGGTTACAATGCGGCGGTTAATGATACTGACAAGGCATTACTTCGTGATGTTCAGGGCGGTATTAGAACAGACCTTTTTGGCTTCCTTAATGGCGAAATTACAGGAAGTACAACCGCAGAGGGTGCTAACCTTAAATCCGCACTTGCAAACGCTTGGGGACAGTTACAGGTTAAATTTGAAGATGATGCGGCAGAAGCAGTTTATTTTGTAAACCCTCTTGATGTCGCTGAATATCTTGGTGGCAAAGATGAAGGTCTTGCAACTGTATTCGGTATGAATTATGTTGAAAACTTTCTCGGTCTTGGTACTGTGATTATGACTTCAAGAATTGCACAGGGTACATTTATTGCAACTGCAAAGGAAAACTTTATCTATTATTACCTTACAATGAATGGCGATGTTGCAAACGCATTTGACCTTACAACTGATGAACTTGGTTACATTGGTATTAAGTCAGGTTATCAGAATGAGGAAAGAGCACAGATTGAAAGCCTTGTTATGAATGGCAGTCAGTTCCTTGTTGAATATGCAGAGGGCGTTGTAAAGGGTACTATCGGCGCAGGTGCGTGATTGAATGTACCGAGTAATTAAGTATTTTATCGATTTGCAAGACAATCACGAATATAATGTAGGGGATATTTACCCCCACAATAAAAAGAAAGTATCTGCAAGTCGGATAAAAGAACTTTCAACGGATAAAAACAGACGAGGCTGTCCTTTGATTGTGGAGATACCCGAAATTCCCGAATTAAAGTTAAACAAACCTGAAAAAGAGTCAAATAAAATGGCTTTAACTTAATTTTGAAAGGCGGTTGAATTATGCAATATCTAACCTATGAACAATATAAATCAATGGGCGGTGAGCTTAACGAAACCGCTTTTTTACGACATATAGACAGGGCGTGTGGATTTGTTGACCTGCACACACAAAGTCGATTACAGAGCGTTTTAGAGGTATCACAGAGGGCGAAAGCGTGTGTGCGTGATTTGGTTGAATACCTCGCAAGCAATGTATCGAATAGCAAAGCAGTTACAAGCAAAAGTCAGTCGGCGGGTGGAGTTAGCGAAAGTGAAAGTTACGCAACAAAAACGACCGATGAAATAAATTGTGAAATGCTCAATATCGTTTATGACTATTTGATAAGCGAAAAAGACGATTGCGGAACGCCTTTAATGTATAGAGGTGCGATGCGGTGAAAGTCAAATTCAAAGTCAAGTATGGCGAGAATGTAATCGACATACCCGTTCCCGAACAAAGCCAAAGACCGACTTTTGATAGGGGCGGTATGACGGACTTGTGGAAACATAAGGTTACGATTTACAATGACATTCCAAAAACGGCAGTCGAGGAAAGACACTTTGACCGATTTGTGATTGAAAAATGCAACATTCAAGGCGGTATTGTCAGCAAGGCTGACGGAACGATTGAAAACATAGTCAATGCGGTTACGGTTATATCGAAAGATGTTGACCGATACAAGACACCGCTTGAATATGCCAAACTGACCGTTGATATTCGCGAGGATTTCTATACGGTGCAAGTGGGTGATTTCATCGTTTTGTCGGAGGTTGACGATGTTGTTACAACGAGCCGTGAATTTGCGGAACTTCAAGAGAAATATAAGGACAACGGCATCGTGGTTCGTTCTGTATCGGCAAACATTCACGGAATGTCGGTTGACAATGTTACCATAACGAATGTGGGGTGATTGAATGAGTTATGAATTTGTAAAAACTTGTGAAAGATGCCCAGAGCAGTATGACGTATTTTTGAATGGCGAATATGTTGCTTATGTTCGTTTAAGATTTGGATATTTGACAGTAGAACTCGGAGAAGCTGGAAGCGATAATGTTGTCTATGAAAAAGAATTTGACAACGAGTGGAAAGGCGAGTTTGAAACCGAGGCAGAAAGAGAAAAATATCTGTCGGAGATTTTGGAGGTATTGAATGAGCAAATATGCAAAACTATTTGAATATTTCCGTCAATGCCCAGAGCTTGCTGACTTGTGGAGTATAGCGGCAACAGAGGAAATAGGAGTTAGGGTTATTCTTCCACAAGGTGCTTCGCCTGTTGTTCAGTATCAAGAGCAAAGCGATACACTCGGAGATTATTGGTGTACGATTGAGCCATACCCTTCGGTTTACGAGGATTTTCAAATAAACTGTTATGAGTGGTATGACCCATCGGAAGATAAATCTCCATACAATAACGAAAATGTGTTGAGACTTGAACAAGTACAAAATATTTGCGACTGGGTAAAAGAACAAAACGAAATTGGCAATTTCCCCGATATTGGAGAAAAGATTGTCAGCATAGAATGTAACCCATTTGTACCCCAAATTCGCTACGTAAACCCCGAAGAAAACACGGTGGGCTACTTCATCACGGTTCGATTGCGCTATGTAAACCGAGCGCAGAGAAAGACGGTGTATTATGACCGTGAGGATTGACCTTAACGAGCCGAAGATTTTGGAAAAGGTGCAGAATGACCGATTTGGGCTTCTCGTCAGTCACGAATGGAAGCGATTGATTGACCCCTATACTCCGAGAGACACGGCGCAGTTGATGGGCGTAACAGGGCAAACGGTAGACCAAAAGCCTTTTGCTTTGCATTACAAAGTCCCTTATGCTGAAGCAGTATATTACAACCGCAGAGGCGTTAAATTCATAACGCAAGGTAGCGGACGAAATCCCTATGCGACAGACCATTGGGATATAAAAGCGGAACAAGCAGGACAAAAGGATAAATTATATCGCACACTAAATAACGCTTTACAAAGCGGAAGATTTTAACGAAAGGAATAAAAATAATGGCAGAATTTAACAGTTATGCGTCTCCTAAAGTGGAGACCAAAAGATTTAAGATATATGCCGATGTATCGGAGAGCGGTCTTGCACCCGAATGGGAACTTCAAGGTAGAGGCGTAGAGTCTTGGACTGTTGAGGAGAACCAAGATGTAGAAAAGACCACCGATGTTCTTGGTTATGTCGATATGGAGAGAGGCACGGCACAGCCCACACAAAGTGGTGTTGCTATTAAGCTCCGTAAGGGTAGTAAGTTTGCCGAGATGCTTTTCAACGCTTGGTTTAAGAGAGATACAAGCAAGATTGACAGCGTAAAGATGCTTCAAAAGTTTGAGTTTGCTGATGGTGCAGATGAAAACACTTGCCTTGCAAGACTTGAGGAAGATGTTATGATTGCGATTAACAACTTCACAGGCGAG
This sequence comes from Clostridia bacterium, assembly GCA_045546535.1. Taxonomy (GTDB): domain Bacteria; phylum Bacillota; class Clostridia; order UMGS1810; family UMGS1810; genus RGIG1828. Next base: position 7,729 of record JAZQDA010000124.1, on the reverse strand, counting down.
GCGGGCGGTTATCTTGGCTTTGAGGTGGATATTCACTATGCAAACAAGACCACAACAGGCACAATGCCCAAAGTGGACGGAGAAACAATTACATTTACTCCCGATAGCGCAGAGTAAAAATAAAAAACAATACCGCCTTGCCCTATTAGGTAGGGCGGTATATTTACATTTAATGAGGATATAAAGAGAGGTAATTATTATGAATGCAAGAAAAATTGATGTAATTGACACTGGTTTGGTGGAATTTATTCTTCCTTTTGATAGGGGAACAGAAAAGATTTATTTCAACCCCAACGACCTTGACTTTTTTATTCGTTTGACGGATATGATAAATGATATGAGCGATATATATGATAAAGCACATATGGAATGCGAAAACGCCACAGATAGTGTAGAAAAGTTAGAAATCATAAGAAGATTGAATGAAAAAATTAAAGCTGATTTTGACAACGCTTTTGGCAACAGCGTTTCCGATGCAATTTTCAAATATGTATCCCCAAATGGATTTATTAAGGCAAAGAGCCAATATTATCCTTTTTACATTCTTGAATGGCTTATGCCCAAAATTGAGGAAGAAACGGGCAAAACTTCAAAGGCTACAATGTCGGCTCTTGAAAAGGCTATGAGCAAGCACACAGTAAATTATCAACACAAATTCAATAGATGAGTTGGGATTATCCTCTTTCCGTTAATATTGACGGCGAAGAATATGAAATTGAAAAAGATTGCGATTATCGTGTGGTTTTGGATTGCCTTGATGTGTATGAAGATGTAGACATTGACTTACAACATCAACATCAACTTGCATTATTTATCTTTTACAAAGAACCTCGTAAAATAAAAAATGCAGAAAAAGCAATTTTAGAAATGATACGCATTATTGATTGCGAAAGTGAAGAAGAATTTAAAATAAAACCAAAAACAAACGGCGAACCACAGCAAAGACTTATGAGTTGGAAAAAGGACTTTAAATTTATCGCTCCTGCCGTGAGTAGAGTTTTGGGATATGACATAAGAACGCCAAACAAATTCACACATTGGTGGACTTTTATGTCAGCTTTTCGAGAGGTCGGAGAATGTGCTTGGAGTACAATTATATCTATTCGCAAGAAAAAAATGCGTAGTGAAAAATTAGAAAAATGGGAAGAAAAGATATATCGTGAAAATAAATATGATATAGATTTACCCGTAAAACTTACCGCAGAGGAGCAAGAATTTTTAGACTCCGATTGGTAGAAAGGAGTTAATTTTATATGGCTACACCACAAGGCGATGGAAGTATAATTCTTACTACTGCCATAGACCAAAGCGGATTAAAAAAAGGCATTGGCTCTATAAAGAGTATGGCAAAAACCGCAACAAAGGCATTTTTGGCAGTTGGTGCGGCGGCGGCTACGGCTACGATAGCAATAGCAAAGGCTTCTGTTGATGCTTTTGCGGAATATGAACAGTTGGTTGGCGGTGTTGAAACTCTTTTTAAGAGTTCGTCCAAAAAAGTACTTGAATACGCCAACGAAGCATATAAGACAACAGGTCAGTCCGCAAATGAATATATGAAGAATGTCACGGCATTCTCTGCAAGCCTTTTAAGTGCGGTTGGCGGTGATACCGAAAAGGCGGCAGAAGTCGCAAATGCGGCAATGATAAGCATCTCGGATAACGTTAACAAGATGGGCAGTTCTGCAGAATCGGTACAGTTGGCGTTTCAAGGCTTTGCAAAACAGCAGTATATGCTTTTGGACAATCTCAAGCTCGGCTATGGAGGAACCAAGACCGAAATGGAACGCTTGTTGAAAGATGCCCAAGCAATTACAGGCGTTGAATATAACATTGACAACCTTGCCGATGTTTACACGGCGATTGGAGTTATTCAAGAAAAACTCGGAATCGCGGGAACAACCGCAAAAGAAGCGGCAACTACTATAAGCGGAAGTGCCGCAACTATGAAAGCGGCGTGGCAAAATGTCTTGACGGCTATTTCTGGAGGTGGAGATTTAGATAGAGCCATAAACAATTTGGTTGACTCGATTTCAAATTATTTTGAAAATATTGTTCCTGTTGTAGAAAGAGCCTTGTCGGGTATAGGCAGACTTATAGAAAAGGTCGCTCCTATGCTCGTTCAAACGGTTGCAAAGTCTTTGATAGCGGCGATACCAAGCCTTTTAAACGCCGTATACGAAATGATTATAGGTCTTGCAAAAGGGATATATCAAGGCATTATTGATTTGTTTAACGGTACTTCAAAAGAAGCATTGACGGAACAAGCGGAAAATATTGAGCAAAGCGTTGAAAACCAAAACGATTTGACAAAAGCGGTGGAAGAAACAAACGAAGCAATGGAAAAGACTACTGCAAGTTTTGATACCGTTGAAATACTTTCGGAAGGAGTAGCGCAAGAAGCGAGTGAAGAACCGATTGTTCCCGAAACAAGCGTCAGTAGTTTGGGCGAAAGTATTGAAATTGAAGAAACAGAAAAAGAAGTGTCTGCCCTTGAAGCAATTTTTGAAAAAATATCACAAATCATAAATAGAGCGTGGAATGCTGAACCCGTACAAGCATTTTGGGGAGCGGTACAGTCGTCGGGGCAAACAGGATTGAAAGCATTTCAAAATATCGGAACAAGCCTTTGGGAAAATCTAAAAACCACTTGGGGTAATATTGAAGGCGATTTCAACACAATGACCTCTAATATGAGTGGTTTTTGGACTGCTTTTTGGGAAGATGTGCAAGTTGGAATTGATACTTGGGGGCAACCGATAATTGAAGGCGTAAACGGTGTCTTTAATTCAATATGGACTACTGCCATAGACCCATATATTCAATATGCTGTTAATGCGTGGACGGATTTTACGAGTATATTAAAAAGCAAATGGGAAGAATATGGAGAGCCGTTAATTGAGAACATCGGACAATTTGCAACAAATGTTATAGATTTTTTTCAAAGCATATATGACAATGTTTTAGAACCGATTATAACTCCATTTTTGGAAACAATGAGTTCTCTGTGGGATGAACACATATCTGTAATGATTGAAGATGCCGTTGATTTTGTTATGAAATTAGTAGATGGCGCACTTGAAATATATAATAAATTTATTCATCCGATTGTTATGTGGATTACCAAAACATTAAAACCAACATTTACTTATATAGGAAATGTAATTTCGGGTATTTTCTATACTATAGTCAGCACTGTATCAGGTTTTATTAGTAGTGCAATTAAAGCTGTTGGTGGTCTTATAGATTTTATCGTGGGCGTTTTTACAGGAGATTGGGAACGAGCATGGAATGGAATAAAAGAATATTTTGAAGGAATTTGGGACGGTATATGGAATAGCATTAAGGGTGTAATTAACTTAATTATTGACGGATTGAATTTTCTCTGGGAAGGTCTTTATGTAGCATTAGCAAGAATTATCAACAGTATAGGCGGACTTATTGAAGATATAGGCGGATTATTCGGTCAAGATTGGGGTTGGGAAATCCCGACAAATCCACCTTTAATTCCTAAACTTGCACAAGGAACAGTAGTACCACCTAATAAAGAATTTATGGCAATTTTGGGCGATAATACCAAAGAACACGAAATTGTTTCTCCTGTTTCCACAATGAAACAAGCATTTATGGAAGCAATGGTTGAAATGGGCGGTAATTTTGGCGGTGGAAATACCGAGGTAGTCCTTGAAATTGACGGCAGAGAGTTTGGTAGAGCAGTTGTCGAACAGGGCAACAGAGAAAACCGCAGAATTGGAACAAGGTTGGTGATTGCGTGATGAATTATTGTGTAATAAACGGCAAGAGTTATGATGTAATTGTAACGGGTATTGAGGAAGGTTTTTCAATACTTTACACGGCAAATACAGGGCGTAATCTTGAAGGTGCTATGAAACTCGACCCTATTGGCACATTTTTCACTCATAAGGTAACATTCAAGCGTTGCAAGGAAAATGTAAAAGAATTTGACGATTTGTATAATTTCCTTACCATTCCGAGATATGACGGATTTGACATTGAAATTGTGCATAATCAAACAACAATAAAATACAAGGCTTATGTTTCGCAAGGAACAAGGGCATTACAAAAGATTGTTGAACGCATTAAAAAGGTTTTATGGGGGGAGTTGGCTGTCAACTTCGTGCCGATTGAGGCACAGGTGCTTCCTGAATGAGAGGCGTAGCAATAAGATACGGAGATGTTGCACCCGAAGCAAAGGAAAATTTCTTGCCGAGTGTGAATGACAAGGCTGATTTTGTCAATTTATCACAGTTGCAACAGTACAACCTTAATTTCCCGAACTATGCAAATCCTTGCGAATTGTATCAAACGGTATTGGACGGAACGGCAGAGGCTTTTCCGTCCTCTCCCGAAAATGCGAATTTGGGATTGTGGAGCGAGCAGTTAAGCGATTTTGACGGAAATTTTGCAGAGCCTATAATATTAACCTTGAAGGCTGAAGCATTATATTCTTCGCAAGGCTTGACTTTGACATTTGACACTCATAATGATATTTATGCAAACCAAGTCAATATCAAGTGGTACAGACAAGAAGAATTGATCGCTGATGAGGATTTTCAGCCTGATAATGCAAGTTATTTTTGTTATAACAAAGTAGATTTGTATAATAAAGTAGTTATTACTTTTTATTCGCTAAATATGCCGAAAAATCGTTTAAAGTTGAGAGCGATTGACTATGGCTACGGTACTATTTTTTATGGCTCGGAATTAAGAAATGTCAAGTTAATTCAAGAGATAAATCCTATATCATCGGAAATAAGCATAAACACGGCTGATTTTACGCTTGATAGCAAAAGCGGCGATATTTCTTATTCATTCCAAACAAGACAGCCATTATCTGTGTATTTTAATGGCGAATTGAAAGCGACTGTTTTTGTGAAATCGTCAAAAAGAAAAGCAAAACGATTGTGGAACGTGCAGAGTGAAGATTATATCGGACTTCTTGGCGAGGTAATTTTTGAGGGCGGTATTTATGTCAATAAAAATGCTGTTGAATTGATTGGGGAGATTTTTTTAAAAGCAAAAATTCCTTACAGTATTGATGAGGTTTTTGCAAGTGAAACAGTCACAGGATATATACCCTACACAAGCTGTAGAGAAGCGTTAATGCAGGTCGCTTTTGCAATACAAGCAGTAGTTGATACAAGTAATAGCGAAGTGGTTAATATATATGCTCTTGATGATGAGGTCAAGCAGACAATACCTCTAAAAAGGATTATGCAGGGACAGAGCTTTAGCGAAGAAGATAATGTGACAGAAGTACAAGTGACCGCTCATTCTTATTCACCTATCGAAGAAACTATTGAAGCATACAAGGCAATTGATAGTGGCGAGGGAAATAATATAATGGTGTCTTTTACCGAGCCTTTACATTCGTTAAGCATAATAGACGGCGAAATTCTTAAAAACGGCTCTAATTATGCGATAATAAATGCTAATTCTGAATGTGTCTTGACAGGCAAAAAATATGAGCATACCACGCAGACAAAGATAATTAAAAATCCTCTTGTTTCGGCTAACGATATTGAAAAAGTCATAGCCGTTGAAAAAGCGACACTCGTTTCTTCAAAGAACCTTGACAAAGTTCTTGAAAAATGTTATAATTGGCTTGTAAAGGTTAATTCCGTAAACTTGGATATTGTAGAAGGAAAACATATCATAGAGGAAAAAGGCGCAAGATATGGCATTTCTAAATATGGCGAGGCTAAATACGGAGCATATTCGCCCAAAAGAATAGAATATGATAAAGCGGTTAATGTCGGAGATGTTATTTCTGCTGAAACCGAATATCTTGGAAATTTGACAGGGCGAGTAATAAAACAGACATTCAATTTAAATGGTGGCATAATAATCAAAAAGGCGGTGTTAAAATGATATACGACAGGACTCAAGCGGATATTGATACCGCCTTGTTTTTTAGAAAAAGATTACAGGAAGGCGAAAGTTTAACTAAAGCGGAGATAGAGGCGTTAGAAAGAGGAACGCTGACAATCAATACCTTAAACCGAATTGAACAAAAACAGGCGGAATTAAAAGAAATATTTAATTCGCTCGGTTATTGGAATACCAACGGAATAGAGATTGAAGAATGGAGTTATACAGGATTTTTTAGACAAGAGGATTTTGACAGAATTTTGCAAAATTTGGAAATATTAAAGTCGGCTTATTATGTTTATTCTGCTACTCCGAATGTGCCCAATGCGAATTACCGACAATTTAATACGATAAACGCTGTAGAGCATATATTAAACGATTTGCAGTTGATGGTTGATGATATGAAAAGCCGTTACAGAATATGTGGTGCAACAGAATGTGGAGAATGAGGTGCGTAAATGATTGAATTTATAGACAAGACAAACGAACAAGAGGGGACGCCGTTAAACCGAAGGAATATGATGGCTCTGCAAGGCTTTTTTGAAAACACCTTGAATTTTAACGAGGACGGAACAATAACTGAAGTAAATGGTGACGGAAGCGTTTTAACTACAACATTTAATGAGGACGGCAGTATAACAGAAAAGTTTGAGGGCGAAAAGGTAATTACTAAAACAACAACATTCAATGCGAATGGAACAATAACGGAGGTGGTAGAATGAGCAATGCGATAGTGGCGAAAGCAATAAATAGCACAATAGGAACTCCCGAATTTAAAGGACTCGATGAAATATTCAACGAACACTTGGATAAGTTAGATGAGGTTTTAAAAGAAAATATAGAGGGAATTAAAGAGGCGGTTCTGCCTGTTTCTAATCTTTCTAATCCTATATATAATTTTAGACAAGGAGATGGCATAATTGCTTCTGTTAATAGTAATAATAACTATGAAAAAACTATCGAATTCGGGTATGATGGCGTTCTTGCAATGAAAATACGTCGAGGTGTACCCGATAGTAGCGACAAAGGATATGTGTTAGAAATGTCAGATGTGACAGAAATTGGTGACTATCAATTGGCTTATATTGAGGAATCCGGCGTAGATAACACATCTTTGACAGCAATCAAGGTGAAAGAAGGTTCTCAAATAAGTATTGTTGAGAAACCTGATGCACCGACTAATTCGTTATATGTTTATATATATGGTCATACCGAATTTGCACCTTCATTAAACATTAATATGTCATAAAGGAGAAATATTATGAAGATTGATTGGAAGAGAAAACTTACAAGCAGAAAATTTTGGATGGCGGTCGCAGGATTTGTTGTCGGCATAATTATGGCTTTTAACGGTTCTGCGGAGGTAGCGGAAACTGTATCGGGTTGCATTATGTCGGGTGCTTCGGTAATTGCTTACATTATAGGCGAAGGACTTGCCGATTCGGGCAATAGTGGTGACAATAGTGGCTCTTGAACATAGCGAAATACAAGCATTAAAAGCAGAGTTTTTTGCAGAAGCAGATGAAAGATATGTGAAGATAGAAGATTGCAATGAAACACAAAATGCAAATAACAAGCGGTTTGCCAATGACGATAAAAGAATAGACCTCGTTTTGCAAAAACAAGAGCAGATGAGAACGGAGACCAAAAGCGGTCTTAAATTCAATAATTGGCTTACAGGGGCGGTGCTTGGTGCTATTATTGTTGCGGTTGTTGCTTTTTATTTCTTCGCCACTTGACAAACAAAAATAAGTGTGTTATAATGTTGTGGGGAGATAGAGATGTACACTCGAAAAGCGGTCACCTCGCCGTTTCTCCCTCTTTCTAAATTTATGAGGTT
>JAZQDA010000123.1:0-2076 GCA_045546535.1 Clostridia bacterium | reverse complement strand
GAAAAACCTATGTTTTTTAAAAACTTGATTTTAAAAAGTTTTTCGAAATATCCCGTAGCGGTTTTTGAGAGACAAAATGAGTATTTTTTTCGAAAACTTTTTCTTTAAGAACCCAAAAAAGTTTTAAAAATTGGCTCTTTGACAGGGCTTTTTCGATGCAGTATACTATCGTCACCGCAGCAGTGAAATGTGTCGTGTGGTGCTTCACATTAAACGAAGCGGTTATCTAATTAAGACGAAAGGAGATGCAAACGGTAAATGTTATGGAAGAAAAAATTTCATCTTGCACTAACAAGCAACAAATAGAGCAACTTGTGCACAGCATTAAAATTCTGCATATAGACACAGAGCAATTGGAAAAAGATGCACTCACATATCAAGAGATACTTCATTTGGGTGCTGCTGACTATCGCTTCGATGTTTATAATGCACCGCAGTCAACAAAAAATCGTTGGACTGTAAATTATATTAGGCATTCTCTTTCTAACTATGAACTTGCATTATATGATTTGGAAAAAATCGAAGGCAATAAGAGTTGTAATTATGCTTACTTCAAAGAATTATTGTTGCTTCGAATTAAAGATATCTATCCCAAATATTCCGAAGAATGTAATTTGCAAATTCAACACGAACGAGAGAAATATTATTCAACTACTAAAAATTGAAAGGAGATTTTATTATGAAGAACGAATGTCTATCTATGGCAGTTCCTGCCGTTGCACCTCAATACAAGGTGATGCTTACTATCGAAGAAACCTGTGGGGTTTTTGGTATTGGTGAACATACCATCAGAAAATTGGTGAAGAGCAAGCCTAATGCTGATTACTTATTCCGCATTGGTACTAAAACTCTTATCAAGCGAAACTTGTTTGAGAACTACATCAACGGCGAAACCGAATTACACTATTAAGAAGGGAGATACCTTATGAAATTTAATCTTGAAGGTATGAAGTTTAATCACTTGACTGTGGTTGCTCCCGCTGGTACTGACGGGCGACAACATCGCCTATGGGAATGCAAGTGCGACTGTGGTAATACAACTCTTGCAACTACCAGCGACCTACGACACGGTCACAAGAAGTCGTGTGGGTGCTTGAAACGAGCACCCCATGCAAATGACCTGAAAGGGCAACGATTTGGTATGCTAACTGTTATCAAGCGAGTTGGCACAAACAATCATCGCAAGGCACTCTGGCGATGTAAATGTGAGTGTGGAAGAACCACAGAAGTTTCTTCCACCGATTTAACCAGCGGCAACACCAAGTCGTGCGGTTGTCTTGGGAAAAACTTCGCAAAACGAAATCTAATGAAAGGTGGTTACTGGTATGGCAAGAAAGATTTTTAATGCAATGGATGGTCGTAATCTCCGAGAAGGAGAGCGACAGAAATCTGATGGCAGATTTGAATATCGCTATCGTGACATTTACGGTGTTATGCGAAGTGTTTACAGTTGGCGACTGACTAAATCAGACCCGCAACCAGTTGGCAAGAAACCTTGTAAATCTCTTCGTGAACAAGAAGCCGAGATTCAAAAGGATAAGTATGATGGCATTGATACCTTCTTGTCTAAAAAGGTCACACTCAACGACCGTTTTGATTTGTACATGAAAAACAAATTAAACCTCAAAGAAAGTACTGCTATGAACTATCGTTATATGTATGATAGATATGTCCGTGATACACTGGGTAGATTAAATCTCGCTGATATTAACACATCAAAGATGAAAGCATTTTATATTAGCCTTATTACCGAGAAGGGTTTCAAACCCATTACAGTAGATAATGTTCACACTGTATTGAACCCTATCTTCTCCAATGCAGTTGATGATGATATTATCCGTAAAAACCCTTGCACCAAGGCGATGAAGGAAGTTAGAGCATTACCGAGTTGGAATGACCCGCACAAAATTAAGGGGTTAACTTGCTCCGAGCAAAGAACATTCGTTGACTATATGCTGTCAAACGAATGCTTTGCAAGATGGGTTAATGTCATAACAGTTTTATTGGGAACAGGTTTGAGAATTTCCGAACTTCGTGGACTTACTTGGGACGATTTATCGTTTGAAGGTGATGGTT
>JAZQDA010000122.1:0-6459 GCA_045546535.1 Clostridia bacterium | reverse complement strand
GCCCTTATTCCGTCTGCGGCACCAGAGTTTTTTAAAAGTTTTTCTGCAAAAAAGTCTGCACCGAAAAATAGTATCGCACTTCCTATAATGCCAATTGAGGTAAGAAGACGAAAACTTACTCTGAATATACTTTTTACTTCTTCCAAATTACCACGGGCACTGCTTTCAGACACCATTTTTGAAATAGCAACAGGAAGACCTGCCGTTGCGATTATAAACATCCAGGTATACATCTGATAAGATGTTGAAAAATATCCCATTCCCTCAGGGCCGAGAATGTAGGTAAGCGGAATTTTAAAAACTGCACCGATAACTTTTACCAGTGCGTTTGCAATTAAAAGGATAATTGTTCCGTACATAAAACTTTTTGTGTTTTCATTTTGTTTTGCCACTTTGCCACTTCCAATCGATAATATGAAATAAATGCCCTACAGCAAATAATCAACTTTCTATATCTATAGTATAACATATTATCGTGAAAAAACAAATATTATTTTTTCAAAGGACAAAATATAAAAAGGTGGCAGGATGCTTTGAGAAAGAAAGCGTTTTTTTCAAAAGTTATGGGAATGACAGTCTTTATGATTATATTTAACGCATCAGACCTTTGTTATAATGTTTTTATTTCAAACCGTCTGGGCGAAGAAAACATAGGCATTTTTCATCTTATAATGAGTATATGGTCGCTCGGTGTGAGTGTATGCATTTCGGGTATGGGTCTTACTTCAACAAGGCTTCTTTCTGATATGCCACGAACTAAAGGTCTGGAGTGTTCTGACCATATCCTCTTTAAATGCCTTTCGATTTGCATATGTACATCGCTTTTTGCGTCATTTATTCTGTTTTTTTCATCGGGAACTCTCTCTCAGTTTGCCTTGGGGTCAGGGCAGGGAAAATTTCTCATAAAATTTCTTTCGCCTTTTTTGATTTGCATTTCGGTTTCGTCGGTGCTAAACGGGTATTTTGTTGCATTTTCCCATATAGGTGCTATCGGTATAAGCCGTTTTTTAAGTTCTCTCACTCTTTGGTTATCAGCATTCATCTTTTTGAAAAATAAAACCTTTTCCGATTTAACCTATGTCCCCGTTTTTTCTCTTGCACTGTCTTCTTTTGCGGGGTGCTGTGCGGATATAATACTTTGGCGAAAAATCTCGGGGGAGAGTCTGCACCAAAAATCAGACACTACATACAAAAAGATTTTTTCGTTTTGTGTCCCTATTGCTCTTGGTTCATATCTTCGCACAGGACTTTCGTCTTTGGAAAATCTTATAATTGTCAAAAGGCTTAGTTTTGGCGGTGAGGCTGATGCTATTTCAAAATACGGAATTATAAAAGGTATGACTATGCCCGTTTTGTTTTTCCCGGCGGTATTTACGGGTGCTTTTGTGTCGCTCCTTGTCCCTGAAATTGCAAGACGCTTCAGTGCAGGTGAGAAAAACTCTCTCAGATATATTTCTTCGCTTTCAATAGAGTACATATTTAAGTTTTCATTCCTTGTTTTCGCCATATTTTTCATGTGGTCTGATTTTTTTGGTATTTCCCTTTTTTCAAACAAAGAGGCGGGGAGATACCTTTATCTCCTCTCGTTTCTGCCCGTTTTTCTTTTTGCCGACTCTGTGTGCGATGCACTTTTAAAAGGCTTTGGCGAGAATGTCTTTGCTCTTAAAATTAACACTATAGATTCTCTTTTGCGACTCGCAATTATTTTTTTCTTTCTGCCGTTTGGTATTGAATGGTATATTATAACTTTATATACAAGCGAAGTTTTTAATCTCTTTTTCAGTTACAGAAAACTAAAAAAAATAACAGCCCTGCGCTTTCCTTTGGCCAAGGCTGTTATAGTTCCTTTGGTTTCTTTACTGCTGTCTTATGGTATAGTTGCTTTTTTATCTTGCAAAAATGCCGTTTCTGATATTTTGTGCTTTGTCGCTTTGTATATACTTTCCTGCTCTTTTTTCTTTACTTTTCCCCGCAGAAAAAAACAGGCTGAATCTGTTTACCTGAAAGGGCGTCGGTAAGAGTAGGGATAATCAAATCCATTTTTGCGACGATTGAATCGGGTTTGGATATGGGGTCATCCTGAGCAAACGGAACAAAATATACATTCGGAAAATTTAAAAGAGTACCGATATTTTTTGCGTTTGCACCCAGTGCGTCATTTGTCGATATGGCAATTATGAGTGGATTTTTGTTTCTTAAGTTTGCTTTTGCCGCCATTGTAACTGCGGTGTCGGTTATTCCTGATGCTATTTTTGCACACGTATTTCCCGTGCACGGAGCAATTATGAGAGCGTCCAGAAGATTTTTGGGTCCTATCGGCTCTGCTCCTTTAATAGTGTGGATTATATCTTTTTGGCAAATGCCAGTTACTCTTTCGATAAACTCTTCGTTTGTACCGAATCTGGTGCTTGTGCTCCAGACAGTCTCTGACATTATGGGTAAGATGTCTGCCCCCAGTTCTTTCAGGTTTTTTATCTGGGAAATAACTCCCGAAAGTGTGCAGAAAGAACCGGTCAGGGCGAAACCTACTTTTTTTCCCCGTAAATCCATAAATTTACTTCCTTTCCGCTTTGTTGAAACTCTGCAGATTAATCGCTCTGCCTGGTTTCTAAAATGTTTGTTATTGTTTTATATATTATCTGCCCTGCAGTTACAGGAGAATATTTTCCGGGCAAAGCGGGAAGAAAAAGATAATTTATACCTCTCGTTTTCGCCTCGTCACAGTCCAGTCCGCCGGGGTATGATGCAATATCTGCAAACGGGGTGCTTTCCCGTATTGCGTCAAGTTCCCGTGCACCGAATATTTTTTTCGGTACTGTGTTGAATATCGCATCTGCGCGGGGCAGATAAAGGTGCATCTCGCTTATTTTTATCGTTTTCAGTCCGAGGGAATGTGCAAATGAAAGGTCTTTTAAACTCCTTGCGCAAACTGTTACATTTGCTCCTAAATTTTTTAGGGTAAGCGCGAGTATTCTTGCACATCTGCCGAATCCCGTAACAATCACATTTGATGCAAATAAGGTTATAGGAAGGATTTTCATAACTTCCAAAATTGCGCCCTCTGCAGTCGGTACGGCATTCAAGGTGGCAAAATCATCTCTTTTAGCATAATCACAGGCGTAAGGAAAGTCCCCTAACTCTTTGATTTTTTCAGTCATACCGCCAAAAATAAAAGCGTCTTTGGGGGCATAGGCGGATACATCTTTCAAAGAAAGAACGCCGTCATACAAAGGAGTGTTTATGCTCTCGCCGTCTTTGGTTACGGGCAGGGGCAAAATTATAATTTCAGACTCTGAAAGTGCTTTTTGAAACTCTTCGGTAAATTTTCCTGAGTCTGAAACATAATCTTTCCCGATACCGCAAACAAGAGGCGGATTGCCTCTTTTCCTGAATTCATTTGCCAAGGCAACATTTCGCATATCTCCGCCTACTATAAGAACTTTTTTCATAAAACTCATTCCCTTCACAGGTTATAATATGCTCTTTTTTCATCTGGGGTGCATATCAAAAAGAAAAACCCTTGCTCACTTTAGCAAGGGTTGAATTTGTTGTTTATAATATAGGCTCTTTTGATGGTTTTGGTGCGTTTCTCGGATATTTTGGGGGAGCGGGAGAAACCTTTTTTATAATAACAAGATTATGGTCAAAATCGCTGTCGCCTATTGAGTAGTTAAGCGTTTGTTCGTATTTCCCGCCTAAGACCTGAATTGCTTTTTTTGCAGTATCAATTTCTTCTGATGCTTTAGGCCCTTTAAGGCTTATAAAACTTCCGCCCGTTTTAACAAGGGGAAGACAGAGTTCAGAAAGGGTTGCAAGATTTGCTACTGCTCGGGAAACGCAAAAGTCGTATTTCTCTCTGTGAGAGGGATTTTTGCCGATATCTTCCGCCCTTGAGTGAATAGTCTTAACTCCCTCAAGAGAAAGAGCGGAGATAACTTCATTTAAAAAGTTTATTCTTTTATTTAATGAATCAACAAGCACCATATTTAACTCAGGCTCAAATATTTTAAGCGCAAGACCCGGAAACCCCGCCCCTGTACCGACATCAATTACGGTGCTTCCTTTTTTGAGTAACCCCTCCCGAATCGGGGAAACAGAATCCTCAAAATGCTTTACTGCTGCCTCTTTTTCGTCTGTTATTGCGGTCAGGTTTATCTTTTCATTCCACTCTATAAGCATTTTATAATATATATCAAACTGCTCTGCTTTTTTCTGGTCACACCCAAGTGAAAGCATAGTATCTGTTATTATGCTCACAAAATCAAATCCTTTCTCTTTAGGATATTTACTTTGTTATCTGAAGATATATCAAAAGTACATTCATATCGGCAGGAGATACACCCGAAATTCTTGATGCCTGACCTACCGAGCGGGGACGGATTTTTGAAAGTTTTTGTCTTGCTTCAATTCTAAGTCCGTCGATTTTATCATAATCAATATCGTCAGGAATGAGTTTTTGCTCAAGTTTCCTATACTTTTCTACCTGCTCGAGTTGTTTCTTTATATAACCCTCATATTTTATGCGGATATTTACCTCTTCGCATATCTCGCGGGAAAGAGGTTTCCTTTCGGGGTCGAGTTCTTCTAAGATATCATAACTAAGTTCGGGTCTTCTTATAAGGTCTGCAAGTTTGAATCCCGTTGAGATTTTAGTCGAAGAGTATTTTTCCAGAAACTCATTTGTGTTGCCCATAGGGGATACGACAGTGTTTTCAACTCTCTCTATTTCTTTTTCTATGAGAGATTGCTTTTCAATAAAGTTTTTGTACCTCTCTTCTGATATCAGACCTATCTCGTAACCTTTCGGTGTAAGCCTTTCGTCTGCATTATCCTGACGCAGAAGAAGACGGTATTCGCTTCTTGATGTCATCATTCTGTATGGCTCGTTTGTACCCTTTACGGTAAGGTCGTCTATTAAAGTTCCTATATAACTTTCGCTTCTGTCCATTATAAATGGGTCTTTACCCATAATTTTAAGCGATGCATTTATTCCTGCCACAAGTCCCTGTGCCGCCGCCTCTTCATAGCCTGAACTTCCGTTGAACTGTCCTGCTCCGTAAAGCCCTGAATGTTTTTTGAATTCAAGTGTAGCATAAAGGTCTGTAGCATTACAGCAGTCATATTCTATCGCATATGCAGTACGCATCATTTTGGCGTTTTCAAGTCCTTTTATCGAATGTATCATTTTATGCTGAACATCTTCAGGCAAACTTGTCGAAAAGCCCTGAATATACATCTCTTCCGTATCAAGACCGCAAGGCTCTATAAAGAGTTGATGCCTCTCTTTGTCGGCAAAGCGTACAACTTTATCCTCAATACTCGGACAGTATCTCGGCCCTACACCCTCTATCATTCCTGAGTAAAGAGGAGAACGGTGAAGATTTTCTTTTATAATTGAGTGTGTGTTTTCGTTGGTATAGGTAAGATAGCAGTTGACTTTGTTTTCGCCTTTTGTCTTTGTTTCAAAAGAGAACGGAACAATTTCGTCGTCGCCTGTCTGTACTTCCATTTTTGAAAAATCCACACTGTTTTTATTTATTCTTGCAGGAGTTCCCGTTTTAAAACGCATAAGTTCAATCCCCGCACTTTTAAGACAAGATGAAAGACTGTTTGCCGGGAAAACTCCGTCAGGACCGCTTTCAAAACTAACATCGCCCACAATTACTTTTCCCTTTAAAAATGTACCTGTTGCAATAATTGCCGCCTTTACTGAATACACGGCACCAAGATGAGTTGTAACAGATGTTACTGCTCCGTTTTCGTCAAAGCCGATATCTGTGATTTCTGCTTGTTTTATATCAAGGTTTTCCTGTTTTTCAAGGGTGTGTTTCATAGCGTCAGAGTATTTTCTTCTGTCTGACTGAACTCTGAGTGAATACACTGCAGGACCTTTTCCGCGGTTGAGCATACGCGACTGAATAAAGGTTTTGTCTGCATTTTTGCCCATTTCACCGCCGAGGGCGTCAATCTCACGGACGAGATGCCCTTTTGCAGTACCGCCTATACACGGGTTACACGCCATATTTGCGATTGTGTCCATATTTATGACAAACATTATTGTTTTCATACCAAGCCTTGCACTGCTGAGCGCCGCCTCGCAACCTGCGTGACCGCCTCCGATTACGGCTATGTCATAACTTCCTGCATCGTATTTTTGCATATGTATCTTCCTTTCAGTGCTTTCACTTTTATACCCCTGAAAAATCAAACTCGGGTATAAAACTTTCTTTTGCAGATTCACCGCTTTGTATATAGGCATTTTCTATGCCCAGTTCTATGCAAAAATCGGTGAGCGAGTCATATTCTTTGCGTTTTAATTTTCTGTTTAAATTAGGAAACTCTTTAAATTCTCCCATAGGAGTATACTGACTCATTATACTGTAAACTATGGAGTTTTTGTATGTATCAAAAAGATATTTTATAATTTTCTTTGCTTGATATACGTGTGATGGAATGAGC
>JAZQDA010000121.1:0-31360 GCA_045546535.1 Clostridia bacterium | reverse complement strand
CTTCAACTATTTTGTTCCATTGTTCTTGTGTACCATTGTAATATACATCAGGTGAACTTTCATTAGATTCTTCAACAAACAAATCAATACCGATAGATTCAACACTTACTGGTATTACAACTTTTTTCAGATTGACGCAATTATAACAAATATAACTACCAATATTAGTTACTCCATCAGGAATAACAATCTCTTTAAATCCACAGGCACAAAATGCATAATCTCCAATTGTTTTTAAATTCTTCGGCAAAGTAATTTCTGTTAATGCCAACATACATTCAAAAGCATGATCACCGATAGTTTCGACGCTATCAGGAATTATTATTTCTTCAACACAATCACAAGCATAAAATCCCCAATTTCCTATAGTTGTTACAGTGTTTGGGATAATTATACTTTTTAAATAAGAATTATTCTCAATGCCATAATCAGCAATACTTGTAACTGTGTAAGTTTTATCATCTTCTGTGTAGTGATGCGGGATAACTAAACCCCCAAAAAAGAATTTATCTTCATTCATCCCTATACTTGCAGTCATTGTTGCATCATCAAGCGTGAAAGCAAAATAACTTGCATCTGTGGGTTTGATATTTGGGTCTCCGTAATATGCTAGGCCGTTTATGTGATCTTGGTTTTTTCCAATTATGGTTGCAATTGTTGTAGCAAAATTCGGGTCGTTTCCAAGTGCATCTGCAAGTTCAGACAAAGTATCAAGGGTTTCAGGAGCAGAATTTACAATTTCCGATATTTTTTGAGCAATCGTATGATTTATATACTCTATCCTGGAATCTTCTGCATTTTTTCTTTCTACCTCAGCGCTTTCCCTTAAAATTTCTGCTAAAATTCTTTCATTTTCTGCTAGTATTCGGGAACTTTCGTTGTTTTCTCTCACGGTTTCACTATCGGCTCTGTTTTTCTCTAAGTTTTGACGTTCCTCTTCATTAGCAACTACCTCTTCAAAAAACAAGTTTCGTTCATTTTCGGCATCGATACGCAATATTTCATTATTTTTGCGTTCATTCTCTGATATATTTCTTTCTTCTTCTGAAGATATTCTGAGAGTTTCTTCGCTTTTTCTCGCGCTTTCAGACGCAACTCTGTCATTTTCAGAAATTATTCTTTTTTGTTCGGCAGATTTTGCAGCCTCAAGCATATCTATGTATTCCTGGGCGTTTGCCGTCGTTTTAAGAGATAAAACCTCGCTTAATATGTGAGATATAATATCAATGCTCTTTTGGTCGACAATATTATATGACGAAATCGATTTATAAACTTCAAAATTTACCTTTGGCAAACAATGTCTTTTACATATAATTCCTGCATCATCGAGAGCATAAAATATTATTTCAAAACCGACACTACCTGCTTTGAAACTCTCAAAAAGACCATAATCGATATCAGCATAATATACGCCGTCATCTCCGGATTTTATCCCGGATAAATTTTCATTATCTTTTTTCCATATTTCCCGCTCATTTACGCGCCCGTCAGAGCGCAAAGTCCTGACGTTGCATAAATCAAAGTCTTGTGTGGGGTCGAAAATTTCGCCTGATTTGTAAAAAGAAACACGGAAAATATCATTTCCATAATTAAATTGTTTAAGTTTGACGTCTGAATTAACATCAGTTATATCAGATATATCAATTTTAATTTCATGATAATTCATAATAATATGTCCTTTCCCGGAAGGCACGTCTTATACGACGTGCCGATCCGATTTATAACTACCACAAATTTTTAAAACGCAAAGGCGCACAGTGATTATTTTCGCCGAAACATTTTTTGTAATCATAAAGCAAAGCATTATATAAATTCATATAATTGCTATAGCCTTGTGCATCTTCGTTATGAAGACACACTTTAGCCAAAAGCCAGTATGTAAACATTTCGTCATACGGCGCCGAAACAGGAAGTTTATCATCGAGATTGTATTGCGGGATATCAATATAATCAATGCATACTTTTTTCCCTGAAGAGTTTTTTAAAATTTCAAAAATACTTTCTCCGCTTTGCCCAATACCATCAAAATATATTTTGCGTATGCGTTCAGTTGAGATATGGTCTGGTAAAGAAAATGTTTCACTTCCTTGAAACTCATCTCTTTTTAACCGAATAATATAATTTGTGTGAATAAGCGCAGACAATTCATTTAAAAACTTGAGTTTTTCATCAGATGAAAACTGATTGGGAAATAAATTGTCGCATTTTTGAATTACTTTTCTGAATGTCATTTTTTGGCTCCTATTCTATTTCAATTTGATTGGGGTACAGTTTAGCACGGGCAATAACATATTCCTTGAGGTCTCTGTTGAGTACAGTCCTGATACTCGATTTGTAATCAATCAAAGTGTGATAAATCTCTTCAGGGGATTTACCTTCAAGATATCCACCGGCGATAGCATTGTTTACATAATTATCATAATATCGAGAATTAATGTAATTAGAAAGAAAGTCATACTCAACCTCTTTGCCGTGAGAGTTGGGTTCTCTGGAAATTGTGTAAGTCCATTTCTTTTTATCTTTTGTAAACTCTATCGTTTCGGAAAGCGCCCAATAAGGATATACAGTTGCATCGTGTGAATACTCATATGCTTGTCTTACAGGATTATCAGCGCCGTTTGCATCATCAAACTGTTTCATATTATCGCCATATACATGATCCCATTTAATAAACTCTGAAACACGCTCTTTGGCAGATTTTTTCGCTTCTGCAAGGAGTTCTTTTTTTGTAGTGTTGGATTTATATGTCCACCCGTTTTTATCGACCGTGAGCGCATATTCTTTTTCAATTTCCGCATTCATAATTTCAGAGTATTTTTTAATATCATCATCGGTAAGTTCGAAACTATAGTCTTGTCCGTTTAATGTGTAATTCTTTATACGGCCGACTTCCGACGTGGGAAGGATAGAATAATCTTTTGTCGCATCGAAAACTTTCATCACTGCATCATCGCCATGCGCGGCACGATAGTCTTTTATAAAACCATCATATTTGTGAGCGTTAATAATATCATTTTCAAATGCACTGACTATTTTCTTCCTCTCATTGTTAAGGAGTGCCATCTTGCCTTTATCGTCTGTTGTCTTAAATGAAACCGATGAACATACATCTTTAAACTTACTGTCAAGTTTTTTATTGATATCTTCCTGCAGTTTCTGTCTCTCTTCAGGTTCGAGTTCAAAGGTAACTGTTTCGCCGTTTAAAGACTCATACACATAAGACTCTTCGATATAAGCATACGGCAGTGCATTGTTATTGCCGGTCTCATCTTGAAGACGTGATAGCGCTTTATGGTATTCATCTTTTTGCTTCCTGAATGAAGACTGGAATTTTTCAAAACTATTTTCTTTTTCTTTAAAAATATTGATAGTTTTTTCAGCATCTTTCTCGTCCCAGTATGCACGGCTTTCAGGCAGTGAACTTGTCCCAAACAAAGCACCTCTTATGTAATTTGCAGGGGTCTGGGCAATATCATACCTTAACCCGCCTCTTGGTGAACCACCTAAGATTTTTGTGGCAGAATTTTTATATTTTCCGCCAAGTGCAACATCAGCAATACCTTTTACACTTTTCTTAACCTGTCCCCCGCCGTAAGGCAAGAGGAAGTTTGTCCCTATCTCAAGACCTGCACCGATATAATCACCTGCAACTAATGTTTTTACAATATTTGCTAATGCAGAGCCAAGAGGCACAGATGTCATAATAGAATCATTAGATTTTAAAGGGTCATCAGAGAGGTAAGATGATATCATTGAATATACCCAAGAAAAATTTCGATGCTCGGCAAAATCATTAAAGGTATTTACACCTCCGTTTATAAGAGCATTTACAAATGATTTGAAATTAAAATCTTTACCTTCCTGATTTGAACGCTTAAAGGCTTTTTTGAAATCATCAATAGGGTCAAATAAAGGCCTTGTACCAAGGAGTTTTTCAAACAGTTCCCCGACACCGTTTGCAACAATTAAAAGCAGTGCAAGGCGATATGAACGGGAGCATACAGACTCCGCTTTGGTTTTTTGATTGTTGTAATAAAGGTATGAATTCTTATCATCAAATTCGTGGCCGGTCTTGTTTTTATCTGAAACAGTATTTTTAAAAAGGTCTCTCCATACATTCCAGTTGTTATTACCCTCAAGGAGATATGGCAAGAAGAGTTTTGTAACTTGTTGAGTAAAAGCAATAGGTTTTTCACCTATTCCTCTTCCCGCAGAACATTTTCGTGCTATGTCATCTGCATAAACCACTGGGTTTGGAACATCAAGCCGAACTCCATCTTCATATGCAGCAAGCCAAATAGCACGAACTGCAAATTCATCACCGATTGATGTTATATTTTCAGAAACTTTTCTCATAGCGCTTTTTTTCTTGTATAGATATTTTTCTACAAAACGCTCCTGAAGATAATTACTTTTCTGCATCAAACTGTCATACTCTGCTTGTAATTTTTCATCGGTTGTTAAAGCCTTAAATAGACCTAAAGTAGATTTGACTAAAAGCGACGGTTTTTGCAGATATACAAGACCGTTTGGAAGATTAAGCACCTGTTTTAAAGCAACGGAGGCATTACCAACAATATTATTTTGCATTACTTGGTTATTTAAGACACCAATAGCCTTTAATAAACCACGCCCGGACGAGCCTAAATAGTCAGTAAGTATTCGGTCAAATCCTGTAGTTTTTTTCGCAAGATGATTTGCAAATGTATCAAGATAAGACAAAAAACCATTTAAACTATCGCTTCCCTGCGCTGATTTATGACCAGCAAGGTTCTGTCGTAATTCTCTGAACACTTTTATATGAGGATTGATGCATATTGTGTATTCTGCTTGTTGGATATAGTCAATAAAACCACCTATAGCAGAATAATCTGTTTCATCACCTTTTCTCTCCTGCATATATGACTCAAAACTTTTCTTTGGCTTTGTTCTGTTGGAAATTCCGGAAAGTTCAGGGTCTATCTCTGCTTTTTCAACAAGTCTGTACATAAGAGATGTCAAACTGTCGGTTACTTCTTTAAAGTGTCTGAAATATTTTTCTTTGGGTTTTATAAGCCTATCAGTTTGTCCGGGATAAATACGCGCTATGGTTTCATTAACTCTAACAAGATATTCATCATATAACTGTCTGAATTCCTTTGCACATTCCTTAACATCATTGACGCGATCCTCGCCCACCAGTTTTATAAGCGAGACATCATCAATGGCAACATCAAACTCTTTGCTGTACCCAAAATTTGAAGAATCAAGACCAAGCCTGTTATATAACTTCTTATCCTTTGGGTTTATAAGGTTAATGTGTACACTTCCCTCTCCGTACATCTGAACAGCCTTGTCAAAATCATCTCCCGGCTTGAAGTTATACTTTGAGCATAACCGGCTCAGATATTCGGCTTTATCTAAGAGATTTCGTGCGTAATCGCCTTTAGAACGGTCAAGATTGTCAAGATAAGGTTTTACTACATCGAAGTAATTACCGAAAACTCTTTCAAAATTACGGTATACATCATTCATATAATAACTGCCGTTTGTAATTGAATTACCTTTCCTGAAAGGATTTAAACTGTCAACATCTTTTAAGTTTTCGACCATACGTTCAATATCAATAGTTTCTTTTCCCAGGGCAATATATAACTCAGATATATCACGCGCAAGATTTGTATTTCTTACAGCATCATAATACTGCAAAAGTAAATCACGGTAACTCATAGCAGAATACTCAAAGGAATCAAAATTCCCGCTGTCAGAGACGGAATTTTTGCTTGAATGTGTTCCTGCGCCAAAATCGGTACCGTCATTATGTAATGCAATAAATCTGCCTATTGTATAAAGTTTTTCGGAGGAATCAAATAAATAATGCTGTGCTTCATTGAAACCAAAAGTGTCCAGTGCTCTTATTTCTCCGCTTTTACCAAAATTATCAAAAGTTGTTTTTGCTCTTTCATAAGTATTGTTTCCTGACACATAATCTGCAGATACGGTTTGTTCGTTATTGTGAGCAATAAATGTTACCTGCGCTGAAGGAACAGTTATCTGATGGCTATAAGGTCCTGAATCAACGGCGATTATAACTTCGTCGCCTTTCCCAAAATCTAAAATTCTGCCCGTACCGTAATTGGCATTTGCACCTTTTCCAGAACTAAATACAACACTGTCCGATAAATGCAAAGAATTGTGATTGATATCACGGTAATTCGTGGGCATATTTGTATCATCAAATCTGAAATTTCTTCCAAGACGCATATCAATATCAGACTGCTTTAAAGATACATCTTTCATCTCTTCCATACTAAGTTGTCTGATTCCGTATCTTTCTCCTGCCCTGCGTGTAATATCACTTATGATATTAAGTTGCACATCAGATAAACTGGAAGAGTCTTCGACAGTTTGTCGGGAAAGAGATATTTTTGACGTGCTGTTTTTCTTGACAAGATTACGGCTTTGGTGTATAATATTATCAAACCCTAATTTTTCGAAACTTTCAAGGAATTGGACCTTGTTACTAGTAGATAAATTTAGGGTTTCTTTTTTAAGAAATTTTTCCATTTTGGACTTACTAACATATAAAACAGCATCTTTATCAATAACCTCACGAAGATGATTGTAAAAGCCATCTTTTCCATATTCACTTGCAACCATATTATAATTTTGGGTTTCAACAATACAATGAGAAGGTACACGAGTATCAGGAATACCTTCAACATATTTAAAGACAACAATAATAGGAAGTTCGTCATCATCAAATTCATTAGAAAGAACACAAACAGTATTGTCTTTATTGTCAGGTGAAATAGAATCGTAAATCATAACAGGATTCTTTAATATATTAGGAATATGTTTAATTTGCTCGGGAGTAAGTCCGTGAAATCTGCTTTCATTAGGTTTGTTTTCTGACTTAGGTGTGTTAATGTCTCTTATATGTCCTGGCGTCATAAGAACAGGGATGTCATCAAAACCGCATTTATTCAAAAGATTGAAAGCATGACCGACATATACATATTGCTTATAATCTGAATTTGGTTTGAGCACATCATCAACTTGTTTATTAAATGGTACCGTTCTGTTATAAAGTATAGGAGCATTACGAACTTTTCCATTTTCCCCAAACTCCGCATACTCCTCAACCCCACGAGTATACATATCAATAAATGATTTTTTCTCGGCAAGGATAAGGTCAATTGCTTTCTGCATTTGGGCGTCGTGTTCTACATTGAGTTTCTCGTATCTGCCGATCATAAAGTCAAATGTGTCAATTGCGGAGTCAAAAATTCGTTGAGCGGTGTTTCTGTCAAGCCGAGCAAGGCTGTTAAGACCCTTAGGTGAACACATTACCTCTGCCATAAGATCGCTCATAAGTTCTTCAGATAGATAATCAACTGCATCATCTAATGATAGAGATTCAATGTCCTTGGCATATCTTGATGCTTTTTCACCGAAAAGAACGTTGAAGGCATCAGGATTGTTTTTATAAACACTAAGTATATTAGCAGACAACAGTGCATACAATTTTGGGTTATAACTTCTGATATGATGCATTGACTCGTGAATTGCTGTAAACAAGAGAGGTTTTTGAGCATTTAATGAAAGAGTAATCTGTTTTGTAGCGCTATCATAAATACCGTCAACTGCTCTACCGTCAGAATCTGTAATATCATTTGCAAAACCAATATTTACACCGGTGAACTTTGCAAGTGCATTTAATACAACAGATGTTTTATGTGAAATAGCAGACTTTGCATTGACAATTGGGTTTTGTTGTGTTATACTTTCTTCATAGGAATGCGTAACCTTCGCGGCATCTTGCCGCGCGGCCTTTGAGCCAAACGAAGGGGTCCCATTCCTATTTTTTATTTGCCCAACATTGTATACAGTTTTTACTTCACCTGTATGGCCTACGGAAAATCTTATATAATAGTACTGCCCGTCAAAATCTTCAAAAAATGCAGTACGATATTTGAAACCATCTTTTGCAAAAGGATGGTTTTTTCTGTCCGGTGTTAAAGGGTCGTTGTTTCCTTTAGATACCTGTGCAATTTCATCAATATGTGATTCAACTCTTAATTTTAAGGCATATTCATCGTCAGAAAGTGCTCGGCGAACCCCGCCTTTTTCATGAACAGCATTCCTAAATCTGGCTTTACCGGCAGTATCCCTTGTTATAGTAAGCACTTCTCCATCCATACCGGTAAATGAAACATCTTTTCCTTGTCTGATTTCATTATTGATATATTTCATAACATCAGATGCCCATATTTCAGGATTATCGCCGGATATAACTTGTCTTGATGCTTTAACAAACTTTTTGCCATCTGGTAAAGTAACTATGCTTTTTTTGTTATCATCAGCCACTACATAATCTTTAACCTCATAATCAACTTTACCTGGTGTAACACCTTTATACTCTTCCTGAAGTTTAAGTGCCTCGATTGTATTTGGATTGTACTTAACAGTTTTTGCTGCTTCAAAAATAGTGGCAAGATTTTCGGGAAGAACGAACTTTTGCGTTTCGTTTTCAAACCAAGATGCCTGTTTAACAAGACTCTCTGCTTCAGACAGTAACTTACTTACCTTTTTCATATCGGTAAAGCCGTTTTTAACAAGTTCTGTCTGAAGTTTTTTTACTGCATTTTCGGCTTCAATAGAAATCTCTGTTGCAGGTGATTTTCGCATACCGACAAGGTCTGCACCACCGCCGAAAATGGCGGAGCCAATAAAACCTCCTGCGAAATTGTACGCGGCTTCTTCTAATGAATAGGAAAAATCTGATTCAGAGTCATATATTTTCTTGATTAAAGGCTCAGCAAAATATGAAAGAACCTCTTCAAAGCCTTCGCCACCGCCCTCAAGCAAAAGCCTTACAAGTTGCTGTCCGCTATTTGATTTAACAGATGATGCAACTTTGTTTATAATCTGTGAAGATACGGGACTTCCTTTAACAGCAAATGAACTGCAAAGATATTCAATAGCCATCTCTGTTCCTGCAGATGCCAGACCATAAGCAGCAGCCCTATTCTTTGAAGCGCCGTCGCGCCTTGCCTGTGAATAAGAATTACCAAAAACCTGTGTACCTATCACAGCAAGACCGGAACCCGGAACAAATAAATTCATAATTACCGCAGGTAAAAGTTGCATTGATTGGCCAACAAGACCGGAATATTTTTTAGTATTTTCATTCAAATACTTAAGTCTGTCAGGTTCGTCATAACGCACATAATTGCCTTTTATAAAATCGTCAATTTCTTTACTTATTTCATCATCGGTAATTAAAAGGTCTGCTCCTGAAGCAAAGAAATTAACCGCACCGCGTCCGACACCCTCAAGTGCTTTTCCGCCTGAATACCAAAAATAGTTTGTAGCAGCATCAAATTTGTCTGAAGGAAGCATCTCTGAAGAAGAAGTGTAATCTTGATAAGCCAAAAGAAGATAATTATAAACATCGGGATTGGTTTTCTTGAGTTCGTCCATACGATGTCGATAGGAATTAAAAAGAGTGAAAATCTGTGAGCCGGACAAATCCTTAAGCGGTGTAGTATAAAGAGGTTTAGTATAAACATTATATTGAGCCTGGGTAAGTGTGCCGGGAGTAGCATCTAAAACTATTCCATAGTTACTCAAAGAAGATGACTCAAGTTTATTGTTTTTCTGTTTATCAGATGCGCTAAATTCACGAATAACACTGCCATCAGATTGAAGAGTAGAAATAAATCCATTTACGGCATTGAGATATTGTTCATACTCGGCTGGAAGCGACCCGTTTTTGTTTTTGTATGAAATCATAGCATCTCTAAGATTTTTTGCTTTTGCAAGGCTTATCTCGTTATGAAAGTATTCATAATTATCACTCTGAATTGTTGCGCTAAAATCAAGGGAATCATTATAAATATCTTCCAGAGTATAATCCTTAATCTTTCGAGCGTTATAAAAATCCTTTGAAATGATTGAGGCAAGGTATCTCGCTTCGGAACCTGCTTTAGTTTTAGGATTATACATATCTCTTTCGCGGATTGCAAGTTTTTTATTATAATCGTCCTGTTCTCTTTTAAGTTTAGCAGACTCCATGGCTAAGAGTCGCTTTTCTTCTCTTTCTTTTGTAATTGCATCAATTCTTTTCCATTCATCTGTATTCATAGCCTCATTTCGTTTTTCGACAGCCATATCAGATGTAGGACTTATTTCAGATGACTTTACCATATACGGATAAGAAACACCATTTTCTCTATATTGCTCAAATCCGTCATTATTGCTTTTTACTCCGACTTTGGGCAGAACAGTACTTTCCTTCTTTTCTGTATCTGTTTTTTTGAATGGGTAATTTGTGTTATTACGTACATTAGTAATAATATTTTGCATAGCATGAGTCGTAATTGTTTTTGGTGTCGTGTTTGCCATAATGCACCTCAATTAATTTATAGGAATTACATTACTATTGAAATTATTTTTAATATATAGATTCTTTCCTTCAGTTTTGCCATATTTATACATATATTCCAACAAAAGTCTCTGCTGGTCTATGCTGAGAGAATCCAAAAATTGTCTGTCAGCCTGATTAAGCGATGCATAGAACTGGTTATCTTTCTGCAATCTGTCATAGATAGAGTTTTCTCTTTCAGTTTCGAGTTGTTTCATAGCCAAAGCAGTATTCGCCCAATCGCTGTTATAGGACATAATATTTTTAAGCGCATTGCCGACACCATTAACATAATTCTCACGGTCTGCATTCCATCTGTTGTATGCATTCTGTTCAAGTTGAGGTATAATATTTGCTTTTTCACGCATTAAATTATTTTTTGCCTGATATGCAGTTGCAAGTGCATTGGAGTTTACATAACCGCCTGTTCTTCCCATCATCTGAGTGAGAGCGTCATCAACAGATTTATCGGCAAGATAATCATAATACTGAGAATATGCCTTGTAACTCGGGTCATTTTTATAATCGTAACTAAAATTGCCGTAGTTTCTTACATTGTCATAATATTTGTCAAGTTCCTTATAGGCTTTATCATAGGATTTGAAAATTGAATAAGATGATGTAGGGTCTGAAGAAAGAGAATTTTTGAAAATATTATCTGCTACACCTCTTGAAACAAACGCCTTTCCGTCCTGAGATAGATAAACATCGCTTTTTGGAATGCTTACACCGTTTATGTAAACGTCTCTTTGTGAATCATTCCATACAACACTTGCATCAGGATTGCCTTTATAATATTCTGTGAGCATTACAGCATCGTCTGCTGCAGTGGTTCTGTTTCCATTTTCGTTTAAATTTGTTGTAGACATAAATTAAACACCCTTTCCTAATAATTCGGTAATATCTACCATTTCATCGCTATTTACATTCATATCAGCGCCAGGACCGGCAGGAATATTTTGCATAGGGTTACTGTGCATCATTTGTTCCTGCATCATTTGTTCCTGCATCATTTTTTCTTGCATCATTTTTTCTTGCTCGGTCTGTTTTAACTTGTCTGAAATTTCGCTAAGTTCTTTTAAAATTGCTTCTTTTCCCTCGAACTGAATTGCGCGTAATACGGGCAGATTAAATTCAAACCTCGTCGGGTCAAAGAGTCCTCGGGAAGCAAGTTCCAAAATAGTATGATTTGTGAGTTCGCGCGAGTAAGGATTAGTTTTCTGTACACTTAATTTCACATCGAAATACGGTATTTCATCATCTTCAAGACTGAGGAAGTTATCGGGAGACGATAAATCCTGAGAAAAGACTCCGTTATCTAAGCCGACATAAGCATCGGGAGAAACTCCTAAATCCTGTGAACCCGAACTCATAACGGGAGAAGTCATATCTAATGGGTTTTGCATTTGTTTTGGCTGAAGAGCGCTGTTATCAAATTTTACAAATTCATAATCTCCGTCTTTGCCTGTTATACGGATTGTTCTTTCAACAGTGTAAAACTGCCTTATAAGTTCAATAATGCAAAGTATTATTCTTTTATAACATCTATAGGAACTCTGAATAATATCTCTGCTCAGTTTATCCCCTACTGACTGCAATACAGAAAGCGCAGTTCCGCTTGTAACACCGTTTGATGTTCCGCCCTGTTGGAAATCACGGTTACCTACAATTTCTTTAAGTTCTGCAATTCTGGAGTTTCTGACATTTATAATCTGCGGGGGCAGAGAATGAATATCAAATTTATATATCATATTGGGCGAAATTTCGCTCTCTGACATAAGTATTTCTTTATTCATATCTGATAAATCTTCAGGGGATATACCAAGGTTTTTACTCACAATAAGGCGGGGTTTGCCAGAGAGACGGTTATTAACCTGAATTAAAGAATCCAATGAATCGATATAGTCCTGCAACGGTTTCATTACATCGCAATAACCGAATCCGGAAACGCTTTGCTCTGCAGGATATACATAATCAAAGAAAAACGGATAAACACCGTGCTTATAATATCCGTCAGGATACATCTGCGCACCTGTTTCATCAACTTCATCTTCGCTTGAAAAAATCATATATTCACCGCTGAATTTAGCAAAATGAAGTTTAGGCTTTTTGCCTTTCTTTATTACCTTATAATAACAATCGATAACAAGTACAGTTTCATTGGCAAAGGAAAAATCTTTCACATAATATGTATCGACGCTATTAACAAGTTCAGCAAGTTCATAAGCGTTATCGCCGTATTT
Organism: Clostridia bacterium; assembly: GCA_045546535.1. Classification (GTDB taxonomy): domain Bacteria; phylum Bacillota; class Clostridia; order UMGS1810; family UMGS1810; genus RGIG1828. Next base: position 18,709 of record JAZQDA010000121.1, on the reverse strand, counting down.
TCTTTTAAATTCATGTGCCGGTACAAAACTATGATAGAAAACAAATTCAGAGTCTTCGATATCAGATATTGACGGTTGCCAGAAAAGATTAAGAAGGTCAATCTTTGAAACCTTTATCTCACCGAGCATAGAATTTGCTTCAGGGTCCCAACTTACGCCGTAACAAGATGATGTTTTTAATTTTGAATACCAGTTATCTGAATAAACCTTATCAAAATCACATCTTTCCAGTATATACGGAATGACACCGTTTAAGATTTCCGCTGTTTTTTTATCGCCCTCTTCCCTGGGCAAGATGTTTATATCTGGTCTGTTATCCATAGCATCAGCGTGTTTGGTTATAATTGCATTAAATAAAAATCCGCTTTTTGATGCAGGAATTCTATCATCTTTGCCTTTTGTGTCCTGCAACATACGAAACCATTTTTCGTTTTCGATAAGTCTGTTTTTTAAATCACATTGTTCACTGCTTTTTTTATATGTAGAATACGCATCACGCATTTTTCTGAAAAAACTATCTTTCATTTGCCTCACCTCAGCCTTCTTCGTTTGTATTGTTAGTTTCCGATGACGAAACTCCTATCGAGTCAACCTGTCCTGACATACTGGGAATTACAAAAGAGAGTTCGTCCAAAAGAGAGCAGAACGACGAATACAAATATTCAAAATCTCTTATGGAATCACCTGTTCTGACAGGATATCCTGTAGTAATATTAAACATACTAACCTCCGAATCAACAATTTATTTAAAAACTATCTATTATCTCTGCATTTTGCCGTTTAATGTAACACTGCGTTCAAACGCTTCAAGTACAGCGTCGCCATGACAGACAAGTTTAAATTTATATGAAGATGCTGCTCTGAATCTCACGGGAATTCTCTGATAATACGCAGTATTTGCTTTATGAAGCGTATCTTCATCGAAATTATCAACACTGACTGTTGAATTGTCATTTCCTACGATAAGTTTTCCGCCGCTTACTTCACCGCATTTTATAAACTCACCGCCGTCATAACTTACAAAAACAACGGCATCGCTTCCGGGAGGAAGATTTATCCTGAAAAGAAGAGAACAAAGCGACCTTAACTGACTTGTAGCGTCATCATAATCTTTTGAAACTATATACCATTCATCAGCGTTTTCTCCATCGCCAATTGCAAAAAACTCTCCGTCTGTTGCACAATAAAGTTTATCTTCGTAATTGAAGAATCCTACTGCTTCAGTTTCATCTTCTCTCCACCAGATGTTTTTCTCAGTATCATAAACCAAGAGTTCGCAACCGCCGTCATAATAGCAAGATGCATAATACAGAGAACCTTTATTTCCTGCAACACAGCCTGTATATTTACGGCCTAGTTTATCTGAAATTTTAACTGCCTGACTTCCGCTGCAAACATAGAAACCGTCTTCTGAAAGGAAATAGAGAGAACCCCCTATTACACACAGGCTCCTTGAATCAATACAGCCATACTGCAAAGTCTTTGCAATAGAAAAATTTTTACTGTTATCGCCATATATTACATGGCATACATCTCTTTTAAAACAGTAAACATTACCGTTAAAATTACAGATTCCTGTCCATTCTCCAACAGAGGGAACTTCTGTGAACCATGGAGAAGAGGCAGTGCCGTCAGTTTTTGACCAGTCAGAAGCATTACCGTGTCTTGAGCACATTATTTGTGAGCCATACGGGTCAAGACCCCATATCCTTCCTCCGCATTCACATGCATAAACTATAGGCGGTAAATATTTTTGAATTGTAACTGCTTTAGTTGGTTTAAAACTTTTATAAATATCACTAGAATTTCCATCAAGATTAAAATGCGTTTTTGTACCATCAACTTTATACAAAGTAATACCAAGACTAGATATATATTCAACATCATTATAAAAATCTATAGAAACAGAATTTATAATAGCAGTTGTGATTGCAGAAGAAAAATCTTTATATAAAACTTCTCTGAATGCAGGATTCATAGAATCATATGTGCAGTTATAATATGTTTCTTTACTTGCATCATAGTAAATTGTTACTCTTTCTCCAACATTAAAAGTCCCTTTTTTCCCTAAATTATAATATTCAGTTGCTTCCAAAGTTCTTGCAAGACCTATATAATTATCATAAATATTTTCATAAAAACCTATATATTCTATTACTTTTTCACTTATATCTGAAACTTTGTTTTTTACAGGGTCATACATTTTATATCCTGGGAATATACAATAAACCCCATTAAAAGGAACGATGGAATAAGGGTAATTTTTCCCACTGAACTGTGGATATTTTTTTTCATCATTAAAAGGATACGGATAAGAAGGCGCATCTAATACCGTTGCCTTTGATGTACCTTTATAATAAAATTTGTTATCTATAACACCGACAAATTCTTCACTACCTATATTTGCACTTCCATAAAGAAGAGGCGCTATCGCTTTGATTTTGCCGTTTGTAACCTTTTTTAACAGTTTTCTTTTCTCTCTTGATGCGACAAAAGGAAATCTCTTAGGACCGCAGTTTTTCATATCAGAAAACTCATTGTCCGAAATAGTGTCGCTTCTATTTAAACCGCCAAATTTATTTATAGAAATCGGGTCGGCTTTTTTTGAAAATTTTAGTTCTGGTAAATACATATCATTACTCCGTAATAAAACAATAGAAAATAGGATGGATATAAAAATTGCCCACAAAATCACATCGCACATATAAAAATGCGATAAAATGAAATTGTGGGCAATTTTAACTTTAATTTGTTAAAACCGAAGCATCAGTTCTTGTGCATGGCACTGTGCACTGACGAAGCACGTAAAAGTTTTTAAAGGTGATTAAACAAAAAATACAAAATTACAATCAAGCAGTTATACTTGATGCAGTTTCTATTCTGATAAGGAAATCATCATTCAAAATAGCGTTTGCATCAGATGCTTTCCAGCCTGTAGTACCAAACTGATTAAGAGGATCAGCGGTACCTGCAGAACCGAGAGGTTTAACAATAGTCTGAAGATTTCCACCGGCAAAATCAACACAGCCGAATGCGTTGTCGCCGTAGATAAGGGTCTGGTAAACTGTTGAACCTGATTCATCAACGGTAATTGCATTAGGTGTTTCAACAAAACGAACACCGAAAAGTTTACCGATTTCGCCTTCTTCGATTTTTGAGTGTGCACTGTATTTGCTTACGTCAACCCAAAAATCAGATTTCATAAGGTCAAATGCAACATCGGGGTGGATAACTGCCCAGAAAGATTTATCAATCTTCTGTGCTGCTTTTGCTTTGAGGAACTGTGCGGCTTTTAAGATATCATCGTATGTAAGGATATCAGATTCAGTAAGTTCGCTTCTTTTGGTTTTTCCGCCGCCAAAAATTACATTGGCGCCTGAACAATATACACTTCCTGATACAAAATCAAGAGTTTCTGCAGCCTGAAGACCGAGATTGTTATTTGTTTCAACCAAAACATTATCAATTGCGTGAAGCATTACACGGTCTGTAATTTTCACATAATCGCCGTACTGTGCAAGTTCAGCAGTTACAGGTTTGATTGTAAGGTTCTGACCGTTAGGAATAACGCCTTCAGTTAAAGGAGTTGTAGCACGGTCGAATTTTTCAAATTTTCTCCAGTTAACAGTTGTTCCGTTATTTTTGGGAACAGTTGTCTTTTTTGCGTGTCTTCTGTAGGCACATAAGGGTTCTGCAACTTTAATGAGTTGCTTTGAGTAAAAAGTTGTCATTTCTGCGGTAAGACCGCCTAAAGTATTTGTATTGGGCATAACTAATTTTCCTTTCATAAGTAATTCATACTGTCTGCAAAAGGATAGTCAGTTTCGCGATGTCTTTATAACACATAAATTCAATATGTTATAGTTTTTACTGTAGAAAAACTACACCGAAGGAACAATAATTTCTCCTCTTGCAGCCCTCTCGCCCAATTTTTTGAAATCATCAACACTCATATTATCGTAATCCAGTGTGTGAGGCTGTGAAACATTAGATACTCTCTGAGCAGACTCGGCCACTCTTTTTTTATTAGCATCTATAATTGCAGCCTTTTTTGCATTGGCTTCTTGTGCTTGGGTTTTTACAGGTGCATTTTCACTTTTTGCACCAAATGCGCCCAATGCAATTTCTACACATTTATCCTTAGTTGCAGGATTAACATATAAATCCTTTAACAACCGATTGAAATTGTCATCAGATGTAATTTTGACAATATCAACACCCGGATTAGAAGATACAAATGAATTAAGTTGATTTTCAACATCAGAAAGAAAAACATTAACAAAGGTTTCTCTTTTTTCTTCTTCCTGCGCTTCTTTAAATTGAGCAAGTTCTTTTTCGGCTTTAATCATTCGTGAATAAAGTTCGGTATCTTCATATCCTTTTTCCTCTGCTTCACGCCTGAATTTTTCATTTCTAAGAGTATTGAGAGCATCTTCTATGCTGACGCCGAAATAATCAGCAACCTCTTTTTTAACATCATCAATCTCTTTTTGAAGGCGGTCGCGTACGCCCTTTTCTTTATTTCTTGCACGACCTACAATAGAATCAAGGTCTGCCTGTGAAAACATTTTTTCGTCCGGCTTTCCGTTTTCTACTGTATCAGCATCAGCATTTTCTTGCTCATCTGCAGAATGCTGAAGATCATCTGCAGAAGTCTCATTACTTCCGATAGTGTCTTTATTATCAGATTCTTGAGCAGTATTATTTTCAGAGTTTTGATTTTCATCTGAATCGGCAGAGATATTATTAACGGTATTATCTGAATCGGATCCTTGTTCAGACAGGAAAAATTTATTATTTATCTCTTCTATAGATGCGCCGTTTTCAAACATTTCAAAAGCATCTGTTCCGCTGCCTACGTCAGCGGTATTGGATTCGTAGGTAGGATTGTTTTGCATAATAACTCTCCTTCCGGTATATCACCGTGTTTTATATAACAACACACTTATGCCTGTGTATTATTCTATCAATATGACTTAATCAGATTAAACATCTCTGTGTTCTTTTGACTTTCTTTGCTGGTTAAACATATATTTCTGTTTTGAAAGCGAATCAATGTAATCTCTTACATATTCAGGTACCTTAACAGTTTCCCCTATTGGAATTATGAATTCTTTAAGGTTTATGGAAATCTTTTTGTGAGTTTCTCCTGTAACGTGGTCAAAAGGAATAAAGAGTTCAACCATTTTTTCTTTTTGTTTTCTTTTACTTTTGACTTCTTTGGATATTTCAACATCATCATTCAAACTATCACCTTCAGATGAATAATCTATGATATTTACATCATCTTCAACTTTTGTCATTTCTGCATCTTCAAAATCGGGATTAACTTTTACATCATCAATATCTTTTACAGACATATAAACACCTCTTTTTTATTGATTAAGCGGATTAAATCCGACAATTTTATTTTTACTTGCCGTTTTTGGACTGTCTATAGGATTCATCATGAGAAAATATCTTGTTTCATCATAGATATGGTCCTCGCAGTCAGTATCTATATCTTCGACATTATGTTTATCGTACACAATAGTCGGTATTGTTCTTATAAAATCACGGCAGTTTTTAAATATATACATACGAGGAAAGCCTTTATCATCGAATTCAAGGCGGTAATGTATTTGCATCTTTCCTGCAAGGCGTTCGTGATTTCCTTTTTCAAAATAAACACCGTATTTTTGCATTACTTTTGCAGGAGATGCCTCGCTTCCGTATCTGTCGTCCCAAATGGCCGGGTCTGCTACACATCTGTAGTGAAGTCTGACACCGCATTTTTTTGATTCAAAATCCATATATTCGCGGATTTTCTTTGCTATGACATCGGGCGGTTCATAAAGTCCTTTATTAGGAGTGTTTGAAGCGCACCCGTATATTTCGTGATATCTGTAAAGTGTACCGCTTTTGGGACTGATTGTCCAAAAACCAACAGAGTATGGATGAGAAAAGCCAAAGTCAAATGACACAAATCTTTTCCAGTGGTTAGGAATATCAAATCCATTTATCACATGAGTATCTTTACCGGTATCATAACCTTGGGGATTGTCTTTAAATTCGGTAAATACCTGTCCGTCAAAACTATCCCAGTTACCATACAGAAGAGCATCACGCTCTGCTTGAGGCAAAGATGCAAGATTAGCAATATAATTTGGGTCATTTTCCAAAAGTTTTTTATTATCAAATACAGTTGACTGAATAAAAATTCTGTCTCTCTGCATTTTTTTCACATTTCCATCTGGCATTGTAACATTATGCCATTCTCTTAAAGTGGTAAAAGGCGGAGCAGGTGTTATAAAACGTTCCTTTACCCAACCATGCCCTATTCCTCCAGGATTTGTAGTTGCTCTGATATATACACGGGTACCTTTCCCTGAAGGTCTGTTTCTTGAAAACATATATGAGTATTCATCAAAGGTAAAATGAGTTAATTCATCAAATGCTATAAAATCATATCTTTTACCCTGATACTTTATACGGTCCGCAGTGTGTTGCATGGCACCGAAATATATAAGTGCTCCGCTTGGAAATTTCCAAAAGTGCTTTGATGCATTGTATTTTGCTTTTTTATATATTCTCGGATAAAGTTCTGCTGAACGCTCTTCGAGTTCAGAGAGTTGCGGGTAAGTCTTTCTGAGAATAAGTGCTTTATAGTGCGGAATATCAACCTGCCTTAAAGCCTCTATAAGAAGAGCATCAGATTTACCCCCACCTGCAGCGCCTCCGTATAATGCTTCATATTCAGGTCTTGACATAAATATTGCTTGTTTTGTTTGCGGTTCCCACACAATTTTCTTATCGCTCATTATAAATCCTTAACATCTTCACTTGCATCATCTGGTAAAACACTCGGTATTAGTGCCGTACCGCCGTCAAAATCATCTTCATCTGACTGATAACGCATATATCCTTTAATTTCACCTATCATCTTAAGTGCCTGAAGTTTATCATAAAAAACCATTCGGGGAGAACCATCTTTAGCAATCTCAATAGATTTTATTGCTTTTCTTGCCGCATCGGGAATATCCTCAATGTTTTTAAAGTGAAAAGCATATACAGTTTCGTTGGTAAGCGTTGGCACAACTTCTGTTTCTACTACATCTCTGATATCTAAAGTTGCAATACAAACAAGTTCAGACATATATGACTCAAAAGATATATCGCTCATTTTAGCCAGTTCTGCTTTTTTAAGTTTATAATAAAGTTGCACATCATCACGCTTAAAGGCTTTACACGCCTGTGCTTTTAATGAGTCAGCAGTAGAAGCACTAAATCCTGCAAGTTTTGCAGCCTTTGTTTTGTTCTGACATACAAGAAAATAATCTACAAAGCGTTTATATTTAAGGTCAATATCTACATCAGGCGAACTGTCGGGATAATCATTTAAAATTTCCGCTTCGCTTTCAGAAATTAACTCTTCACTGTTATTTAATTTTTCAGTTTCACCATTTTGGATTATGGGAAAATCATTGAAAATATCAGACATATAAATCAAATTCTTTCTGCTACAAAAACCAGTAAAAAATCTTATGTTTTTGTGAACATACAGGAATATGTGAAAGATTGCAAAGTAAACTTTGCTCAACTCCTGTATGCACAAAAACGGAAAATAATCATACAAAAGCAAACAATTAAAACTTCTCAAACCCGCTTGGCTGTTGAGTGCCATCATTTTCAAGTAGCCGTTTGGTAAGCAAAAGTAAATTATGTAAACTGTTTGCTTTTTCTGATTTTAAATTATAATCATTTTTTTGTTTGATTCAAGAGTTTTTTCGAAAATTCGTCATTTAGAACATAAATTTTTGTCTTAATGTGGATAAAAGAGAAAGAGTAATTTTATTTGATTGCCTGAAACGAAAATTGATTTAAGAGCCGTTTTTTGGTTCTAAAAGTGCTATCCGCTTTACTTTTCTCTCTTGCTTTACTATATAATCTATATAACTATAATAATACTTTATAAACTATATAATACTTTTCTTTATTTTTCTCTTTTTGCTTCTTTTTCTCTTTTTAAATCCAGTAAAAAAGAGTATTTTTTTGATTTTCAGACGCACTTTAATAAGGCTACACACAAAACGCTTTTTTAATCTTGAGTGTATACCTGATTCAAATTTTAAATTAAGCCCAATGTTCCATCGTCATGCAACACGGACAAAAGTTTTCCTTCTGCACCAAAAACAAAAGGAATAAAAGAGGATAAAAATATCTCTAACATGCATAAATCAACAAAAAATGCACGTTAGAGCAAAGAAAATTATATATAACCGATTGTTTTATCAAGTTTTAACCGTTTATATAAAACAATTAAAAATGATATCAAACGGATACAGACAAAATAATAACATTTAGTTTTCTGAACACATAAAATCGAGCATACGCTCACTCTGAAGTTCAGGGTGGCTTTTCATAAAATCCGGAGTCCTCAAAAGAGGGTCATCAATATCAGAAAGATAAATAACACCTGCACCTTTCCAGTTGCCAAGGATTCCGAAAAGATAATTTTCGTTCTCTTTGCGTTTCCTTACGCACATAGAAAAAGCGAATAAAATAACCAACGGATCGAATTGTTCCAACCAGGGCTTGAAAATAGTATTGGAACATATAAAATCAACTCCACAGCCCTCTGAAATAGCATTTTTATACAAATCAAATAAATGTTCTCTATCCTGATGGTGTGAATTCCTATTATTTCTATTGTATGTATCTTCATTTAGTTTTTCAATATCAATAAGACATAAATTTTCATCAAAAGAAAAATTATGTCTGTTTTTTGCGGCATTATAAAATTTCGACTGAATTTCAAAAGATGTTAAAACAGAGTATTTTTTATATATATTACGATCAAAAACACCTTTTTCCAGGCATAAATCAATTATGCTTTTAACAATCTCTGTTTTTATTCTGCAATCTTCATAAGCAAAAATATCGCAAATTTCATCATTCCAGTCAATGTAATAACCTTCAAGGAAAATCTTCTCATAAAGTTTATATATTACACCGTACCCAAGCAACCCGAACTTGCTCTGAACCAATCTTATTTTTGTCGGAGCAATACATTCATGCGGGAAGTACGGTATCCCTCCGTAACTCAACCATATCACCTCTGTTATAACTTGAATCCAATATCGTTGTTAAAATATTCAGACGGAAAAAACTTTCTACCGCCGTATGTAATATAATCGCAAATTCCGTTTTTGTCATAATGAAAATCAATGAAATTATCAAGTCTGTAGCGTTCATCACGATGAAATATATAATACACAAGTATAAGTGCTAAGGCCCCGGACAAAACAGCGACCAGTGCCGTCATAAGTTTAAGCATTTATATTTCTCCTTTTCTCATAAGTTTCAAAGTTTCTTCAATCTGAAGTTCGGCATAACTTTTGGAACGGTCCCTCCCCATCGCTATCATATCTTGTAAGTCATTTCCGGAATGTACAGGCACAGGAAGAGGTTTTGGGTGAAAGCAAGAACAATTTATATTTTTCTTGTCATGTGAGCACTTCGTACAAAATCTGTTTCTTTTGCTTTTAGGCTCAAATGATTTTCCACATAAATTACAATAAATAAAAAACGGTTTTTTCTCATTTGAATAACTAAGGTTTTTAATATGTTTTTTATACTCTTCCTCAAATAATGATTCACAATTTTTACTGCAATAACTGCCGTTATATAAAACCGAAACCTTTTTACCGCAAGTTTTACAATATTTTTCGTGATTACATTCGGATTTCTGGATTTCTTTTTCCTGCTTTTTCTTTTTGAAAACACCCATTCTTTTATAAAAACATTCCTTACTGCAGCACGGCCAGTATTTATCATCTTTGCTATATATAAATCTTTTACCGCAATAAGTGCATGTTGCAAGTTTATCTTCCATAAAAACACCGCCTCTTACATACATATAACAGATAAATTGAGCACTGCTCCGGCCATATAATAAATTCCCTTTACAAAATCCAGGCAGATAAAAGAATATATCCCTGCGCCTAAATGCAGTGCTATAAGCATAAGCGAAAAAATATTTATTTTCATCATTTTACTATCTTTTCGAATTCATCTGAAACATTGAATTCATTTTGCGCAAAACACAAGTCAACTTTCTTTAAAATCGAAATTGCGTTTATAGTCTGAAAATAATGTTTCTTACAAAGTTTTTCGCTTCTCTTATCAGAGCCGTCCTTTTTTAAGATATCAAATGTATGTGCTGAGCGCTGTAAACAATACGGATAATTACATAAACCAAAATATTTCTTTATCTTTTTCATAACTATTTTTCCTTTCTCGCTGTAATCAAACAAAGAAGACCTGAAAAAGTTTTAGGGTCAAATCCTGTTTTTTCTCTGATTTTTTTCAGATAATAATGAATTGTATTTGAAGAATAGTGTGCTTTATCAGCAACACTTCGGACATTCATATTATTATCTTTCATTAAATGTATAATTTCCTCTTCCTTTTCGGTCAACTTAAAATATTTTTGAGAATCATTTTCTGATAATTCAAACCTGCCTGATTGATTATCCAAAACAGGCTCACAAGCAGTATGAAACTTAAAATATTCCAAAATTACCTTCTTGTCGCAACCTGTCGGATTATAAAATTTAAATTTATTACTATCCGGGAAAGAATCATTTTCACCGATAATAATACTGTATTTAACGTTGCAGACTGCTTGTCCGTTATAATCACAATATAGATTCTGAGTTGCAACAATTGCTGCGCCTGTATTTAACTCAACATAGAAAAAAGTAAGATTGATTTTTGGTAAGTTTTGAAGTATGTTCCAGGTGTAATAATTATCTAAAAAATTTTCCAGTTCTCTATCAGTTCTGAACATATTACACCTCTTTAAAGTTTTATCGTTTTTCTTTCCTTAACAAGACTAAGAAGACGTGCAAAAGCCGGTGCTTTTTCAGCAGTTTTCATTATGTATTCTTCATTTGCTTTTTTCTTGCGTAGTACTATTTCATCTACTGTTCCGGATATGATTTCACCGTTTTCAAGTCTCTCCTTGAGAGTTATTTTAGAATTTCCCAAACTTTTTATTTCATCAGAAAAAACACGTTCTATTTCATAAACAAAAACATATGGATTAAATTCTGAACGGCAGAATTCATATTCCCTTTCTGATAAAGACACGTCATAAATTTCAAAAAATTTTTTAAAACTTCTGTACCCAAAAGCGTGAAGTTCATTTGCTTTCGTATCATATAAACGCATAACAGACACTTTTGTAATTTTGAAAAATGTCCTGGCATCTTCTTTTTTCATAAACCTTCCGCTTGTAAGTTTTCTAATTTTCAAACAACCCTGGCGCAATTTTCCGATAATATCCGCATGATACTCAACATAACCGTTATCCTTTGTATATGGTTCCCGTATATATATATATTCGCCTTCTCTATATCGCGACAAAATATTAGCACAGTTTAATCCATCAGATGAATAAAAATTTACATATAATCCGTCATCTTCCTCTGAAGATTTAAATGTTACACCGTCATTATTAACACCTACAAGAGCAGGTTTTATAATGTTTGTCTTATATGTAGTATGCAGGTCCCCGGCAAGTGCTGTGTCTGCAATTAAATAGTTTGTACATGATTGCAAAATCTCATTTTTTGTCATAATCAAACCTCCGTAATAAGACTTATAAAAACATAACATTTTACATAGCGCTTAAAGCCCTGTTTATGTTTTCATTCATCTTTTTTTCTATATATTTTTTTAATTCAGGATTGCTCTTGATTTCTTTTTCTGTGTACATTCTTCCAGTAGATGTATCTAAGACTCCTGCCATTCTGCAGGTTAATTCTTTTTTCATAAAATCAGCCTCCTATTTTTAGTATATTTAATACTGCTTGGCTTTGTTTCCTCCCATATTTCCACCCGTCTGGTGGCGCAGTCTGATGTGTGTCGTAAGGAAAATACAATATTGGTTGAAGGACGTGTTCCATACTTTTTATTTAACAGGATTTGATTATTTTTTAAAAACACCAAACAACAGACGGGCAGAAATATGAGAGGAAGTTTTTATTTTGTTCTTAAAATAGTTCTTTATTGTTCCTTCTCTCCGTAACTGCAAAAACGGTTTTCTTCTGTTTCAACAATTTGTTTAATTGGTGCAGGTTGAAAACAATATATTTTTTTACGAAATCTTCCATTGTCCGATACTTTGCTATACCTACAATCCTTACACCTAACCACTTCCGCAACATCTGCGGTGGGTTGCATATCAATAATGGCTAATGCTTCAGGAGCATCCATATACAGAGGGTTCTTGATAAATATTGCACCTTGTATTTCTTCTTGTAATACATCTGCATCAATATACCTTGCCATCACTCCGCACCGCCTTTGTAATCCTCTGCCGTAATTACATAGCACTCCACAATTGCTTTTTGCATAAACATATAAAACTCTTTTGTTGGGTGCATATAAGACGGATGTTCTCTTACAAGATGCCCCTCGCTTTCGAGAATTGCTATAATTTCTTGTTCCTCTTCTGTAGTTTTTGCCCTTGATATTCTTTCGTGGTCTACTGCACAGAAACAAAGATAAGGGTACAATCTTAATTCTTTTTGCGTAATTTCTCTACCAAGATATTCTTTCGCTTCATTTTTGAAATTTTCTGTTAAAAAACCTCTTGCTTTATTCATTGTTTTGCTCCTTTCTCAACACTCTCTCTGCTTCTTCTACCACATCTCCCACCTTGCAAGGCGGTACAATCATCTGACCTGTTTCTTCTGCCACCTCATACTCCTGCAATCGGTCAAATATCTCGTTGTATAGTTTTCTTAATTCATCTTTAGTTACCGACATAAGAGTCGGGCATTCTCTTGCAAATATTTTTCTTTTATCAGTTGTCAATCTATCACGCATCAGAGCCACCGCCTTTCTCGGTTGGGTGGTTTAACTGAACATCAACATGAATGTTGTTGAAGATACATCTTACTTTTTCCCTTATAGCATCTCTTGCCTGTCTTTCAATTTCCTGTTTTACAAACCTATCAATAGCCCCTTGTATTCTGCCTTCCACACTAGCAAAATCGCCATCAGACTGTCTTTCAAGGTGTTTTAATGCCCTGTTAACTCTTTCATCAATGCACTCTTTAATAAAGCCCTTAATTGTTTCTCTGTTTATGCCATTATCTGCAAGCATTTGATTTAATATTTTTCTTAATTCGATTTGTTCTACTGTCATTTTTCCTCATCCTTTCCCTCAACATAGCACCAACTCTGTGGCGGTCTTTTCATTTGAAGATGTACACAATGCTCTCCGTCATAATCAATGGAACAGTATTCGTGATTTTCAGAGTAATCAAATTGATTATATTCGCACATATTACAAGGTCTTTTGTCGTTTTTGCTATCATCATAATCTGTCCATCTATAAAACTCTCTCAACTCTTTCGGCTTGTCATAAATTACAAGGTCGGATATTTTCATTTCTGTTATATCTTTATATCCGTTATTTGAATATTTCCAAATATAATCGTTTGACACACAAGCGTTTTTTGAAAGATGTGCAGGAATACCCATGCACATTCTCCAAGTTTCCATATCGGAGCATATCCATTCATTAACAACCTTATGTCTACCTAAACTGCCTGATTCGTAAGTATAAACTTTAAACGGTGGTATGAGTTTTGGCGGTCGAGTTCGTAACTCAGAAGTCTTTAAACCGCTTTCGATATTGACATTGTTTGAATAGTTAATGCTCATCAGTACCGATTTCATATTAGAAACCACCTCTCTCAACAATTCATATTAAGTTTTCATAAAATTTTTAAATACACTTGAAATATATTTCGCTTTATGCTATAATAAATTCGTCTTTATGACAAAAACTTTCAAGGAGTGTGATTTTTTGTCACAGTTTTTGAAATAGCCTTGTTCTTGCGTAATTGTAATGCTAAAGGCTTAAAATTTATAGCAGATTATGAACTGCTGAAGTGAGCAACATATCAAGAAACCTGTAGTTGTATTGCAGGGGAAAATATTTCAAAGGGTGCGGACATACGAGAAATGCTCGTTTATCAAATTATCCGCACACTATTAAAACACGGGATGCGACCCTGTATATAAAGCATAGTTGTTAATAGGCTATATTTCCTGCAACATGTGCAAGTAAAAAAATCATAGAAAAAATATTTGTGATACAACCACAAATATTTTTTTCACATATTTCGTAACTTTTAAGTTACAGTGTCAGCAAAAAAAATACTCATTGGATCTTCTAGATGGAGAACAGATATCATAACCTCTATTTCCTTTACGCCAAAATCACCTGTTGTTAGTCTTTGATGGAATGTCCTTGAAGTCATCCCTATCTCTTTTGCTAGACTTTCTTGAGTATAATCATACCTCGCCATCTCCGCTTTTAAAGCTCTAACATTTAACATTTTATCGCCTCCGTAACTTTTAAGTTACATCAATAATAACACATCATTTGTAACTTGTCAAGCAATTTTTTTAGAAAAGTTTGAAAAAAATTTCTTGACAAGTGATTTTTTTGTTGCTATACTACTACCATATAAGGAACGGTGGCGACTGTTCCGACACCTCACCAAAGGAGGTGTTCTTATGGAATTGATTATCACACTAATGATACTAATTGTCTTGTTAGAGATAATAAAATACATAAAAAAATAATAGTCGCCCATTCTGCCAAATGAGCGACTATAAAAATTAAATTGCTTATATGCGGAACGTCAAAGCCGTTCCTTATGTAAATATGATATCACATATTATTTTACTTGTCAAGAGGTGATGTAATTGACCATCGGAGAAAAAATTAAAAATCTAAGACTTCAATATAAGTACACACAAGAAGAACTTGCAGTTGCTGCAAAAACAACCAAACAAACTATTCATAAATATGAAACTGGTATAATATCTAATATACCCGCAAGCAAATTAAAATCAATTGCTGATAAACTTAATACTACTCCTGCACATTTAATGGGTTGGGACACCACTGAAACACTACCAGAAATTATATACACGCCTCATGAACAAAAAGTAATAAAAGAATACCGTTCCAAACCTGAAATGCAACCTGCTGTCGATAAACTTCTTGGAATCGAACCTGAAGATAATGTTACAACTTTGGAAAAATATAATGACCAACCATTTATTGCTGCATCTTCCGGAAAAGAATATCATGTAAAGGCTCCGGATGAAAAAACAAAAATTAAACTTAAGAAAGACAAATATAAATAAACTTGTTAATCTGACATAACGGGCATCGTCTTCTTGTTGTGAAACACGGAGGAAAAAGATGCTGAAACATTTTATATTTAAACTTAAAGTAAAAAAACTCGATGAGATTCACATCAGACAATATCTCGAAAGAAAAGGATATGAAATTATATATATCCATTCACAAAGAGGCAACGAAATATTATCTGAACTTGAACTCGAGAATGTGGATGAAGAGGGCTTTGTATATAATCACAATGAATTAAAATACGTTTTCCTCGGCCATACGAAAGATGAAGCAGATAAACTTATGGTCCTGCTCCATGAATGCGGTCATATAGAGCATAAACACAAAAGCGTTTCCAAGTTAAACGAAGCAGAGGCGTGGACTTTTGCTTATAATGTTTTAAAGTTACCTCACAGAATAATACAAACTCTGACACTTATGCTTTTTACTGCCGTTTTTACATTTGCTCTGATGCAACATTATTCAGTAGCCAATATACCTGAAGCATTATCAGACTATTCAGCACAGGAAATTTTGTCAGATTCAACAATAGCGACCGTTAACGATACAAATACGTCTGACTCAACGTCTGATATCGTATATGTAACAAAAACAGGTACACGGTTTCACCTTTCTGACTGCTATACTATAAAAAATAAAAATCTTAAGGAATACAGCCGAAGCGAAGCCGAAAAAGAATATATTCCCTGCAAAATTTGCAGACCATAAACACTAAACCAATTATGACATAACAAAATAAGGCATACCCGTTATGTCATGATTATATAAAGGTGAAAATAATATAAACTACGCAAAATAAAAAATCCCCACCTGCGCCAACAGGTAGGGATTTGGAAAAGATGTATTTATAGTTACAAAACACATCCATCAACCAAGGATAATTGTAGCATAAATACCTCTTTTTGTCAACTATTAAACATAGACTAAAGAAGAGGTGTTTTTTTATGAGTAACACAAGAATAGGTGCGGCATATATCCGTGTGTCAACAGATGACCAGTTGGAGTACAGCCCCGAAAGTCAGATTAAAGCAATAAAAGATTATGCTAAATCTCACAAAATAATTATTCCTAATGAATACATATTTAAAGATGACGGCATATCAGGCAGGAAAGCAGATAAAAGACCTGGATTTCAAAAAATGATATCTGTGGCCAAAGAAACACCTGCGCCGTTTCAAGTTATACTTGTATGGAAATTTTCCCGTTTTGCAAGAAACAGAGAAGACAGTATAGTATATAAATCAATGCTCAGAAAACAATGCGGTATTGACGTTATATCAATTGCGGAACCGCTGAGTGATGATAAAACTTCCGTTCTGATGGAAGCAATGCTCGAGGCGATGGACGAATACTATTCAATAAATCTCGGTGAAGAAGTAAAACGAGGAATGACCTTAAAAGCAGAAAAAGGCGAACCGTTAAGTGTTCCGCCTTATGGTTATAAAATTTTAGATAAACAATATATTGCCGAAGAAAACGAAGCAAAGATTGTTAAATACATATTTGAAAGTTATGTGTCGGGAAATAGCGTAAGAGCAATTGTCAGAGAATGTAATAATATGGGTGCTAAAACTCACCGGGGAAACATTTTTGAAAGCAGAACAATAGACTACATTCTGCAAAATCCTGTTTATATAGGTAAAATACGATGGAATCCCCAAAGAAGAACCAGGCGTAATTTTGAGGATCCGGACATTATGATAAAAGACGGCAGCCATGAAAGGATAATAAGCGACGACCTTTGGCAAGAAGCACAACAAATTATCACCAAAAACAAAATCCTGCATCAAAACAGCGAAAAACCTTTTAACTTTTCAAATGTACTGCAAGGAGTAATGCGTTGCAGTAATTGCGGTGCTACTCTTATAAAAGGCGGAAACTATCTGCAGTGTCAAAAATATACAAAAATGAATTGCAGTGTATCTCACAGTATGCCGTATGAAAAAACTGTCAATATAGTCCTGGAACAAATCAAAAAAGATTTTGAACTGGGCACAATACAAAACATACGCAAAATAGGACAAAAAGATATAGAAACTGAAATTATAAAAGCACAGATAAAAAAAGAGCAGAAAAAACTTGAACGAGCAAAAGAAGCATTTTTAAATGAAATTGACACGGCAGAAGAATACCGGGAATTAAAACAGGCAATTACAAATACAATAAAGGAACTGAATAACAAACTTCCATCAAAACCCGATAATCCTGATATACTTACCAAAAAACTCATTAAAAAGAACAAAAAAATAGTAGAAAAACTATTTGATGACAAAATCTCAATGAAAGAAAAGAACGAAATCATTAAGAGTTTTGTTGAAAAAATTGTTTTCGACAAACAAAATCGCGAACTGATTTTTTACTACTACTTATAATCATTCAAAGCCAGTATTTATGCGGTTTTCAGCCGAAAAATAGTTGACATTTTCTTCCAATTATGGTATAAT
Source organism: Clostridia bacterium (assembly GCA_045546535.1). Classification (GTDB taxonomy): domain Bacteria; phylum Bacillota; class Clostridia; order UMGS1810; family UMGS1810; genus RGIG1828. The sequence goes on along the minus strand of JAZQDA010000121.1, from coordinate 1,039 downwards.
ATTTATAGTCTAACGGAGTACGGACCGCCATACTGCGATATTACAATTTTTGCAATTTCGGGGTTTGGATTTTTTATTTTTATAGGGTACATAAGTCTTTTTTGATAATTCCACATAATTTTTACCTCCTTATATTTCCCAGGGCCATTTTGTGCCCTGCTCTACCCACTGAAACGGGGTCTCTTTTCTACTTGACCATGCATAAAGAGGACCAAATTTTGTTTCGTAATCAGCCTTTAAACTTTTTAAAGTGGCGGCAAGTTTTGTAAAAAGTTCAAGTGCTTCTTTACAATCGGGATGAGTGTCGAGAAAAAGATTTAAATCAGTAAGAGCAAATTCTGTGTGCATTATTTGTTTCATCATTTCGCTTTGTGTTGAGTTTGTGGGTTTGTTTTCCATTCCGCTGCGCACATTTTCTCCCGGGCAATTGGTTGCATCTCTTTCGGGACAGTTATTTGTATTTCTCTCAGGTGAGACATTATATTGAGGGGTATCCTCATTAAAAGGACAGAAATCTGTCTTTGGATAAATCATTATTATACCTCCGTTTTATTTTATAAATGGATTCATTACCGGATTGTCCTTATAGGTTTCAAAAGGAATATCAAGATCTTTGAAAATTGTTCCTCTTTCGAGGGATTTTTCTGTTGAATATAAGTTCTCATATTTCTGAAAAGGCACATACGCAGATGCAAGTCTTGGATTTTCAGGCATAAAAGTGATTGTCATATTGTCACCTCCTTAATAAGTTGCGTAAATTCATACACAACTGTTCACGTTTATAATATTCACAAAGGTCGAATTTTGTTAATTGCAGAAAAAAAGACTCTTCGCTTTTATAAGCAAAGAGTCTTTAAATTATACTGTTTGATTTTATGAAATTGTGATTTTTGCATCTTTTGGCATAATCTGAACGAATGTGTTTCCCGGATTTAAAACAAGTTCTTCACCATCTTCAGTGTAATAAACTGTTTTTCCTGTACGTGTCTTTTTCTCCCATGTGATGTCGATATCTTTTCCGTTTGTTATATAATAGCCT